>DASTCB010000171.1:0-2582 GCA_035711585.1 Sphingomicrobium sp.
GCGCGACTTGTATAGACGGCGGTTGGCGTCGACGATGTCCTGCGGTCCGTTCAGTGCCGCGACCGCGGCCGCCTGGATCGGCGTGAAGGCGCCATAATCGAGATAGCTTTTGACCCGGGTCAGCGCTCCAATCAGCTTCTCGTTGCCGACGGCAAACCCCATGCGCCAGCCGGCCATCGAATAGGTCTTCGACATTGAGGTGAATTCGACCGCGATGTCCTTGGCACCCGGCACCTGCAGGATCGAGGGTGTCGGCT
This sequence comes from Sphingomicrobium sp., assembly GCA_035711585.1. Classification (GTDB taxonomy): domain Bacteria; phylum Pseudomonadota; class Alphaproteobacteria; order Sphingomonadales; family Sphingomonadaceae; genus Sphingomicrobium. The sequence goes on from DASTCB010000171.1 coordinate 258, forward strand.
CGTCGCCAAAGTAGATCTCTGCATATGCCAGGTCTGATATGACCCAAAGGCCCTCGGCCTTCGCGAACTCCACCAGCTGCTCGTAGAATGCGAGGTCGACCACCTGCGCGGTCGGGTTGGACGGATAGCCGATGACCAGCACCTTCGGCCGCGGCACGGTATAGGCCATGGCGCGGTCGAGCCGCTCGAAGAAGTCCGGACCCGGCGCGGCCGGGATCGACCTCACCGTCGCGCCGGCGATGATGAAGCCGAAGCTATGAATGGGGTAGGAGGGGTTGGGTGCCAGGACGGTATCCCCCGGCGCGGTGATCGCCTGGGCGAGGTTGGCGAGGCCCTCCTTCGACCCCAGGGTGACAATGACCTCGCGGTCCGGATCGAGCTCGACTCCGAAGCGGCGCTGATAATAGGCCGCCTGGGCCTTGCGCAGGCCGGGAATGCCCTTCGAGGCGGAATAGCGATGGGCGCCCGGCTTGTTCGCCACCTCGCTGAGCTTGTCGATGACATGCTGTGGCGGAGAGCCGTCGGGATTGCCCATGCCGAGATCGACGATGTCCTCGCCCCGCGCCCGCGCCGCCGCCTTCATCGCATTGACTTCTGCGAAGACGTACGGCGGCAGGCGCTGGATGCGGTAGAATTCGTCAGTCATGTCCGGCCCTTAGCGACCGTAGGCCGGCAACGACAGGCCGCGGGCGATGGCGGCGCCGCGCAGCGAGAAACCAGCGAGACCCGCGACTGCCGCGGCCAGGGCCGGAGGCACGCCGAACAATGTCGCGACGACATACAGGCCGGAGGCGAGGGCGGCGGCGGTGACGTAAAGCTCGGGGCGCATCAGGATCGACGGCTCGTTCGCCAGGACATCGCGGATGATGCCGCCGACGCAGGCCGTCACGACGCCCATGGCGAAGGCGGGAACCGGCGCCACGCCGTAACGCAGGGCCTTGGCGGCGCCGTAAGTGGCATAGGCGGCAAGACCAACGGCGTCGAACCACAATAAGGCGCGCTCGGCTAGCGTTCGGCGAGACAGGAACCAGACACCGACACCGGCGCCGATGCAGATGAGGAGCGTCGCATTGGATCGCACCCAGAAGACCGGCGCACCGATCAGGAGGTCCCGCACCGTGCCGCCGCCGACTCCGGTGATCACCGCGAAAAAGATGAAGGTGACGAGAGTCTGTCGCTTCTCGGCTGCCAGCAGCGCCCCCGAGACCGCAAAGACGGCGATGCCGACATAATCGAGCAGGACGAGCGCATCGGGTGTGATGGCGGGCGGAGTCATGGCCTCCCTTCGCATCCCCGCACGACGGGCGTAAAGGGCTCACGATGACGACCGAGACGACGAAACCGCCGCTCCCTAGCCTGGAGGACTGGCAGCACTGGACCTGGGTGATGGGGCGGGCCCAGCAGATGCTGATGGAATTTTGGGCGGCTGGCCTCAAGGAGGACGAACCCTTTCCCAGCCTATCCACCGCCAATGCCGCGGATCCCATGGCCTGGATGACCGCTGGCGCCGAGGCCTGGAGCAAGGGGCTGGAGGCCTGGGGCCGGATGCTCGGCTCAACTGGCGAAGCAGGCCAGCGGAAGGATCGCCGCTTTGCCTCGCCCGAGTGGAGTGCGAACCCCGTCTTCCAGACAATCAAGGATAGCTATCTCGCCATCTCCGACCGGCTTCTGGGCTCAGTCGAGGAAATGGAGGGCATTGATGATGAGGCGCGGCAAAAGCTGCGCTTCGCGACCCGAAGTTTCGTCGATGCCATGGCCCCGTCCAATTTCGCGCTGACCAATCCGGAGGTCATGAAACGGACGATCGAGACCAAGGGCGAGAATTTACTGAGCGGCCTCCGGCACATGCTGGAGGACATCCAGGGCGGCCAGCTGACCCAGACCAAGAAGGGTGCCTTCGAGGTCGGGACGAACCTGGCAACGACGCCGGGCAAGGTAATTTACGAAAACGAACTCTATCAGCTCATCCACTACGCGCCGACGACCGGCAAGGTGCTGGAAACGCCGGTCGTCATCTTCCCGCCATGGATCAACCGTTTCTACATCCTCGATTTGACGCCGGAGAAGAGCTTCGTCCGCTGGTGTGTCGACCAGGGCATTTCCCTGTTCATGGTCAGCTGGAAGTCGGCGGACGAGTCTCTCGCCCACATCCACCTCGACGATTATGTGCTGAGCGGCCAGCTCGACGCGATCGACCGGGTTTCCGACCTGCTCGGCGTCGAGGGCGTCCATGCCATCGGCTATTGCGTGGCGGGCACGACACTGGCCGCGACGCTGGCGTATCTCGCCGCCAAGGGCGAAGCGAAGAAGGTCAGGAGCGCGACC
>DASTCB010000172.1:0-4666 GCA_035711585.1 Sphingomicrobium sp.
CTTTCTTAACCTCGACTGTTTAGCCCTGTTCCCTTGAATTTCCCGCTTGGCGCAGTGGCTGGCAAGGGGCAGGCAGATTTCGACGGTTAAGGACGGTACGGCGCAAAAGGTGAGCAACGCCCTGTTATCGGGCGCGGCTGGCATCGCCTCGTTCCTGTTTTCCTTGGGCGCATTCCTCTACATCACCCGCTTTAATGAGCAGGTGCTCGCCTCGATCGGCGCTGGCCTGTTCTGCTTGCTGATCAGCTATATCGCGTCCGAGCGGCCTAATAGCGAGAGCGCCAGGGCGCTGAACGCGCTCGGCGACCGCTTGCTGGCGGTCGAACAAGGTGACCTGACCAGCCCCACGCCACGCATCGTGCGCGAATGCATGCCCAAGCTGGCGACGGCCGTAGACAGCCTGTTTGCCGAGGTCCGGGCATCGATCGAAAATGCTCATGCGCTGGGCATGTACGATCCGGTTACGTCCTTGCCGAACCGCCTCCATTTCCGCGCTGAGGCAGACAAGATGCTGGCCGCGCGTACCGAGGAGACCAAGGCGGCGATGCTGTTCGTCGACCTCGACCGGTTCAAGAACGTCAACGACAGCCTGGGTCATGCCCGGGGCGACCAGTTGTTGATCATGGTCGCCAATCGCCTTCGGGTGGTCGTCACCGCCGAACTGGGTGAGGGACCGGTGCAGCGTCCGCTGCTGGCGCGCCTGGCCGGTGATGAGTTCACCATCTTCTTCCCGGGCATCGAGGAAGCGTCGGACGCCGAGAGGGTCGCCCGCCGCATCGCGCTGGCCATTTCGGAACCGTTCGAACTCCACGGGCACAGCATCGACATCGGCGCGTCCGTTGGAGTGGCGATCTGCCCTGATCATGGCGTCACGATCGAATCCCTGATGCGGGCGGCGGACATCGCCATGTACCGCGCCAAGAACAGCGGCGGCGGACGCTATTGCCTCTTCAGCGAGGAATTGGCGGCCGAGCATCAGCGCAAGATCGATACCGAGGCGGCGCTCAACGAGGCGGTTCAACGCGGTGAGTTCGTCCTCGCCCTGCAGCCGCAGCTGAGCTTCGCCACTGGCGAGGTCAGCGGCGCCGAGGCCCTGCTCCGCTGGAATCATCCACGAGATGGCGTCCGGATGCCCGGCACCTTCATCCCGGTGGCCGAGCAGACTGGAATCATCGCCGATATAGGCGACTGGGTGATCGCAGAAGTCGCCTCCATGCTCGCGGAGTGGCAGTCACAGGGCGTGAAGCGACGGCTGTCGTTCAACATTAGCCCGCGCCAACTCGACCGGGCAGACTTTTTCTCTGGGCTCCGCTCAACGTTCACGGATGCCGGCGTTCCCTTGTCCATGGTTGAACTGGAGTTCACCGAGACGGCCGCGATGGAGTGCTCCGAGACGGTGCTCGAGGAGATTGGCGCCCTTCGCCGGGATGGCGCAACCATCGCCATCGACGATTTCGGCACCGGCTATTCGAATATCGCCCGGCTCCGCGCCATGCCGCTCGACCGGGTCAAGCTCGACCAGTCGCTGATCGCCGACATCGAGACCAGCGAGCAGGCCCGCGTCGTGGTCCAGGCGGTGATGCAGCTGGTCAAGGGCGTCGGTGCGGAGATCGTCGCCGAGGCGGTCGAGACGGTCGCCCAGGCCGACATTCTCCGCGCGATGGGCTGCGACATAGTTCAGGGGTTCGTCTTCGCCGGCCCGATGTACGAGCAGGAATATCTGAGCTGGACGGCGAATGCCGATCGCGGCTCGCACTCCAGCGTCGCCTAGGCCTTGATCGTTCAAGGCTTGCCCGGAACGTGAAGGTCTCAGCTAAGCGCCGAATATTTTCTCCAAGACCCGGCGATAGATGCCGCTGAGGGTGTAGATGTCCTCGATGGCCGCATGCTCGCCGACCTTGTGCATCGAGGCGTTGGGCAGGCCGAAATCGACGACCGGGCACAGCTGGATCAGGAAACGACCGTCCGAAGTGCCACCGCTGGTCGACAGTTCGGGGTCGATCCCGGTCTCCTCACGGATCGCCGACACGACAACGTCGTAGAGCTCGCCAGGCGGGGTCAGGAACGCCTCTCCGGAAATTCGGGCGCGAACGGTTGCGCCGGGTGCCTCCCGTGCGGCGATCTCCTCGACCAGTTCAACCAGCTTCTGACCCTGCTGGAGATTGTTGAAGCGGATGTTGAGCTGCGCCGTGGCCGAGGCGGGGATCACGTTGCTGGCGTGGGTCGGAGTGGAGATGCCGGTGAATTCCAGGTTCGACGCCGGGAACGCGTCGGTGCCCTCGTCCAGATGCAGCGCATCGAGCGCGGCCATGACCCTCGCCAGCTTTGGAATCGGATTGTCGGCGCGGTGAGGGTAGGCGACATGGCCCTGCGTGCCGGGAACGTCGATCCACATGTTGACCGAGCCGCGGCGGCCGATCTTGATCGTGTCGCCCAGGCGATCGACCGATGTCGGCTCGCCGATCAGGATCATGTCGGGGCGGATGCTGCGCTCGTTCAGCCAGTCGATGATCCGCGGCGTGCCATAGGTGGCATAGCCTTCTTCATCGCCGGTGATGAGCATGGAAATGGTGCCCCGGTCCTTTTGAACGCCGGCGATGGCGGTAACGAAGGCGGCAATGGCGCTTTTCATGTCGTTGGCGCCGCGACCGGTCAGGACGCCATCGGCGATGACCGGCTCGAACGGATCGCTGGCCCAGCCGTCCCCGGGTGGAACCACGTCGAGGTGACCGGCGAAACCGAAATGCGGCCCGCCCGAACCCCGGATTGCGACCATATTCTCCGTCGGTCCGTCAGGCGCTTCGCCCATCACCCAGCGATGCACTTCAAAGCCCAGCGGACGGAGCGCTTCTTCCAGCACGTCGAACACCTCGCCGCGGGCGGGAGTAGTGCTGGGACAGGCGATCAGCCGGGAGGCGAGAGCAACGGGGTCGATGGACGAAGTCATGGTCGCTCGCTAGCAAACATTTCCCGTCATTCCAGCGAAAGCTGGAATCTCTTGCTTGGACCCCAGCTTTCGCCGGGGTGACGAAGAGGTTGCAGATGCCGAAAGTCGATCTTGATTCGGTCGTCCCATCCAATGCCACCGGCTATCCTGACCCGTTTCATCAGGAAGTGCAGGGTCGGTGGTGGAAACGGATCGCGCCGCTCGCCGGGCTCACCGAGCTCGGCGCGAGCCACGTGACGCTTGAGCCCGGTGCCTGGTCCAGCCAGCGCCACTGGCACGACGGCGAGGACGAGCTGGTCATCATGCTGTCCGGAACGGCGCTGCTCGTCGAGGACGATGGCGAAACCGACGTCAATGCGGGCGACGTCCTGGCATGGGCCAAGGGTAGCACCAACGGCCATCACCTCATCAACCGGTCAGAGGAGCCCTGCACCTTTGTCGCGATCAGCGCGGGGCCGCGAACCGGCGGCGGCTACAGCGACATCGACATGGTCTTCACCGACGACAGCCGCTTTTGCCGACGCGACGGGACGGAATATCCGAAGCGCGACTAGGCGGAAGGCGCGGCCTCATATTCCTCGATGACCCAGGGCTCGTCCTGGGCCAGCTCGATCCATTCGACCACGTCGGCGCGGTGGAGCACCGCCTCCATGTAGGTGGCGGCGAAGGGCGGGACACGCACGCCATAGGTGACGAAGCGGGTGACGACGGGCGCGTACATGATGTCGGCCGCGCCCCAGTCCCCGAACAAATATTCTCCGGTCCCGCCATAGCGAGCGCGGGCCTGTGCCCAGAGATTCAGGATTCGCACCACGTCCGCTTCGACTTCCGGCGACAGATCGATCGAGCCGAAGTTGCGGCGCACGTTGAACGGAAGCTCGCGGCGCAGCGCCGAGAATCCTGAATGCATTTCGGCGGCCATCGACCCGGCCATGCCGCGCGCCGCCTCATCCACGGGCCAAAACCGCTCCCGTCCCGCCTTGTCGGCGCAAAAGCCGATGATCGCCAGGCTGTCCCAGATGACGGTGTCGCCGTCCCAGAGGATCGGCACCTTGCCCATGGATGGCGCAAATTCGTCGCCTTCGCGGCGCTGCTCCCAGGCCTCGTCGAACAGCGGGACCACCAGCTCTTCAAACTCCAATCCGGCGTGCTTCAATGCCAGCCAGCCGCGCATCGACCAGCTTGAATAAGCGCGGTTGCCGATGATCAGCTTCACGTGATTACCGCCTCCAGGATTGCCGTCCTCAACTCGGCAATCCCGGCTCCGGTTTCGCTGGAGGTCGGCAGGATGAGCGGGTGGGCGGCCGGATGCCTGGCCGCCTCGGCTCGGATTCCCTCGACCGTTTTCGCGAGCTCGGTGGGCTTCACCTTGTCGGCCTTGGTCAGGACGAGGTGATAGCTGACCGCGGCGTCGTCGAGCATCTTCATCACGTCCCTGTCGACGTCCTTGAGGCCATGGCGCGAATCGACCAGGACCAAGGCACGCTTCAGCACGGCCCGCCCGCGGAGGTAATCGTTGATCAGGAAACGCCAGCGCTTGACCAGATCCTTCGGCGCCTCGGCAAAGCCGTAGCCGGGCATGTCGACCAGTCGAAACTGCAGCGGCTGCCCGACATCGAAATAGTTGAGCTCCTGGGTCCGTCCCGGCGTGTTCGACGCGCGGGCCAGCTTGGCGCGGTTGGTGACCGCGTTGATCAGCGAGCTCTTGCCGACATTGGA
>DASTCB010000173.1:0-2788 GCA_035711585.1 Sphingomicrobium sp.
CGATTAACTTCCTTCGCCTGCCCCCTGACCGAACCTCCGCCACGCGATTGCGCGCACTTAACCCAGACTGGCACCGCCGCTTCACCGTGAACCGGCACAGGGCCGTCCGTCCCTAGAGGAGTCCCTTTGGCACAACCCGTAAATGCGTCCGCCGTCCCGACCCAGCCGGTCGACGTCGAGGCGCTGCACAGCCTTGTCCTGCAATCGCTGGATGACGACCAGGCGGTGGAGGTGGTGACCATCCCACTCGCCGGCAAATCGTCGATCGCGGACCATATGGTGATCGCTTCGGGCCGCTCGTCGCGCCAGGTCGCCTCCATGGCCAACAAGCTTGCCGAGAAGATCAAGCAGCGGTTCGGCCGGATCGTCCGGATCGAGGGTCTGCCGGTCGCCGACTGGGTGCTGATCGATGCCGACGACGTCATCGTCCACCTGTTCCGGCCCGAAGTGCGCAGCTTCTACAGTCTCGAACGGATGTGGGCGTTCGGCGACGGCGAGCCGGCGAAAGCAGCGGCCTCCGCGCCAACCGCCTGAGGTGCTGCTGCATATCATCGCCCGGGGCAAGATCGGCCGCTCGCCCGAGGCGGAGCTGACCGATCGCTACCTGAAACGAATCAACTGGCCGACCAAGATCACCGAATTGCCCGATCGCGGCGGCGTGCTTCCCGACGCTCCAGCGAACGCGATCACCGTCGTGCTGGATGAGCGCGGCAAGGCGATGTCGTCGATGGAATTCGCCGGAAAGCTGGAGAATTGGCGCGACACCGGCCGCCGCGAGACGCAGTTCCTGATCGGCGCGGCGGAAGGCCATGAGCAGGAGTTGCGCGGGAAGGCGGATCTGCTGCTGTCCTTCGGCCCGGCCACCTGGCCGCATTTGCTGGTCCGGGCGATGCTTGCCGAGCAGCTGTTCCGGGCGACCAGCATCCTCGCCAACCACCCCTATCACCGGGAGGGATGATGCGCAGGCTGGCCTTGATCGTCCTGCCTTTGATGCTGGCGGCAGCCGCGCCACTGCCCCCGGTCGCGGAAAGCGCCGACGTGGCGCTGGCCCGGGCGAGGGCCGAAGCCGCGCAGGCCTCGAAGCGGCTGCAGGCACTGGAGTCCCTTGCCGCCAGGGCCGAAAATGAGGCCGACAAGCTTCGAGCCGAGCAGGCCGCGGCGGCGGTCGCGATCGAGGAAGCCGAGGCGAAAATCGGCGAGGCCGACGCCGGGCTGCGGCTGGCCCAGGCCCGGGTCGCACTGGCCGAACAGCGGCTTACCAGGAAGAGGGCGCCGTTGGCAGCGCTGCTGGCGGGGCTGGTCACCATGGGCCGGCAGCCGCCGATCCTGACCCTGGCGGACCAGGGCTCGGTCGACGAGATGGTGCGCGTCAAGGCGCTACTCGATGCGACCATGCCGGTGATCGAGCAGCGGAGCGCCGCGCTGCAGGCCGAGCTGGACGAGCGGAAGGAGCTGGCGGCTGCCGCGGACCGCGCCCGCGCGAAACTGGCGGGCAACCGGCAGGAGCTGGAGAACCGCCGCCAACGCTTCGCCGAGCTGGAGACGAAGGCAGCGGAACGCGCGTCGCGGCTGGCGGGCGAGGCGTTCGGCGCCGGCGACCGCGTCCTGGCCAGCGGCGAGGCGCTAACCCTCACGGCAGGCGAAGCGGCCGAGCAACGAGCTGCGCGGCAGGTGGCGACTCGCGTCGCTCAACTGGACTTCGCCCCCGCCCGGCCAATGCGCGGCGACTCGGCGCTTCCCGTGAGCGATTTCGGTTACAGCCTGCCGGTTGCATCCCCCCTTCACGATGGCCTCGGAACGGTCAGCCGGGCGGGAATCGTGTCGCGTGGCCTGAAGTTCGATACCCCGCCCGGGACGGCCGTGATCGTTCCCGCCGACGGAGAGATCGTCTTCGCCGCGCCCTTCCGCGGGCAGGACGGCGTCGTCATCATCGACCACCCCGATGGCTGGACCAGCCTGTTGCTGGGCGTCGCCAGTGAGATGCCGCGTGGCGCAAAGGTGCGCCGCGGTGAGTTTCTTGGCCGGGCGCTGGGTCCGCTCGGCGTGGAATTGCGGCAGGACGGCGTGCCGGTTTCGCCTGCCTTAATCGCAGCTTCATCTGTTCCGCTGTCAAATGGCGGCGATAAACGTTAACTTATGCGCGACGCACAAGCAGGATTCTTACCATGCAACGCCTAGCCAAGCTTCTTCCTCCCCTGGCGCTGGTCGGCGCTCTGGCCATGGTTCCGGTGGCGACCACCGCCTTCGCTGCCGCCGAGACCAACACGCAGCGGGAGCTGGAAACCTTTTTCAGCGTGTTCGAGAGGGTCCGCGCCAACTATGTCGACAAGGTCGACGATCACACGCTGATCAAGGGCGCGATCGACGGCATGCTGGCCGCGCTCGACCCGCATTCGAGCTATGCCGAGGCGGCCGACTTCAACCAGCTGCGGACCACGACCGAGGGCAATTACGGCGGCCTCGGCCTGTCCGTCTCGACCGAGGACGGCGCGGTCAAGGTGATCGCCCCGATGGAGGATACTCCCGCCGACCGGGCGGGGATCAAGGCCGGCGACTATATCACCCACATCGACGGCGAATTCCTATACGGTTTCAGCCTCGACGAGGCGGTCGAGAAGATGCGTGGCAAGCCCGGCACGTCGATCAAGCTGACCATCGTCCGTCCCGGCCGCGACAAGCCATTCGACGTCAACATCACTCGCGAACGGATCGAGCTGAAGCCGGTCAAGTGGGAAGTGAAGGACAACGTCGGCGTCATCAATATCAACGGCTTCTCGGCCCAGACCGG
>DASTCB010000174.1:0-4958 GCA_035711585.1 Sphingomicrobium sp.
CTGGGCGGCGCGTTCGGCGATGCTCCTGCTCGACAGCAGTCCAACCTGGGTAGCCACATAATCCCATGAACTGACCGGCGAGGCGGCCTGTTCACGGCTCTGCTCGTCCATGATCTCGACGGTGGGCGGATTGACCTCCAATGTCACCTTCGACCGATAGACCGGCGTGGTGAGCAATGTGACGATGATCGCGCCGAGCAATCCGAGGGCGGCGGCGCCAACGATCAGCCAGCGCCAGTTGGAAATGATCCGGACCAGCGTGGCGAAGTCCAACCCGGGGGACTCCGGGACCGCGGCGGCAGGCCGCGCCGGCCGGCTGTCTGGGGTGTAGCGGTCGACGACCCATGCCTCGCCGTCGGGAATGGATAGGTCACGGTTCAAGACGCGTCGTCCCGCTTGGTCAGCCTGTCCTCCATTAGAAGGGCGCGAAGATCCGGAGGAGAGGCAGGCTGTTGAGCAGCTGCTTCTGCATCGGGTTCAGACCAGAGCCGTCAATTACGACAATGTCGCCGGCATAGATGGCCGGATCCGGGTTCTCGCCGCGGCGGATGCTGGTCAGGTCGAATGCGGCCGCCTGCCGCTGCCCGCCAATCGTCCGGAATACCGCGACCCGGTGGGGGTTGGCGTCCTGGTTGGCCCCACCCGCCAAGGCCACCGCCTGCATCAGTGTCATCGGGCCCATCACCGGGTAAGAACCGGATTTGTTAACGGCCCCGTCGACCGTTACCATCCGCGCGGTCGACGACTTGATACTGACCCCCACGTCCGGATTTTCCAAATACTTCTCCCCTAGTCGCTGGGTCAGCGCCTGGTCGAGCTGGGCGGTGGTCAGACTGGCAGCCGGGATATTTCCAAGCAGAGGCATTGAGATCTGGCCGGTCAGGTCGACCTCATAGTCGCCCGACAGGTCGGGCATCTTGAACACCTTGATGCTGAGCGTGTCCATCGGCCCGATCTTGTAACCGGCGCCAAGCGGAACGACGGTCGGCGGATCGGGCGCGCCGAAATTTTGAACGCCGTAGGGGATCGGCCCGCCGCGGCTCTGGGTGCACCCTGCTACCAGCAGCCCGGTAATCAGGATGAACGGAAGCGCCTTGCTTGCTGCCCTCATGATGCCTCCTCGCCGAAACCCGCGGTCGTTCCCCGAACTCGAAGCATCCCCGGCATGGATCGACTATCCTTCAATATGGCCAAAATCAATGCGCTGCCGGTTCGGTTCCAACCTCGGCTTTGGCCGTGTTCAGAATGCGGCGTTCCGTCCCCTCCAGGACAAGCGCGGTCAAAACCCCGGTGCGGTAGGCACCCGTGTCGATGCCGATCCGGTTGGGCCGTTCTTCGACCGCCGGGCTGATGGTATGACCATGAACGACCATCATCCCGTGATCGCTCTCATCTTCGAGGAACGGCGAACGGATCCAGCGCAGGTCGGACTGGCTCTGCAGTGACAGGTCGACCTTCGGACGAAGACCGGCATGGACGAGCAAATAATCGCCAAAGCTGAGTGTATCGGCAAATCCTCCGATGAAGCGGGCATGTTCCGTCGGGATGGCCTTCTTCACTTCGGCCAGGGCGGCTGTTTCGCCGACATCGCGAAGCGATGCGGGGTCCAGCCCATAGCTTTGCAGACACTCGGCGCCGCCAAATTGGAGCCAGCTGGAGAGAATCCCGCGTTCGCCGGTCAGCAGGCGAAGCAATACCTCTTCATGGTTGCCGGCCAGGAAGTAGGGCTTGAGGCGATCATGCTGGTAAGTTCGCAGCCGTTCGACGACCGCCCTGCTATCGGGTCCGCGGTCGATCAGGTCCCCCAGAAACACCAGCAACGACTTGCGCGCCGGCGTCTGCTCCACGTCTGCCTCGATCAGGGCCAGCAGCCGATCCAGCAAATCCAGGCGGCCATGGACATCGCCGACGACATAGGCGCGATAGCCCCGCGGCGTACGGGGCGGAGCCTTGGGCATCGGTTTTTTCCAGGCCAACATGGTTCAGCCAACTCCCGCTGGCGCCGCGAGTTGCTCCAGCGCGTCGAGATAAGCATCGATGACGTGCCGCTCGTCATACTCCCGCTCCACGATCTTCCGGGCGGCCTGGCCCATCGCGGACCGCTCCTCGGCGCTAATCTGACCAATCTTCCGCATTGCGTCGGCCAGTGAATGAGGATCGCGCGCTTCGCAGCGCAGCCCATTCACTCCATCGCGGACCAGCTGGCGGTTGCCAGGCACGTCGGTCGCGATCAGCGGCCGCGCCGTGGCCGCGGCTTCAAGCAGGGAACGGGGCAACCCCTCGCGGTAGCTTGGCAGCACCACCGCCGTCGCCCTTCCCAGATGAGGACGCACGTCGCTCGCTTCGCCGAGATATTCGATCGAGCCGCTCTCGACCCATTGGTCGAGTTCCGCCCGGTCAATGCCGCTGCGGTTCCCCTCGTCGATCGGCCCCAGAAGGTGGAACTGCCAGGCGGGGTGTTCGGACTTCAGCATGCTCGCCGCTTCGACAAACTCCCGAACGCCTTTGTCGCCGAGCAGTCGTCCGACGTAGAGGAAGCGAATGGCATCGCTGCTTTCCGGCGCAGGTTGGAAGAATTCGAGGTCCACTCCTGACCCGGGCAGCAGGCGGGCCTGCCCAGCCCGCACGATTCCCCGGTCGACGAAGAGGTCGCGGTCATCCGCGTTCTGGAAGAAGACAATTGGACAGGAGCGAAACGCGACTCGATAGAGCAGACCGAGCAGCGCGGCGAGCGGCCCCGGATTGATGAAGGCAGTGCCGAGCCCGCTGACATTGGGCAGGCTGGCGACGCCCGCGATGCGGGCCGCCATGGATCCGTAAATATTTGGCTTGGAGGTATAACCAAGGAAGAAGTCGGGCTGGTGACTCCGCATTAGCTTTATATAAGTTAATAAAACTTGTGCATCCTTGACGGGGTTAAGGCCGGACCGATCCATCGCAATCCCGGCAGATTTCGCCCCTCTTGCGGAAGCCCAGGACGGGTCATTATCGGGTGCTGCGATCACTACGCGATAGTCTCGCGCGACCAGTTCCTCGACCAGTCGCGATCGAAAGTTCGCTATGTTCCAGAATGCGTTGGCCGACAGCATGGCCAGCGGCCGCTTGCTTTTGCCCGGGCGGCGCGCTGCAGTTGCTCGCTGATGTTTCACTGCCGAACTCATAGGCATCATCGCTCGCCGCGCCTAGCCAAGGCAAAATCCGGCTCAATTGCAACAGCAGCAATTTAATGTGCGGTTTCGACGAACCGCAGCAACAAAGAGACAGTTATTTCGTTTGCTGGTGGAATATTAATCCGTTTTGGCTAATATCCTGCGTTAGGGAGTAGTTGGATATGTCGGGATTCGCGCGAAAGCTCACTTCCGCAGCAGTTGTGGCCGGGCTGGCATTGGTGCCCGCCGGAGCGTTCGCGACTGCCCCCGCACCGGCAGCGAAGCCTTCCGCCGCGACCACGGCCCCCGCCGACCCATGGTTGACCCTCAGCGCGATGACCAGCACCTCGTCCAGCGCTTCCGCCGCCGCTCTTCGTCATGAAGAGGGGCATGCGGGCTGGCCACCGGTCGTTCCGCTGGCGATTATTCTCGCTACCATCGCAGTCGCTATCTGGATTGCGGTGGATGACGATGATGGGGACTTCGATCTTCCTCCTCGCGGAGTCAGCCCCGACTGATGAAATCGTAGCGATGAAAGCAAGGCTGGGCGAGGAATCGTCCGGCCTTTTGCTATGGATGGACGCCGGGCTCTATCGGCGCCTGCAGGCTGAATTCCGGGATATGGGCCGTGACCTGCTCACCCTCCTGGTCGATGAAGATATAGTGGCCGCGCATCGAACCGGCCGGCGTGTCGAGCGGACAACCCGAAACATAATCATAGCTTTGCCCGGTGCAGATCACCGGCATCTCGCCGACAACGCCGTGCCCCCGCACCTCGTGGACATTGCCGCGCCCGTCCACGATCCGCCAATAGCGTTCCATCAGCTGGACGGTCCGCTCCCCGCCATTCTCGATCCGGATATGGTAGGACCAGAACCAGCGGCCCTGGTCGGGGGCCGACTGCTCGGGCAGATAGCTGACCGCCACCCGCACGGTCAGCTCGCCAGTGACGGCGACATTCGGAAACAGCAGCGACATGGTGTCGGCCATGGCGCCGAGGCTACGCTTGTCCCGCGGCCCGGCGCAAGCGTCCAAGCAAGCGAGTGCGCGCTTCCGCCACCGGCGCCGAGCGGTCGGTGACCAGGTCGCGAAGCAGGAAGTGTCCCGACAGTCCCAGGCCATCGAGGATCTCGGGCCAGGAGGCGGTGCCACCCTCGATCACGAAGCGGGGCAGTGGCAGCAGCTTTCCGGCATAGGGCTCCGCCTCGGCGGCGCTGACCGCTCGCCCCGACCGCGGACTGACGGCGACGAGATTGTCGTTGGATCCGCTGACTGCGCATCGCTCGAGGTCGAGCCCAAAACCGAGCTCCGCAAGCAGCAGGAGCTCATAGCGGACCAGCGCGGCGCCCCAGCCGCTGGCCGAAGGCGCTGCCTCGATCGCCGACAGCAGCCCGTCCAGCGCCTGGTAAATGTTCGGATATGGCTGCGCCTCGGGCAGGACGGTCGCCGTCAGGGCACAGGCCCAATCGATCGCCGCGGCCGGCAGCGGTTCCTGCAGCAACGGCCCTCGGCTTTGGACCAATTCTGCCGATCCCTGTGCCAGCTGTGTTTCCGTGCGGGCCGACAGGGTCGCTTCGACCTGGTTGCCGGGTAGAAGGACCGGGCGGAGCCGCCTTCCACGCGCCCCGCGGACATAACAGGCCTGGAGCCCATGTTCCGGAGTCATCAGGTGAGCCACCGCGCCATGCTCGCCGTGCGGGCGAAGCGCGACGACGATGGCTGGCGTCGAGAACCTCATCAGCCGCGTGGGTGGAAATAGTCGTGGATCTGGCGGGCCATCGCCTTGCTGATCCCGGGCGCCCGTTCGAG
>DASTCB010000175.1:0-7633 GCA_035711585.1 Sphingomicrobium sp.
TTCAGGCGTAAGCTTGGCGCCTTCGCCCTGAAGCAGGGTTAGCTTGGCGCCACTGGTGAAGAATCCGGGCGCTCCGGCCTCGTCCACCTCGATATGCGCCATCTCATGACACAGGATCGAACCGTGCGGCGGGCAGATCGCGGCGAGACCGAGGCAATTGGCGGCGGTCCCGGTCGTCACCCACAGGGCACGCACCCTCTTGCCGAACAGGTCGGAAAAGGCGCCGTCGAGCTGCTCTGACCATTGATCGCCGTCATAAGCCGTGTCGAGCCGGTTGGCCTGAACCAAAGCGTCGAGCACTTGCGGGCAGGCGGCGGCGGCATTGTCGGAGAAGAAGCGCATCGCGATGCCGCATGGCGGCCGCGGAGCAGCGCGTCAATGTGATGATTTCCTTCCGATGGTGCTGCCGGTGAGGATTGAACTCACGACCTCAGCCTTACCAAGGATGCGCTCTACCACTGAGCTACGGCAGCATGTCGGAAGGACGGCGGCCTAATGGCGGAGCACTTGGCCCCCGTCAACCCGCTTGCGCCGCCGGCTCCCGAATATTAGCCCCGCCCTGGATATGGCGAAGGCAAACAAGGGCAAGGCAGAGCGGCTGGCCGCCGCGTTGCGCGAAAATCTGCGCAAGCGGAAGGCGCAAACTCGCGAAGCTCAGAAGAAGGAGCCAACCCAGCCGGCCAAGGAATAGCCGAGGTCGAGCCCGCGGTTCACCGCCGCCCGCGGCCCCAATATATACAGGCAGGCCAGCGCCCAGCCCAGCGCCACCAGCCCTAGCGGCTTAGCGGCGCGCATTGCCTTTCGAGCCATGCCTTGTCATCCCCCTCCAGTTGCGGGCCGATCCGCTCCAGCACCGTCGCATGATAGTCGTTGAGCCAGTCGAGCTCACGGTCCGACAGCATCGAAACGTCGATCAGCCTCTTGTCGATCGGCACATAGGTCAGCGTCTCGAAACCGAGCGTCTCCTTGTCGCCGCCTGCGACCGGCTTCTCGACCACAAGCACCAGATTTTCGATCCTGATGCCATATTCGCCTTGCTTGTAATAACCGGGTTCATTGGAAATGATCATTCCCGGTTGCAGGGGCTCGTCGCCGCCGGCTTGCGAACTGCCGACCGGCGAAATGCGCTGCGGACCCTCGTGCACCGCCAGGAAGGCGCCGACGCCATGACCCGTGCCATGGGCAAAATCGCATCCCGCTTCCCACAGCGGGCGTCGGGCGAAGCTGTCGAGCTGCGAACCCCGCGTTCCTTTGGGGAAGGTCGCGGTGGCGATGGCGATGTGGCCCTGCAGCACGCGCGTGTTGCGGTCGATCATTTCGGCGGTCGGCTCGCCGATCGGAACAGTGCGGGTGATGTCGGTCGTGCCGTCCTGATACTGGCCGCCGCTATCGACCAGGTAGAGCGTCCCCGTCGTGAACGGCAGGTTGGATTCCTCGGTGCCCTTATAGTGGGGAAGGGCGCCATTGGGGCCGAATGCCGAGATGGTGTCGAAGCTCAAATCCTTGAGCCCGCCGAGCTGCTGCCGAAGGCCCAGCAGCTTCTCCGCGGCGATAATCTCGTCGATCCCGCCCTTGGGACCCGCTTCCTCGACCCACTTCAGGAAGCGCGAGACGGCAGCCCCGTCGCGCGCCTGCGCGGCTTTGTGGCCAGCGACCTCGACCGGGTTCTTGACCGCCTTGGGCAGCACCGCCGGGTCGCGGCGGCTGAGCATGCGCGCGCCGCCCTGCTCCAGCGCCTGGCTGATCGCCGCCACCGACCGCTCCGGATCGACCGCGACCAGCTTGCCCGACAGCGACTTGAGGTAGCGCTCGAACTCGTCGCGCTCATGCAGCCGGACGCCGTTGCCGAGGTGGGAACGGACATCGTCGCCGACTTTCTCGCCTTCGACGAACAGGTCGGCGGTGCCATCGGCATGGACCAGCGCGAAGGCCAGCGCGACCGGCGTATGGGTGACGTCCTGCCCACGAATGTTGAAGGTCCAGGCGATCGAATCGAGCGCCGCCAGCACCGCCGCGTCTGCGCCCTCCTGGTGCAGCCAGTCCGCCATGTCGTGGCGTTTCTCGGCCGATCCCTTGCCGGCAAATTCGTCGGGCTGGACCATCAGCCGCGCCTTGCTCGGCTCCGGCCGGTCGGCCCACACCGCGTCGATCGGGTTGCGGCTGACTGCCACCAGCTCGGCGCCCTTGGCCGCCAGCTGCGCGGTCGCCTGCTTCACCCACTCGGCGGTGTGCAGCCAGGGGTCGTAACCGATGCGGCTGCCGTCCGGCGCATTTTCCTTGAGCCATTTGGAAACACTGGTTTCCGGCACCGACTGATAGCTCCATTCGGTCGGGCTGACCTGCTGGCGAACCTGGATGGTGTAGCGCCCGTCGGTGAAGATCGCCGCTTCTTCGGGCAGCACCACCGCGGTCCCGGCCGAACCCTGGAAGCCGGTCAGCCATGCCAGCCGCTGCGCGTAGCTTCCGACATACTCGCTCATATGCTCGTCGGTCAGCGGCACGACGAAGCCGTCGAGGCGGTCGTCCTTGAGTTGCTGGCGGAGGGCGGCGAGGCGATCTGCGTAGCTGGACATGCGCCCCTCTAACCGCATTTTGGCTGGACGCACCACCCGCATCTTGCTTTGGCGGGGGCATGAACAAGGTCTCCGAGCTTCCGTCCCCGCCAAGCGCCGAGCAGCGGCCCCACAGTTACACCCGCCACGGCGTAACGATCGAGGATCCCTGGGCCTGGTTGCGGGACAAGAATTATCCGGACGTCCAGGATCAGGATGTGCTCGCCTATCTGAACGCCGAGAACGCATATTTCGAGGCCGCGATGGGGCCGCACAAGGCGCTGACCGACCAGCTGTTCGAGGAGATGAAGGGCCGCATCAAGGAGGATGACAGCTCGGTCCCGATCAAGGACGGCGACTGGCTCTACTGGTGGGCCTTTAAGCCCGGCACCCAGTACCGCGACTGGTATCGGAAGCCTGCCCTGAGAGAAGCCGAAAGGCCGGCCGGGGGCGGCGAGGGGGTCCTGGTCTACAGCGAGAATGCCGAGGCCGAAGGGAAGGATTATTTCCGGCTCGGCGCCTTCGCCGCCAGCCCCGACGGCAAGCTGCTGGCGACCATGGTAGACGACGACGGGTCGGAACGGTTCAAGCTGGTGATCCGCGACCTCGCGACCGGCGAGGACCTGGTGACGGTGACCGGGGTTGGAATCGGCAGCCCGGTGTGGAGCAGCGACAGTGCAAGCATCATCTTCACCGAGGTCAACGACCAGTGGCGATCCTACAGGGCGCGCTGCCACCGGATAGGAAATGACCCGGCCGATGCGGTCACCGTCTACGAGGAAAAGGAGGACATCGCCTTCTCGGTCGGGGTCGCGCGATCGACCGACGACAGCCTGCTGTTCATCTCCACCGGCAACAACAGCTCGAACGAGCTGCGCTTCGTCCCCGCCGATGTCCCGACCGCGGCCCTCACCCTGGTCAAGCCGCGGCGGCCCGACGTCCAGTATGAGGCCGACGCAGCGCACGGCAAATTGTGGATCCTGACCAACGACAATCATGTCAATTTCCGGATCGCCACCGCCGACCCGGCCCGCCCCGGCGAATGGGAGGAGCTGATCGCGGGGAGCGACCGCACCTACCTGCGTGGGCTGACCAGCCACCGCGATCACCTGTTGATCACCGCCCGCGTCGACGGGCTCGACCAGCTGTTCCTGCGCGATTACGCCAGCGGGAAGCAGGAGCGAGTGCCGTTCGAGGAGGCCAGCTACAGCGCCTCCTTCGCCGGCAATCCCGAATATGCGCCCGACAGCTACCGCCTCGGCTATTCGTCGATGGTCACGCCCGCGACGGTCTACGACTACCACGCCGCCGGGCAGCGGCTCGAGACGCGCAAGGTGCAGGAAATCCCTTCCGGCTATGACGCAAGCCAATATGTCACCGAGCGGCTGTCCATCACCGCCCGCGACGGGGCGAAAATCCCGGTCTCCGTCCTGCGCCGCAAGGACTTTGCCAAGGACGGGTCGGGCAAGCTGTTCGTCTATGGCTATGGTGCCTACGGCTTCGCCATCCCGCCCAGCTTCTCGACCAGCCGCCTCAGCCTGGTCGACCGCGGCTTCGCCTTCGCCATCGCCCATATCCGCGGCGGCGACGACCTCGGCTACCAATGGTTCCTCGACGGCAAATTGAAGAAGCGGACCAACACGTTCAACGACTTCGTCGACGTGACCCGCGGGCTGATCGCCGAGGGCTATGCGAGGGAGGGGCGGGTCGCGGCGCAGGGCGGATCGGCCGGCGGCGAGCTGATGGGCGCGGTGGTCAACCAGGCCGGCGAGCTATTCGGCGCCGTCGTCGCCGACGTGCCCTTCGTCGATGTGCTCAATACCATGCTCGACGACACGCTGCCGCTCACCCCGGGCGAATGGACCGAATGGGGCAACCCGATCGAGGACGAGGAGGCGTTCCGCCTGATCCTGAGCTATTCGCCCTACGACAATGTCGCGGCCCGGCCCTATCCGCCGATGCTGATCACCGGCGGGCTGACCGACCCGCGGGTCACCTACTGGGAGCCGGCCAAATGGGCCGCGCGGCTGCGCGCCACCAAGAGTGACGACAACCTGCTGCTGCTGAAGATGAACATGGGCGCCGGTCACGGCGGCAAGTCGGGTCGCTGGAACGCGCTCTACGAGGTGGCCGAGGCGTACAGCTTCATCATCACTCAGATCGCTGATTGACCCAAAAAGAAAGACGGCGGGGAGTGAATCCCCGCCGTCGGTCCTGTCGTCCTCCGGACGCAGGCCGTCCGGATTTCGTCAACTCTCCGGTGCCTCAATCGCAGCGTGCATCACCCTTGTCGATCGCGTGGCCGATGGCCGCGCCGGCGGCGCCGCCGAGGATCGTGTTGAGAGCCCGCGAGCCGCCGATGTCGACCTGGTTGCCGAGCAGCGCGCCGAGTCCCGCGCCGATGATCAGGCCGGTCGTGCCGTCGTCGCGGCGGCAGTAGTAGCGGCCGTCATAGCCGCGATAGACGCGGTCGTACCGGCTGAGGCGGCGGTCCGCATAATAGCTGCCGCTGCGATAATAGCGGTCGGCATAATAGCGGTTGCTGCCCGGCTCGAACCGGTTCCAGTCATAGTTGCGATAGTGGCGCCAGTCGCGAACCGCCTGCCTGCGATCGCGGCGGTTCTCGCGCACCTCGCGATTGACCTCGCGGCGGCACTCCTTGAGCTCCTGGCGATATTCGCGGCGATTGTCGGCGCGGCGCAGCTCGCGGCTGCACTCGCGCTGCTCCTGGCGGACATCCCGGCGGTCGAGCGCCAGCGCCGGCGCCGGCATGGCCATGGGGGCGAGGGTGGCGACGGCCGAGGCGGCGATCACAAACTTCTTCATCACTAATCCTACTCTTCACATCCGGGCCCGATAGATGCCGGGTCCTTGGATTGAAGAGTGGGCGCGCCGCGCTGAACGGATTCTGAGGTCGCCGTTTATCCGCCAGCAAGGTGATTACGGAGTCGTAATCTATGGTTAAGGTCGGGCCGCTTGCCGGCGCGAAATAAATTCGCGCCGTCGGTCCTGTCGCCGTCTTCGCGGCGCAGGCCGTCCGCGCTTCGGCATCTGTTCGACGTAACGACGCGCGCTTCGCTCCGCTTTCGTTACGCTCGGTGCCTCAGCAGGTCAGCACATTCCCCTGGATCCATTGCCGCTGGCAATCCTGGTTGCGCAGGACCCAGGCCGGGTAGGACCGGTTGGGCCGCTCGTGCCACCAGTCGTTGAAGCTGTCCGACCGCCAGGCGCTGTCGCCCTGATATTCGGGCGGGTAGAGGAAGGTGTCGCCGCGGTTGCGCCGCCGCTCGCGGTCGCTCACGAACTCGATCGAGCCACGGCCGGAGCGGAAGTCGGGCCGGTGGCTGGACGAGCCATTGTCGCGGAATTCCAACGAGGAACCGTCCCCGTCCCTGGCCAGGGCGGGCTGGGACGTGACCAGCATCGCGGCTGCGAGGGCCGTTGCGGTGACAGGCAAGAGAGCACGCATAAAGCTCACTCCTTCTTCATCCCCTCCTCCGTGAAATGCAGAACGTGGATCGGGCAAGATTGTTTCGCTCCCGTCATCAGAAATTTATTTACCATGCCTGTGGTACTCCGCGCGCGTGAGCAGGCATTGGAACCCTGACGAAGAGCTCGCCGATCGGGCATGCCGCCAGCATGCCCTGGATCGCGAGCTTGCCGACCAGCACGCGCTGGATCGGGAGCTGGCGCGCAGCATTGCCGCGGAGGAGCTGGCGCTCGCCGGGAAAAAATGGCCGGAGGGCGCGACCGCCGGCTTGCTGCTGGTCGCGCTGTCCTGCATCGCCTTCGGGGCGTTGCTCTACCAGGTCACCGGGCCGCGGACGGTAGTCGAGGACAGCGCCGCGCGGCGATAAGCTGCTGCGCCCTTTCCAGGCTGCATTAGCCCTCCGCCGGTCGTCGATTTCATGCTATGGCCCGCGGCAGCGGGAAGGGGGTTTTCCATGCCATATCGCAACGCACCCTATTATATCCTCGCCTGCATCGCGGTGATCGTCGCCGGTTTCTGGCAAACCTATTTCGCCAAATGGGGCGAGGTCCCCTGGCAATTCCATGCCCATGGAGTCGCCGCCGGCATCTGGGTGCTGATGGTGCTGTTCCAGAGCTGGGCGGTGCACAAGGAGCAGTTGCCGGCGCACCGCATCGTCGGCAAGTCGAGCCTGATCCTGTTTCCCTTCCTGATCGGCGGGCTGGCGGCGATCATCGACCTGACCGGCAAGACCGTAGTGACGGCGCCCGATCCGGTACGGACGATGTTCGGGAGCTCGTTCGTCGTCGGCCTGGGGCTCGCCATCGCTGCCTATGTCACACTCTATTACCGGGCGCTCAAATATCGGCGGAAGGTGTGGGTCCATTCCGGCTACATGCTGGCGACGCCGCTGATCCTGTTCGAGTCGCCGTTCGGCCGGATCCTCAACACGGTCATGCCCGGCCTCGCCATCCGCGGACCAGACGACCTCTACCTAATCATGTACGCGATCCAGTGGGGGATGGCGGCCGAGCTGCTGATCGTCGCGGTGCTGTGGTGGCGGTTCCGGGACAAGGCCAGCCCCTTCCTCGTCGCGGGCGCCTTCATCGTCGCGCAAATGGTCGCCATGGGCCTGCTGTCGCAGTCGCCGGTGCTGATGCCGGTGCTGACGGCGATCGGAAATACGTCAAGCGCGGTCGTCGTGATGACCGGATTCGCGATCGGCGCCGCGACCAGCTGGGCGGGATGGAATGCGGGCAAGCGGCCGACGGTGGCGGTGGGCGCGGCGGCGCAGGCGGCGTAGCGGAAGATGAAGAACGAGAGGGTCTACAAATATAGCTTCGCCAGCGTCTATCCGCACTATGTCGCCAAGGCGGAAAAGAAGGGACGCACCAAGGCCGAGGTCGACGAGGTGGTCCGCTGGCTGACCGGCTATTCGCAGGGGCAGCTGGAGGCGGCGATCGGGGAGAAGACCGACCTCGAGCAGTTCTACGGCGGTGCGCCCCGGCTCAACCCGGCGCGGGACCAGATCAAGGGAGTGATCTGCGGCATCCGTGTCGAGGAGATCGAGGAGCCGCTGATGCGGGAGATCCGCTACCTCGACAAGCTGATC
>DASTCB010000176.1:0-2621 GCA_035711585.1 Sphingomicrobium sp.
GGGAGGTCTCCATCTTCAACGTCACCTCGACGCTGTCGATGGAGGAGATCAAGAACACCACCGCGCTGCCCGTGCACGCCGGCGCCGACTAGTCTTACTGAGTCACAAAGTCGCAGGATGTTGTGGATCCGCGGCTCCGACGGTCATGATACGGTGTCTGCAGAGCATTGTGCGACTGCAGGCGAGGGCTTCATGGCGGATCTGGGCGGCGAAGGGAGCGAGGCGCGCTTCGAGGTCTATATCGAGGCGCTGATCGGCGTCATCGGCCATGCCGACCGGGCGGGACCTCTGCGGGATTACTGCGTGGGGCTGACGGCGCCCTTGGAGCGCAAGAGCGTCGAGCCGATGGCGGCGGTCACCGCGCCGGCTCGGACCTCCGCTCAGCATCAGTCGCTGTTGCATTTCGTCGGCAAGGCACCTTGGTCGGACGAGCGGGTGCTGGCCAAGGTCCGCGAGCTGGCGACGCCGGCGCTCGAGCGTCACGGACCGGTCGAGGCCTGGATTATCGATGACACCACTTTTCCGAAGAAGGGTCGGCATTCGGTTGGCGTCGCGCGGCAATATTGCGGCCAGCTCGGTAAGCAGGAGAACTGTCAGGCGGCGGTGACCGTCTCGATCGCCAACCGCGGCGCCAGCCTGCCCGTCGCCTACCGCCTCTACCTGCCGCAGGACTGGGCCGAGGATCCCGAGCGGCTCGCCAGGGCTGGCGTGCCGCAGGAGATCCGCTTCGCCACCAAGCCCGAGATCGCGCTCATGCAGATTCGCGCGCTCAAGGCGGCGGGCGTTCCGGAAGGCGTCGTGCTGATGGACGCGGGCTACGGCGTCGACACCGCCCTGCGCGAGGCGATCGCGGCTCTGGGCCTCGACTACATCGCCGGCGTGCAGTCGCACATGACGGTCTGGCCCGCGGGCGAGGGGCCGCTGCCGCCGGCACCCTGGTCCGGCCGCGGCCGTCCGCCGAGCCGCAGGCGGCGCGACGCCGGGCATCGGCCGGTCGCGATCAAGGCCCTCGCCTTCGGCCTGTCGACGGAGGCTTGGGAGACCGTCGCCTGGCGCGAAGGCGCGGCGGGGAGGCTCTCCTCGCGCTTCGCCCGGCGGCGGGTGCGACCCGCGCATCGCGATGAGGGGCTCAACGCCCCCAGGCCGGAGGAATGGCTGCTGATCGAGTGGCCCGAAGACGAGGACGAACCGACCAAATACTGGCTCGCCACCCTGCCCGAGGAGATCGCCTTCGACCGGCTGGTGGACCTCGCCAAGCTGCGCTGGCGGATCGAGCGGGACTACCAGGAGCTGAAGCAGGAGCTCGGGCTCGGCCATTACGAGGGGCGAGGATGGCGCGGCTTTCATCACCACGCCACGCTCTGCATCGCGGCCTACGGATTCCTGATCTCCGAGCGGGAGACGATTCCCCCCTCAGGAGCCGGCGCCGTCGCAAAGCGCGAAAAACCTGCCCTTCCCAAAGGTTATCGACCCAACGGCGCCGCCGATCCGGACCGAACGGCACGTCGCCAACTCGATCGCGACAACGCGTCGGCGGCTCTCGGTCGCGATCGTCAGGGCGCTCGATCGATGCCCCTGCTGCAACGCGCTCCGCAGACAAACCGCCGATCCGCCTAACTTATGACGCAGTAAGACTAAGAGTCTGACTCAAAACTACCCTCAAGCTTTTCAAGCTCTTGCGATGAACCTCGCCGTTCGGCGGATGGAAGCGATGAGAGGCCACGCTTCGGAGGAAGCGATGGAGGCCTCCCAGTCCTTTGCCAGACACCGGCAGCGCCCGAACCAGGCGAGCGTGCGCTCGACGACCCATCGCCGGGCGATGACGACGAAGCCCGTGACCCCATCGGGGCGCTTGACGATTTCGATGACCGGACCATCGGCTTTTTCCATGGCGCTTTGCAGCTTCTCGCCGGCATAGCCGCCGTCGGCGAACAGATGGACCAGCGTCGGAAAGCTTTCGCAGGCCGAAGCGATGAGAGAAGGCGCGCCATCCCGGTCCTGAATGCTGGCGTTGTGCACGATGCCCGTCAGCATGTTGCCTTGCGTGTCGGTCACGATGTGGCGCTTGCGGCCCTTGATCTTCTTGCCCGCGTCATAGCCGCGCGGCCCGCCGCTCTCGGTGGTCTTCACCGACTGGCTGTCGATGATGCCGGCGACAGGCTCCGGCTCGCGTCCCGCGATCAGCCGCGCCGCCATCGCCAGGGTCTCGTTGAGGATGTCGAGAACGCCGCTGTCACGCAGCCGGTAGAAATAGTGCTGCACCGTGGTGAAGGGCGGAAAATCCTTGGGCAGCAGCGCCCACTGGCAGCCGGTCGCCGCCCGATACTGGATCGCGTTCCACACCTCCCGCAGATCGGTCGTGCGCGGCTGGCCGACCTTGCTCGGCGCCGGCATGAAGGGCGCCACCAGCGCCCATTCCGCGTCCGTACAATCGCTTGCGTACCGCAGCGAACGTCGGTCATGCTGCCGGCGAGTGATTTCAGTCCAGGCCATCCGATCCTCCGGGGTCTTCGCAAAGCCCAGAGAATCACAGCCAGCTGAAATCACTCAACTTAATTTTCGGTTGGGCTCTAAGGAGCAGGAGAAGGAGGGTTACTCGATCCCGGCGCAACCTAAGCTGC
>DASTCB010000177.1:0-2043 GCA_035711585.1 Sphingomicrobium sp.
CGGCGGGCGACTGCTCGACGATGGCCGCGCCGATGCCATATTCGGGGGACGCGGCAAGCAAGCCGAGCCCGAGAAGAAGCCCGCAGACCGCGCCGTACATCGACATGTGCGTGAAGGGGAAGGCGTAATAATCGTCGGCGACGCCATAGGCGTAGCTTGCCAGCACGATCAGGATCTGGCCGATGATGATGAGCGCGAGCACCTGGCTGAAGGCCGAGGTGATGCCGCCCTGCTTGGCGTAGAGCAGCGCCAAGCCGAAAATGATCAGGAGACCCGTGACCCCTGGCGCCAGGCGCAGATCTTCGGTCTGCGCGGTTCCGGCGCTGTCGGCCCGGATCAGCGCCTGATCGAGCCCGAGTTGCAAGCCGAACAGGTCTTGGCTGAAAATGGCGAGACCAAGCACGACGAGGGCAACACCGATCACTCGGGAGATGAGCCGTATCGGGCGGAAGGTGAGACAAAAGAGCCCGATCGCCGCTGCCACGAAGCCGCCGGCCACTGCCGGGGTCATGCTGGCGAGCCCCGGAAAGGCTTCGGTCAGCCGCGGAATGGGCAGTTGCCACGCAAGGAGGATGAGGCCGCCGATCAGGGCGACAATCAAGGCGGCCAGGCGCGCCAGCAGCAGCGACATGAGCTCTGCGCGCGGCGCGGGCAGCGCCATTCTCACCGGAACTTCAGCCACTCGCCTTCCTCACCCAAGTTCACGGAAAATGGAGCCGGAAGCTTTGGGCGCTCCTCGGCAGAAGGCCGCAACGCAGCGAACGAGCGCGTTCTCCCACCCTGGAGCGTGTTATAGCCTAGCCCCCCTAGCCCCGGTAGAGCCTTCGCCGCAGGGCGTCGACAGGAGATTTGAGCATGCCTCAGGACAGAGGTGCCAGACGCGGGTCCCCAACTTCCGCGCGCATCGAAACCGATTCTCTCGGACCGATCGAGGTCGCGCACGACACCTATTGGGGCGCCCAGACCGAGCGCTCGCGCCGGAATTTCAGGATCGGCGAGGACATCATGCCGAAATCCCTGATCCGGGCGATCGCCATTGTCAAAAAGGCGGCAGCCCAAACCAACCGCGAAATCGGCCTCCTCGAACAGCGCCTGGCTCACGCCATCGTCGCCGCTGCCGACGAGGTTATTGAAGGCAAGCTCGATTCCCATTTCCCCCTGGTCGTCTGGCAAACCGGCTCGGGAACCCAGACAAACATGAATGTGAACGAAGTCATCGCCAACCGCGCGAGCGAATTGCTGGGCGAGACTCTTGGTTCAACAAGGCCGGTCCACCCCAATGATCACGTCAATCTCGGTCAATCCTCCAACGATGTCTTTCCCACAGCCATGCATATCGCCGCGGCCGAAGAAATCGCCTACCGGCTCAACCCGGCACTGTCCCGGCTTTACCAGGCACTGAAAGATAAAGCCGAGGCATTCCAGGACATTCTCAAGATCGGCCGTACGCATCTCCAGGACGCAACCCCTCTCTCTTTAGGGCAAGAATTCGGCGGCTATGCGGCGCAGATCGATCACGGCATAGAGCGGATAAAAGTCACGCTTCCCGGCCTTTATGCCCTCGCCCAGGGCGGCACAGCGGTCGGAACCGGCCTCAATACCAGCCCACTCTTCGCCGAAAGCTTCGCCGCGAAGATCGCGGCGATGACCAAGCTTCCCTTCGTCAGTGCCGAGAACAAGTTCGAGGCGCTGGCCACGCATGACGCGT
Organism: Sphingomicrobium sp.; assembly: GCA_035711585.1. GTDB lineage: Bacteria > Pseudomonadota > Alphaproteobacteria > Sphingomonadales > Sphingomonadaceae > Sphingomicrobium. The sequence goes on from DASTCB010000177.1 coordinate 1,709, forward strand.
TCGTGTTCGCCCATGGCGCGCTCAATACCGTCGCCGTGTCCCTGTTCAAGATCGCAAGCGACATCAGGCTGCTCGGCTCCGGCCCCCGCTCGGGCTTCGGGGAGTTGAGCCTGCCGGAGAACGAGCCGGGATCCTCGATCATGCCCGGCAAGGTGAACCCGACGCAATGCGAGGCCGTGACCATGGTGGCCGCGCGAGTGTTCGGCAACAACACGACGATCACCTTCGCCGGAAGCCAGGGACATTTCGAGCTCAACGTGTTCAAGCCGGTGATCGCGCACGCCATGCTGCAGTCGATCAGGCTTCTCACCGATGTCGCCGACAGTTTCCGCGAG
>DASTCB010000178.1:0-8627 GCA_035711585.1 Sphingomicrobium sp.
TCTACGTGGCGGAGTAGCCGGCTAGCTTTTGCGGCGTTTGGCCCCGCGGGACCCCCTGGCCGCGGGGCCTTTTGCTGCCTTGGCATCAATCAGCGCGACCGCTTCCTCGAGCGTCACAGCCCTGGGATCGGCGCTTTTCGGCAAGGTGGCATGGGTCGTGCCGTCGCTGGCGTAAGGGCCGAACCGGCCCTCCATCACCTTCACCTCCTTGCCGCTTGAGGGATGCTGGCCGAGCACAGCGATCGGCTCGCGCGAACCGCTCCGCGCTTTCCCGCCGCTAGCCTCCGCCAGCTTGACCACCGCCGCGTTCATGCCAGTGTCAAACACCTCGGCGGTCGAATTCAGCCGGGCATATTTGCCGTCGTGCGCCAGATAGGGCCCGTAGCGGCCGATCGACGCCATGATCGGCTTGCCGGACTCCGGATGCGGCCCGATCTCGCGCGGGAGCGACAGCAATTTCTCGGCCATCTCCAGCGTCAGCCCGTCCTGCGGCACGTCCTTGGGCAGCGAGGCACGCGCGCCATCGCGCTCCAGATAAGGCCCGAACCGCCCGCTCTTCAGCACAATGCCGTTGCCGATCTCGGCAGGGCCCTCGCTGGCCGCTTCCTCGCCCTGGCCGAAACGGCGCGTGTATTTGCACTCCGGATAGTTGGAGCAGGCGACGAACGCGCCGAATTTTCCACCGCGCAGGCCAAGCCTGCCGGCGCCGCACAGCGGGCAGAGTCGCGGATCGCTGCCGTCACCCTTGTCGGGGAAGAGATATGGCGAGAGAAAGTCGTCGAGCGCGGCCGTCACGTCCGACGGCTTCTGATCCATCACCTCGCCGGCCTTTGGCTTGAAGTCGCGCCAGAAGTCTTCGAGCAGATTCAGCCAGCCGAGCCGGCCGCCCGAGACATCGTCCAGCTCTTCCTCAAGCTCGGCGGTATAGTCGAAGCTGACATAGCGCTCGAAGAAGCGCTCGAGGAAGGCGGTGACCAGTCGCCCGCTCTCCTCGGGAAGGAAGCGGCCCTTGTCGAGCCGGACATATTCGCGGTCCTTCAGGGTCTGAAGGGTGGCGGCATAGGTCGATGGCCGGCCGATGCCGAGCTCCTCCAGCCGCTTGACCAGGCTCGCTTCCGAATAACGCGGCGGCGGCTGGGTAAAGTGCTGAGTCGCCTCAACCCCGGTTTTTACCGGCGCGTCGCCGACCCGAAGCTGCGGCATGCGGGCGGCTTCCTCGTCCTGGGGATCGTCACGGCCTTCGTCGTACAGGGCCATGAAGCCGGGGAAGATCGTGACCTGGCCGGTGGCTCGAAGCGTCGCCCGCCCGGCGCCGTCGGTCAGTTCGACGGTGGTCCGTTCCAACTTCGCCGAGGCCATCTGGCTGGCCAGCGCGCGATTGAAGATCAGCTGGTAGAGGCGGCCATGGTCGCCCGACGCGGCGCGATCCCTGGAGAAGTCGGTCGGCCGGATTGCCTCATGGGCTTCCTGCGCATTCTTGGCCTTGCTCGTGTACTGGCGCGGCTTGTCGGGCAGATAGCCGGCGTCATAGCGATCGGCGACCGCGCGACGAGCGGCGCTGATCGCCTCGCCCGCCATCTGGACGCCGTCGGTTCGCATATAGGTGATCAACCCATCCTCGTAGAGCGACTGAGCGAGCCTCATCGTGTGGCTGGCGGCAAAGCCGAGCTTGCGGGCCGCCTCCTGCTGCAAGGTGGATGTGGTGAAGGGCGGCGGCGGGTTCTTCGACAGCGGCTTGATTTCGACCGAAGCGACGGTGAACCGGCCGTCCTCCACGACTTTCTTGGCCGCATCCGCAGCGCCTTTGTCGCCTATGCTCAGACGATCGAGCTTCTTGCCGTCGAGCGCGACCAGCCGGGCGGTGAACGGCGTCCCGTCAGCCTCGAACGTGGCCGAAACCTGCCAATATTCCTGGGCACGGAACAGCTCGATCTCGCGCTCGCGGTCCACGATGAGGCGAAGCGCGACCGACTGCACCCGGCCGGCCGACTTTGCCCCCGGCAGCTTGCGCCACAGGATCGGCGACAAGGTGAAGCCGACCAGATAATCCAGCGCGCGGCGGGCCTTGTAGGCGTCGATCAGATCCTCATCGAGGCCGCGCGGCCGGCCCATCGCTTCGGTCACCGCATTCTTGGTGATCGCGTTGAAGGTGACGCGCTCAACCTTTTCAGGCAGGGCCTTTTTTTTCCGCAATACTTCCTGGACATGCCAGCTGATCGCCTCGCCCTCGCGATCGGGGTCGGTGGCAAGGATCAGCGCGTCGGCCTGCTTGGCCGCGTCGGCGATGGCCTTGAGCTGCTTCGCCTTGTCGGGATAGCTCTCCCAATCCATGGCAAAGCCTTCGTCCGGGCGCACCGAGCCGTCCTTGGGCGGCAGGTCGCGGACATGGCCGTAGCTGGCCAGGACCTTGTGGCCCGGCCCCAGATATTTCTCGATGGTCTTCGCCTTGGCCGGCGATTCAACGACGACAAGCTTCAACGTCTAGCCCCACTTCATACGTACGTACGCGCGATTGTCGGATGGCTGGTTGGGGCGTCAAGCGCCGTTGAGGCTTACCTTGTTCCCGGCATGGCGATCCAGCCGCCCGGCGAGGTCCAGCTCCAGCAGCACCAGTTGCACCGCCCCCGGCTCCGCGTCCGCCAGGCGAATGATCTCGTCGACCGGCACCGGCGACGGGCCGAGAAGCTCCTCCACCCGAAATCGAATGTCGGGTTCGGCATCGACTGGCGATGGTGCCTGATAATCGAACGAGCGCGAGGGACTGGCGACCTTCCCGTTTAGATGAGTGATGCTTTCCATCACGTCGCCCGCCGTCTGGATCAGCGTCGCGCCGTCGCGGATCAGCTGGTTGCAGCCCTGGGCGCGCGGATCGAGCGGCGATCCGGGCACCGCCATCACTTCACGTCCCGCCTCGGCCGCCAGCCTGGCGGTGATCAGCGAGCCCGACTGTGGAGCGGCTTCAACGACGACCGTTCCAGCCGCCAGCCCCGCTATGATCCGGTTGCGATAAGGAAAGTGGCGCGCCCTGGGCTCGGTGCCCGGCGGCATTTCGGCAAGGAGCAAGCCACGCTCCGCGATATCCTTCTGTCGAGCCTCATTCTCCGGCGGGTAAAAGACATCGATCCCGCCGGCGATCACCGCGATGGTCCCACGTTCCAGCGAACCGTCGTGAGCCGCGCTGTCGATGCCGCGGGCCAAACCCGAAACCACCGTCACCCCTTCCCGCCCCAAGTCATGCGCCAGCCCGCGGCCGAAGCGACAGGCGGCAGCGCTGGCGTTCCGTGCACCGACGATCGCCACCATCGGCCGATCGAGCAACCCGAGGTCGCCTTTGGCGGTCAGCAGCGGCGGCGCATCCTCGAGTTCGGCCAGAGCAGAGGGGTAAAGTCCCTGGCCCATCACCAGGTAACGCGCCCCAAGTTTCTCCACGGCGTCGACCTCGCGTTGGGCCCTGTCCCGGGCGAAGACTGCAGGAACCTTGCCGCCACCGCGGCGGGCCAGGTCAGGAATCGCCGCCAGCGCGGCGTCGGCGCCGCCGAAGCGCAGAAGGAGCTGGCGATAGGCGATCGGACCGATCCCCGGCGTGCGGATCAGCCGTATCCGGTCGATCAGGTCGGCCGGCTGGCTCAAGCCTTTTTCCCCACGCGGGGCTCCGCGCCGCGCAAAAGCCGCCGGATGTTCTCGCGGTGCTTCCAGATCACAAGCAAGGCGAAGCCGAGCAGCAGGGGAAAGATCGCCACTTCGCCGAGAATCGCTGCTGTCACCGGCGCGCTCGCGGCCGCGACCATTCCGGCGACCGAGCTGATGCGGAGCAGGATCAGCAGACCTACCCACAGCACGGCATAGACCACAGCCGCCTGCCAGAAGAGAGGGACGAGGATGCCAAGCAGGGTTGCGACGCCCTTGCCGCCCCTGAATTTGAGCCACACGGGATAAAGATGGCCGATGAGCACGCCAGCGGCTGCGAAATTGATTGCGTCCGGCCAGAAACGCTGGGCGATTATCACCGACACCGCGCCCTTGACCGCGTCGAGCACCAAAGTGGCAGCAGCCAGGCCCTTCGAGCCCGTCCGGAGCACGTTGGTCGCACCAATGTTGCCTGAGCCGATTTCACGGATATCGCCCTTGCCGGCTGCCCAGGTCAGCAGCAGCCCGAACGGGATCGACCCGAGCAAATAACCCACAGCCAGGGCGAGGATCGTCGGTCCGTCCATCGCTCGATGCGTAGCAGATCGTTTGAGGGCTGCAATGTTGCGCGGGACAGGCCTTGCCCCTAGCTCAGCCGACAATGGACCCCGAGGCGCCTCTCCTTTTTTTCGATTCGGGCGTCGGCGGCCTTTCCGTGCTTGAGCCGACCCGCGCGATCCTTCCCAACGCGCCGATCGTCTATGCGGCAGACAATGCGGGATATCCTTATGGTACCAAGAGCGAGCTAGAGCTGGCAGCTCGCGTTCCAGCGCTGCTCGGACGCCTGGTCGAGCGGTTCCGTCCGCGACTGGCGGTCATCGCTTGCAACACGGCTTCGACCATCGCTCTCGATCATGTGCGAGCAGCGCTCGACATTCCCGTGGTTGGCACCGTGCCGGCGATCAAGCCAGCCGCTGAGCTGTCGAGGAGCCGGGTGATCGGCGTGCTTGGTACCGAAGCGACTGTTCGCCAGCCCTATGTGGATGATCTGGCCCAGCGGTTTGCCTCTGATTGCAGGGTGATCCGTCATGGCAGCGCGGAGCTGGTCAACCTTGCCGAGGCCAAGCTGGCGGGCGAACCATTGTCGATCGACGCGATCCATGACGCGATCCGCCCGATGATCAGGCAGCCCGATGGGGAAAAGATGGACGTGATGGTGCTCGCCTGCACCCATTTCCCGTTGCTGGCGGAGGAGATCACCACTGCCTTCCCGGCGATCGCCCAGGTCGATGGGGGTTCCGGCATCGCGCGGCGGATCGCCTATCTTACCGAAGGGCAGAAGTGGCCCGCGGCTGCACCGCCTGGAATCGCCGTGTTCACCGCGCCGCCACGCCCGTCCCTGTTCCCGGCCTTGAAGCGTTTCGGGATCGATGACGTCGAGCTTCTTTGAATTGTTGCGAGTCGTTCTCAATGGCCTTCCCGTGCCCGCGGCGATAATGGGCGCGGGGAACGAGGACCCAGAGGTTGGATTACGACAGCATCTTCAAGGCGGCGATCGATCGCCTCCATGACGAAGGCCGGTACCGCGTCTTCATCGATATCCTGCGCACCAAGGGATCCTTCCCCAATGCGCACTGCTTCCATGGCCACAATGGGCCGAAGCCGATCACCGTGTGGTGCTCCAACGACTATCTCGGGATGGGCCAGCACCCAGCAGTCGTGTCGGCGATGGAGGAAGCGCTGCACTCGGTCGGCGCCGGTTCGGGCGGCACCCGCAACATCGGCGGCAATACCCATTACCATGTCGAGCTGGAGGCCGAGCTGGCTGGCCTGCACGGCAAGCAAGCCGCGCTGCTGTTCACGTCCGGCTATGTCTCCAACGAAGCAGCGCTGTCGACGCTCGGCAAGCTCTTGCCCGGCTGCATCATTTTCTCGGACGAATTGAACCACGCCTCGATGATCGCCGGAATCAAGAGCTCAGGCTGCGAGAAAAGGGTGTTTAAGCACAACGATCTCGATCATCTCGAGCAGCTGCTGATGGAGGCGCCGGCCGACGCGCCCAAGCTGATCGCGTTCGAGAGCGTCTATTCGATGGACGGCGACGTCGCGCCCATCGCCGCAATCTGCGACCTGGCCGACCGATATGGAGCGATCACCTATCTCGACGAGGTCCACGCCGTCGGAATGTACGGCGACCATGGCGGCGGAATCAGCGAGCGCGACCAGGTCGCCCACCGAGTCACGCTGATCGAAGGCACGCTGGGCAAGGCGTTCGGAGTGATGGGCGGCTATGTCGCCGCGGACAAGAACATCGTCGACTGCATCCGCAGCTATGCGCCGGGATTCATCTTTACGACCTCGCTCTCCCCGGTCCTGGTTGCCGGTGCGCTGGCCAGCGTCCGCCACCTCAAGCAATCGGGCGAAGAGCGTGCCTCGCAGCAGGCCGGGGCGGCGATGCTCAAGGCCAAGTTCCGCGAGGCCGGACTGCCGGTGATGGACAGCGTCACCCATATCGTGCCGCTGCTGGTCGGCTGCCCGCTCAGGGCCAAGCATATCAGCGACATATTGCTCGCCGAGTACGGCCTCTACGTCCAGCCGATCAATTTCCCGACCGTCCCGCGTGGCACCGAGCGGCTGCGCTTCACCCCCGGACCGACCCATAGCGAAGCGATGATGGACGAGCTGACCGGCGCCCTGGCCGAGATCTGGGAACGGCTGGAACTCCAGGCAGTCAAAGCGGCCTGACGCGGGCGATGGCGGACGCGTCGCCCGACTTTCGGCACAGCACTCCCGAAAACCTCAAGGCAGCGCTCGACGGCGATCCGTCGCTCCAATCCAAGTGGAACGCCCTGACTTCGCTCGCCCGCAACGAGTGGATCTGCTGGATGACCTCGCCGAAGAAGCAGGAGACGCGCGATGCCCATTTCGCGCGGCTCAAGGAGGACATTCTGGCTGGCAAGAAGCGGCCCTGTTGCTGGCCCGGCTGTCCCCACCGCCGAGAGTCGGCCAGGAAATATTTTAGGGACTGACCCGCAAAGCCGCCTAGTTCTTCTTCCCGGATTGGGTTGCGACGGTCACTTCACCCTCGCCCTGCTTGATCGGCAGACCCTTCGCTTCCTTCCAGGCATTTTCGGTCATCGGGTCGGTCCAATAGACCTTGAACAAGGTCCTGGCTCGCTCGGTGGCGCCAAAGATGTCCCGGTAGCGCGAGAAATCGACCTTCTTGCTTACATCCTCGAGTGACAGACCTTGCTTCGCAAGCGGTCCCACCTGCGATCGGATGTCCTCGATCGAGCCGATCAGATTGTCGATGTAGATGGTGTCGGTCTGCGGTTCGCCATGGCCTGGGATGAGCGCCACATAGTTTAGCGCCTTGAGCCTTCCCAGGGTCTGCACCCAGTCGCCAGGGAAGCTGAAGAAGCCGAACGGCGTCGGCCAGACGACCATGTCGCCACTCATCACCACCCGCTGCTTCGGCAGCCATACGACCGCGTCGCCCGCGGTATTGGCCCGGCCAAGGAATCTGATCTCGACCGGTGTCGTCGGATCGTCGATCTTGAGCTCAGTCGTGAAGGTTTCGGTCGGCGGAACCACGTGCGTACCCGAATAGGTTTCCGCGAAGGCGGCAAAGTCGACCTTCGCCTTCCTCGCTCGTTCAACCCGGTCGGGCGCCGTGGCTGGATCGGCGATCAGCTTGTCGAGCGTCGCCTGCTGCTCGGCATTCAGCTTGTTGACCCGTTCGACATATTGCGGGCCGGGCTCGAGCCCGACCAATTCGCCAAGCTCGGGGCCGAGCATCCCCTTCTTGGTTTCCTCGGTCGCGATGATGCGGACCTTGGGCCAGACCTCGCGGATCGCCGACACGCCCTGCGGATGATCATTGTGCCAGTGAGTGACGATCACGGCCTTGACCGGCTTTGGCGAGCGCGCCTTGACGTAGTTCACGATCGTCCGGCCATTTCCGGCGGTGAGGCCGCTGTCGACCACCACGTAGCCGTCCTGCTGCTCGATGATGCTAACATTGCCGACCACCGGGCCAAAATAGTCCTGCGGCGTCGAAAGCAGATGGATCTCGGGGCTGATTTCGCGGGCCGTAAATGGCTTGACGTCAACTGCTGGAACCTGCGGGAATGCCGGCGCGGATAGACTCAGGGCGAATGCGGCTTTGAACGACCAATGCATCGTCGATCTCCCCTATTTGTCGGGAAGGACATGACTCGACATCGCCGGCAAGGTCAAAGCCGGTTCGACCAATCGGCAAAGCGGCTCAATGCATCGTCAGAGGGTGGCGAATCCCGGCTGCTTGGCCTAGGTGATGGCCATGCGCATCGCCCTTGCCGCCGACCATGCCGGTTACCTGCTGAAAGATGAGCTTGTTGCCTGGCTCAAGGAGGCCGGGCACGAGGTCCGCGACCTTGGCACCAACGGTCCGGACAGCGTCGATTATCCTCAGTTCGGGACCCAGCTGGCTGAGGCGGTGGCGAGCGGCTCGGCCGAGCGCGGGATCGTCGTCTGCGGTTCCGGAATCGGCATCTCGATCGCGGTCAACCGCAATCCCGCCTGCCGCTGCGCGCGCGTTTCGGAACCTCTCTCCGCAGCGCTGGCCCGCGAGCATAATGACGCCAACGTCCTTGCGCTCGGCGCGCGCCTCGTCGGCAGCGACATGGCAAAGGCTTGCATCCAGGCCTTTCTCGGCACCGAATTCGCCGGCGGGCGCCACCAGCGCCGCGTCGACCAGCTGTCACAACTTCTGCAGGAAAGCGATTGATGGCCACCGCGCCCGAATTGACCGACGTCCAGCCCGCGGGATTTTTCACCCGCCATCTCGGCGATGCCGACCCGGCCGTGGCCGAGGCGATCAAGGCCGAGCTTCGCCGCGAGCAGGACCAAATCGAGCTGATCGCGTCGGAGAATATCGTCAGCCGAGCGGTGCTGGAGGCGCAAGGCTCCGTCCTCACCAATAAATATGCCGAAGGCTATCCGGGCCGCCGCTACTACCA
>DASTCB010000179.1:0-16405 GCA_035711585.1 Sphingomicrobium sp.
TGAACAGCTCGCCGAAGGTCAGGACCAGGAAGAACAGCGCCAGCCAGGCCCAGTTCGTCAGCGCAGCGCCGCTCAGCGCCGCGACGCCGGCCCGCAACAGAGAGGAGGAGCCGACGATCAACGCGCCAAGCGCCATGCGCCGAACAAGCGACGCGTGCGTTTCGCGGTGGGCGTGGCGGCGCCAATAGGCGAGCAGCGGCGGAGTGAGCAGCATCACGAACAGCGGGTTCAGCGACTGGAACCAGGTCATCGGAATCTCGAAGGCCCCGGCCGCGCGATCGACGCCGCTGTCGGCCCATAACGCGACGGTGTTGCCGACCTGCTCATAGGCCGCCCGGAACACGGTGACGGCAAGGGCGATGCCAAGCAGGACGAGGACGGTGTGACGGTCGAATCCCGGCCGGGCCGGCGTGCCGGATTCAACCTGCCGCGGCTCTTCGGCGGGCAGGTAGCGCTGGCCGGCCAGATAGATGATGAGGCCGAGGACCATTCCGATGCCGGCGGCGCCGAAGCCATAGTGCCAGCCGTAGAGTTCGCCCAGCGTCCCGCAGATCAGCGGCGCCAGGAAGCCGCCGATGTTGATCCCGACATAATAGACGTTGAAGGCCCAGCCGCGGCGCGGATCGTCGCGCCGGTATAGGTCGCCGACCTGGCTGGGCAAGCTCGGCAGGAACAGTCCGTTGCCGAGCGCGATGGCCGCCAGCGCCGCGTAGAACAGCGCTTCGAACGCCATCATGAAATGGCCCAGCGCCATGATGCTGGCGCCGATGATCACCGCCTTGCGCTTGCCCAAAAAGCGATCGGCGATCACCCCGCCGATGATCGGCGTGAAATAGGCGCAGGCGGTGTAGGCGCCATAGATGAAGGATGACTGCGCCTGCCCGATCAGCAGCTGCTTGGTCATATAATAGACCAGCAGCGCCCTCATCCCGAAGTAGGAGAATTGCTCCCACATATTGGTCAGGAACAGGACGGTCAGACCGCGCGGCTGACCGAACCATGTCGGCTGTTCGCTCATGCGACCGCGACCCGCCCGGAACCCCAAACCTCCGGTCCGGCGATGATCGTTCCATCCTGGTAGGCGACGCTGGGAGTGCGATCCTCGGCAAGGAATGTCGGACCGTCGAGATCGACGATGTCGCAGCCCTGGCCGAGGACGAAAGCCGGCGCCATGGCGAGGCTCGAGCCGACCATGTTCCCGACCATCACTCCCAGTCCGTGCCGGCGGGCGGCCGCCGCCATCATCAGGCCCTCGGTCAGTCCCCCGCACTTGTCGAGCTTGATGTTGACGACGTCGAACCGGCCGGCGGCGCCAGCCACATCGGCAAGCGTCAGGAGGCTTTCGTCGCCGGCGATCGGAATCACCGACTTGTAGCCGTCGAGATCGGCTTCGCGACCTCGCGCCAGCGGCTGCTCGAGCAGCGAGACCCGTTGTTCCGCAAGAGCCTCGACCAGCTCGTCCAGCTGCTCGATAACGAAACCCTGATTGCCGTCAACGCCCAGCCATACATCCGGCCTGGCGGCGCGAATCGCCTTCACGCGCTCGATGTCGAGATCGAGCTCGCCCGTCAGCTTGACCTTGATCGACCTGGCATCGCGGTAGCTCCGCGCTCCTTCGGCCATCGCTTCCGGGCTGTCGGCTCCCAAGGTGAAGGTCGTTCGAAGCGGCTTGGGAGTGGGCACCCCCGCCAGCTGCCAGACCGGAACGCCCGCCCTGGCCGCCTCCAGCTCCCACAGAGCGCAATCGACTGCGTTGCGACCTCCGCCGGGAGGCATGATGTGGCGCAATTCCTCCCTTGTTGGCGCGCCTTCGATGGCCGTTCGGACTGCACCGATCGCGGCGAGCATATGGGGGACGTCGTCGCCCAGATAGTAGACGCCGCCCCCCTCTCCCCTACCCCGATATTCGCCGTCGCCCAGTGTGACGACCACGACGTCCGAATGGGTGAACACATAGCCCGAGATCCGGAACGGCTGGGCCAGCCGCAACGTCTCGACACTTACGTCCAGCTGCAGGCTCGCCATCAGTAGCTGGTGCCGAAGCTGATGAGCTTGAACGCGAACCCGATCCAGAGCAGGACCGCCGCCGAGAGCAAGAGCGCAATGGCCCACAGCTTCACGAACCAGCGCCGCTTCTCGAGGAACGCCTGGCGGAGATTCCAGCCGGCCAGCGCGAGCAGGCCGATGAAGGCGATGGGGGTCAGCACCTGAAGCGTGATCAGCAGCGGATCCAGCGGACCTCCGAGCAGTTCCAGGCTCGAGAATCCGACCGACACGAAGGTTACCCAGCCGGCCAGGGTTGCCAGCGTAAGCCATTGCCAGCCGTGCCAGATTCGCTGCAGGCGCAGCCTCTTGCCTTCATAGGCATTCGCGGCCTTGTAGCGGCGGCGCGCGATCGCCCCGACCGGCCATGCCAGCGCGGCCAGAAAGATCAGCCCGAGCGACAGATAAAGTGCGGGAGCAAGCCAGGCCGGGTTCTTGTACCAGGGCGCCCGATCGAACACCATGAACGGTGAAACGGTATCGAAGCTCCACCGCTTGACCTGGCCGTCCTCGACGACGGCCGCCAAATTCTCGTCGCTGTCCACGTCCTTCCACACATAGGGCTCGATTTCGACCCAGCGGCGCGGCTTGTTGGCGGTATTGGTGACCATCGGGGCCGACAGTTTGCCCTCCTCGTCCGGGCCGATGGCGATCGGGCTGATCAGGTCGAGGATGTGGAGGAAGTTGGAGCGGATGCCGCGGCTGTTGAAGTAATTGCCGGCCATCTGCTGGACATGCTTCTTGGACGTTTCGGCATCCACCTTGGCCGCAACCGGCTGGTCCGGGAAATAGCGGTTGCCGAACTCGTCGAACAGCCGCTCCCGAAGGGCGCGGGGGGCGCCTTGACTGCCCGAGCTGTTGACCGAAACGAACAGCCCGATCCCATCGTCGATGAACAGCGTCAGGTCCGAGTGGAACAGGCCGGTATCGCCACCGTGCGCGATGCCCCGGTGACCGTTGATGTTCTGCTCGTAGAAGCCGAGCGCCATTCGATGCAGCCCGGGAATCATGTCCAGCCGATAATTGTGCATTAGCCTGGCGGTTTCCGGCCTGAGTAGCCCGGCGCCGCCATTGAGATGGGCGATCATGAACTTGCCCATGTCCGCGCCCGACGCCGACAGGCTTCCGGCCGGGGCCGGGTCGACGAACTCGAACTTTGCGGCCTCTTGCGAGGCGGCCCGATAGCCTTCCGACATGAAGGGCTGGAGCTGCTTCGGGAGCGGTTGCCGGAAGGTGGAGTGGCGCATCCCCAACGGCTGGAAAATGTGCCGGTCGACATAATCGTCGAACGACATTCCGGACTGGCGCGCCACGACATAGCCGGCCAGCGCGGTCGCGTAGTTCGAATAGGCGGGCGTGGTGCCGACGTCGAACACTCGTTCGGGCAGGCTGCCCTTCACGTAGCGGTCGAGCGGCACCAACTTGTCGGGATTGTCGTGAATGAGGTGCCGGACGGTCTCCTCGAAGCCCGTCGTATGCGTCAGGACGTGACGCATCGTGATCGGCTTGCCGTTGCGCGCGGGAATCTCGAAATCGAGATATTCGTTGATGTCCTTGTCGAGGTCGATCTTGCCCTGCTCGACCAGCTGCATGACGGCCGTCCAGGTGAATAGTTTGGAAACGGAGCCGGGACGGAAAAGGGTGGTCTCCGGCGATACCGGCTTGCGCTTTTCGATGTCGGAGAAGCCGTAGCCGCGCTGGGTCAGGACCTGGCCGTCCTTGACGACCACGACGACGGCGCCCGCAATGTCGCCACGCGCAATCGCGTAAGGCATGAAGCCGTCAAGCCAGGCGTCGACGTCGGTCCTGTTGAGCTCGTGTGTTCTGGCGGGCACCGCCACCGGAGATCCGGACGGCGCCGCCTCCGCGGCGGGCGGCGTTCCGACGGTCGTGGCCGGCCCAAGCTTGACGGCCTGCTGCGCCACGGCCGCGCCAGTGACCAGAGCCGCCAACCCAAAAATCATTCCCCGCCATTTCGGCATGGCCTCATCCTCCCTGTCACCGGGATTGCCCCGGCCTGCGCCAGCAAATACAGTGTGGCTATTGTTCTGATTGGGACACTGTTATCCTGATCAGAAAATTCGTCAACTGGAAAGGGAACGCCTGCTTATGCCGTCATCAGTTCCGACCTTGGGCGCGTTGCTCCGCGGCGTCCGCAATCGCGAAGGTTGGACGCTGAAGCAGATGAGCGAGAAGAGCGGGATTCCGGTGTCGACCTTGTCGAAGGTCGAGCATGACCGGCTGACGCTCACCTATGACAAGCTCTACCAGGTGGCGCAGCGGCTCGGAATGCGGATGTCCGAACTGTTCGCCGAGCCGAGCGACGAAACGCCGGCCGCGGTGATGGCGCGCCGAAGCCTGTGCGACATCGATCATGCGGTCCGCGTCGAAACCCATAACTACGACTATTATTATCTGTGCACCGACCTTCGCCGTAAACGGATGATCCCGGTCATCTCGAAGATCCGCGCGAAGACCTCCGAAGAGTTCGGCGAGCTGGTCCATCATGCCGGCGAGGAATTTGTCTATGTTCTCAGCGGCCGGGTGACGGTGAACACCGAATTTTATGATTCGGTGACGCTGGAGGTCGGTCAGTCGATGTACATCGATTCGAGCATGGGCCACGCCTATCTCGCCGCCGAGGGCTGCGACGAAGCCGTCGTCCTGGCCGTGATGTCCAGCGCCGACGAAGAGCTGCTGGAATCGCTCATGTCGCTGCATGAAGGGCAGCAGGTCCCGGCCAACTGAACATGAATTCGGTTCCCGCCTTCTTCGACGAACGGCAGCTTCTGCACGAGCCGCTGCGCGAGCTTCACAATGGCGGATGGACGCCATACGCAGAGGCGTCCTCCCGTGCCCGCAACATCGCCGCGGGCCTTGCCTCTTTGCGCCCGGCGAAGGATTTCGGCCTTGATCCGCTGCTGGCAGTCCACGACGCTGCCTATGTAGAGTTCCTTCGCACCGCCTTTTCCGAATGGCGGGCGTCCGGCCGCGACGGCGATGCCATCGGCTACACCTGGCCCGTCGTCCACCGGCGCGAGCTCAGGCTCGATCGGATCGACGCCAGGCTCGGCCGCTACAGCTATGACGCCGCGACGCCCATCGCCGAGGGGACGTGGGAGGCCAGCTACTGGAGCGCCCAGACGGCACTCACCGCGCTGGGGGCAATCCTGGAAGGATCGGCGACTGCCAGCTTCGCCCTGTGCCGCCCGCCGGGGCATCATTCGGGACGCGATTATTGCGGCGGCTATTGCTATCTCAACAATGCGGCGATCGCGGCGGAGCATGGCCGGCGATCGGGGCGTCGCGTCGCCATCCTGGATATCGACTATCACCACGGCAACGGGACGCAGGACATCTTCTACCAAGATCCCGACCTGCTGTTCGTGTCGATCCACGCCGACCCGTCGACCGACTATCCATTTTTCTGGGGTCATGCGGACGAGGCCGGCGAGGGATCCGGCGCGGGCAAGACTCTGAACCTGCCGCTACCCCGCGGCACGGACCTGGGCGGCTACAGCGGGGCATTGCGAACGGCCCTGGACGCCATAGGAGCGCACCGCCCGGACCTGCTGGTCCTGTCGTTCGGAGCAGACACGTTCGAGGATGACCCGATCTCTTATTTCCGGCTTCGGCAGGACGATTATCGAGAGATCGGACGGCAGATTGCGGCAACCGGCCTTCCCGTGCTGATCGTCATGGAGGGCGGTTATGCGATTGATGCGCTGGGCGACAACGTCACCGCGCTCATATCTGGATTCGACCGCTAGGACGGCAGTTGCTGCAACGCCTCAACCAGCGTCTTGCGAACGGACTCGACCGTGTAGGGATCGTCGGCGTCCGGCGGACTCCCTTCCCGCTCGAAGCGGGGCCGCTCATCCATTGCGCGGCCCCATTCGAAGTCGGCTTCGCGGACGATTTCGCGAAGTCCGTGCTCCGAAGCGAGAAGCTGCCGGAGACAGGCCGCCGCGGCGCCTAACGGGTCATCAACCTTTTCGAGCAACAGCTTGCTGCACTTCAGATGACGGTGGAGCACCGTCCTGAGCGAGCCCGAAGGGTCCATGACGGATGCTCTGAGCCAGACCCCCACAGCATTCTCCGCCTGTTGCTGCGGTGAGACAGCCGAAGCGCCTTTCATCGCTCCAGGACCGGCCAGGCGTCCGATTGCCTCCTCCGTGGTGAACTTCCGCCGGCGGCGGATCTCATGTTCAAGATCCGCGTCGGAGATTGATTCCGGTCGATCATTGGCCACCGTCCCACCTCAATTCAATGGCTTGGGAAACAGCGAGCTAACGTCAAGCCTTGGCACTTTTGGCGCCTGGAGTTTGCAGCTCTTTTCCGCGCCTTGGACCACATCCTTGATCAGATCGGAGACCTGGCCCCGCTTGTAACTGCCTGGCCGCATGCCGGTTTCGACTTCCTGGAAGGCCACGCCCGGACAGCCACGGAATCCCGCAATGACACGGACATACTCCTTGGCATGTTCGACGCTGACGACGAGGTCGCCCGAGTTGAAGCCGGCCTCGCAGGCCTCTGGAGTGCAGGGATCATTGCCTTGGGTGACCTGCTTGGCGATGAACCACTGACCGGGTGGCAGGGCGAAGATGTCGTCCGGTAGTCCCACCCCGGCCTGGCTCGCGGGAACCTCGACGATCTCCTGACCGTCAGCGGCTGTGTCTGTGGCAAGCGCCAATATTGCGGCGGCCACCATGGGGTTGCGCATGTCATGCCTCCATGCCCCATGTTTCCGAGAGGGAGCGGCAAGGTTCAATCAGGGAGAACGGCAATAGGGAGCCAGGGGACCGCGCTTGCCCAGCGGGCTACCGACTAATCCCGATATGGCGAATCCCGGGCTGAACTTAACAAGGGGGGGGTCATTGCAGCGGGCTTCGACTTGCCCCGCGCCGCGGTTGGGCGCAGACTGACTCCCGCGATTTACAAGGACGCGGATGGCTTCGAAAGCGAGGTGAGCCAATGCAGGACCGCATTTTCGGCGACCGTGAGAAGGCGCTCGAGGAATCATATTTCCGGCAGGAGGAAGCCAAGCTCCTCGAGAAGCTGCGGCAGCGGGCGAGCCTCGACGAAATCGCGCTGGCGCTCGGCGAGAAGCTGCAGGTCGACAACGCCGAGCTCCTGGAACGCGTCCGGACGGTGGGCGTGAAGTTGGATACGGCCCCCGCCCTGTTCCTGGGGCCGCTGGTGCAAGTCGCCTGGGCCGACGGGACCGTTTCACGGAAAGAACATCAGGCGGTGCTGCGCCTCGCCGGCGCTCGGGGCGTCGAAGAAGGCTCCCCGGCCTATGCCCAGCTGGAGGAATGGCTGCGCGTGCGACCCGCCGACGAGCTGTTCGACGTTGCCGTCGAAGTTCTCAAATACAGCTTCTCGGTGTTGACCCAGGCGGAACGCGAAGATCGAGTCAAACGCTTGCTGGACGCCTGCCACGAAGTCGCGTCCGCATCCGGGAAGGGGATGGCGACCCTGCTTGCCCTGGGGAACACCGTCGTTCCGAACGAGCAGGCCCTGCTTGACGCGTTGAACGCAGCCTTTCGAAAAAGGCCGGGCTGAGCCTATTCGAACCAATCCCAGATGTTGTTGCTGGTGAACGACCATTTGAAGCTGGCCTGAAGCCGGGTGTCGGTGCCCTTCTCTCCGTCATTGTCGGTGCGGCGGCCCCACAGCAGTTCGGCGCCGGCAAGGACGTTTTCGGCGGGCGCATAAAGCAGGTTCGCGGATGCATATTCGCCTTTGTGGAACGCGGTCGGATCCTGGAAATTGGTATTATCGACCTTGGTGAAGCTGTAGCCGACCGCCGAGCTCAATTGCTTCGTCCATTGCAGGTCCACATAGGCCGACACGCCGAGCAGCTTCACGGCTTCGGCCTCGGGGATGAGGATGATGTTCGGGGGAACGATCTGCACGTCCACCGATGGCGCCAGGTCCATGCCGCCGTCATTCATGTATGTGGCGATGCCCCGCCCGTAGACGACCCCCAGCCGGGGCGTCGCAAAGCCGAGCTTGAACGCCGTGGTCGCGTTGATGCCCCAGCCGGTCTTGTTTCCGTCCGGCTCATTGTCCTCCGTGCCTCTTGTATCGTAGCCGATCTTGCGGAGGATCCCGGCCAAGCGGACGTGGCCCCAGTTGCCGCCGTAACGGATCGCCGCGGTGAGGTCCGGAAGCTCCTCGTTCGACTGGATATTGGCGGCGATATTCTCGTCGATCAGGCGGATATTGCCGGGGTCGATATCATCGCTGGGATGCTCGAGCGCGACCGCGGCGGTCCAGCCGTCCCTGTCCCAGAAGGTCCAACGGATCTGGGGCGTGCGGACGAACACCATGCCAGCCGGCCCCCAATAATCGACCACATTCGGGAAGATGTCGCCGTCCATGAACAAGGTGTTGGTCTGGCCGACAAGGAATGGCCCCCATTTCGCATAGATGTGGCGGACGCGGAACGTGGTCTGCCCCTCGTCGACTCCCGTTCCGAACAGGTCGAACTCGAACTTGGCCTCGTACGGCCGGCCGGCGAGCATGCCGGTCGCCTTCGCGCCAAGCCGCGACTGCCGCACGCTGAAGATCGATTGGCCGTCACCGCCGAACTGGCCTTCCTCGGTCGGGATTCGGGACGGCCTCAGGGTCGCGTCCCAGTTCGGGTTGACGCGGTTGAAGTCCTGGATCGCGTCGAGCTGCACGAAGCCATAGAGCTCGAGGTTGTGATCCTTGTTCCGCTTGGCGACTTGCGGTGTGTATTGGGTGGGCGGAGGGGTCACCCCGAGCCGCTGCTCGAGCGCCGTCATGCGCGCTCTCAGATCCTGGAGTTCCTGGATGGCCTGGGCCCGTTCGGCCTCTGTCAGCGATGGCGATTCCTGGGCTGCGCTGGCCGATGCTCCGGCTACCAATGCCGGCGGCGACTGCGGCTCTGTCGAATCAACCCCTTCGCCGGCTGCGGCCAGCGCCGGCGACGCGACAAATGCCGCGGATGCGGCCAGGACGACTTTGCGCATAAAGCCTCCGGATAATCGTTTCACTCAAATGCTGCGCTTCCGGAGTATGGCCGCACCCACCGGACGATAATTCGGGGTAAACCTGAGTTGGGTCAGGAAAATCGTGGATGCCGGCTCGTTAGGACGCGTCGAGACCTGCGTCCCGGAATATGGCGACGGCCTGGGCGACCTGATCGTTACTGGGCGGCTCGGTTACGCCGAGTGGATATTCGATCCCGAGCCTTTGCCATTTGTAGCGGCCCAGCTGGTGGAAGGGCAGGATCTCGGCGCGCTCGACGATGCCCAGCGAGGCGCAGAACTCGGCCAGTGCCCCCATCTCCTCGGGAATGTCGGTAAGGCCGGGCACAAGGACGTAGCGCAACCACATCGGCCGCTTCAGTTCGGAAAGCCGGCGGGCGAACACCAGCACCTCCTCATTGGCCATGCCGGTGACGAGCCGGTGCAGTTCGGGCGTGAAGGCCTTCATGTCGAGGATGACGAGGTCGATGGTCCTGAGTTCCTCGTCCGACAGGCGGTTTCCAAAGCAGCCGTTGGTTTCGATGGCGGTGTGAACGCCCATCTCCCGGACCGCGGCGAGCAGGCGGACGGCGAATCGGTCCTGCATCAGCGGCTCGCCACCGGACAGGGTGAAGCCGCCGTGCATGATTTTCAGGCCCGGGGCATATTTGCGGACCTCTTCGATGGCCCGGTCGAGCGTCACCGGGATGCCGTTGCGCAAGGTCCAGGTGTCGGGGTTGTGGCAATATTGGCAGCGGAACATGCAGGCCGTGGTCCAAACAACCAGCCTGATGCCGGGGCCGTCCACCGCCGAGCCGGTGGTGTAGCTGTGCAGGAACCCCATGTCGCCGGTCTTGAGCGCCGTACGGACGTCGGTCTCCGGCACGCCTTCGCCCAGCTGTACGCGCATCTCGAACGGCGACCTGGCCTCAAGCGGCACCGTTTCGGGCGCCATCGCCGGAACCGGCTGCGACTCCATCTCACTCCCCGTGAAAAGTGCGGTTGATGACGTCCATCTGCTGCTCGCGGGTCAGCCGCACGAAGTTGACGGCATAGCCCGATACGCGGATCGTCAGGCTCGGATATTTTTCGGGATGATCCATCGCGTCCATCAGCATCTCGCGGTTCAGGACATTGATGTTCATGTGGAAGCCCGTGGTGCCGAAGAAGCCGTCGAGGATCGACGTCAGGTTGGTGATGCGGTTATCCTCGGTTCGGCCGAGCCCGGTCGGGACCAGCGTGGTGGTCAGCGAAATCCCGTCCTGCGCGTCACGATAGGGAATCTTTGCGACCGACGCAGCCGAGGCGTGAATGCCATGGCTGTCGCGGCCGTGCATCGGGTTGGCGCCGGGGGCGAATGGCTCGCCCTGACGACGGCCGTCAGGCGTGTTCCCGGTTGCCTTGCCATAGACCACGTTGGAGGTGATCGTCAGCACCGACTGGGTGTGCAGCGCATTGCGGTAGGTCGGATGCCTGCGCAGCTTGCCCATGAAGGTGGAGACGATCCAGCTGGCCATGTGGTCGACGCGATTGTCGTTGTTGCCGAACAGCGGAAATTCGCCTTCCGTCTCATAATCGGTGACGAGCCCGGTCTCGTCGCGCTTCACCTTCACCCTGGCATATTTGATCGCCGACAGGCTGTCGGCGACGACCGACATCCCGGCAATGCCGAACGCCATGGTCCGGAGCGGCGCATAGTCGTGAAGCGCCATCTCGATCCGCTCATAGGCATATTTGTCATGCATGTAGTGGATGCAGTTCATGGCCGTGACATAGACGCCCGCCAGCCAGTCCATCATCCGGTCGAAGCGGCTGAGCACGTCATCGAACTCGAGGTAATCGCCCCGGACCGGTTCGAACGCAGGAGCGACCTGCTTGCCCGACATCTCGTCGCGGCCGCCGTTGATCGCGTAGAGCAGGCACTTGGCGAGGTTGGCGCGAGCACCGAAGAATTGCATCTGCTTGCCCACGGCCATCGGCGAGACGCAGCAGGCGATGGCTCCGTCGTCGCCCCACGCGGCACGCATGATTTCATCGCTTTCGAACTGGATCGAACTAGTGTCGATCGCGACCTTCGCCGAGAACCGCCGGAACGGCTCGGGCAGATTGGGCGAATACCAGATCGTCAGATTCGGCTCCGGCGCCGGGCCGAGGTTGTAGAGCGTCTGGAGGAAGCGGAAGCTGGTCTTGGTCACCAGCGGTCGCCCGTCATCCCCCATGCCGGCGATCGATTCCGTCACCCACGTCGGGTCGCCGGCGAACAGCTCGTCATACTCGGGCGTGCGAAGGAAGCGGACGATGCGTAGCTTGATGACGAAATCGTCGACGATCTCCTGTGCCTGTTCCTCGCTCAGGATGCCCGCGTCGAGATCATGCTCGAAGAAGATGTCGAGGAAGGTCGACACCCGGCCCAGCGACATGGCCGCGCCATTCTGTTCCTTTACGCCCGCGAGGTAGCCGAAATAGAGCCATTGGACCGCTTCCCTGGCCGACGTGGCAGGGCCGGAAATGTCGAACCCATATTTGGCCGCCATTTCCTTCAGTTCGCCCAGCGCGCGGATCTGCTCGCTCAATTCCTCGCGGTCGCGGATGATCTCGTCGGTCGACCATTTGTCGTCGAGCGACCTCTTCTCCTGCTTCTTGACCTCGATCAGCCGGTCGACCCCATAGAGTGCGACCCGGCGATAATCGCCGATGATCCGGCCGCGCCCATAGGCGTCGGGCAGGCCGGTGAGGACGTGGGAGCTGCGGCACTTGCGGACGTCCTCGGTATAGGCGTCGAACACGCCGCCATTATGAGTCTTGCGATATTTGGTGAAGGCCTCGACCACGATCGGATCGGGCTTGTATCCGTAAGCCTCGAGCGAGCTCGTGACCATCCGAAGGCCGCCGTTGGGCATGATCGCGCGTTTCAGCGGCGCATCCGTCTGCAGCCCGACGATGACCTCATTCTCCTTGTCGATGTAACCTGCCTCGTGGGCGGTGATGCTGCTCGGGATTTGCGAGACGTCGAGCACGCCTTTCTTGCGCTCCTCGACGAACAGGTCGGTCAGCTTCTTCCAGATGGCGCTGCTCCGATCGGTCGGGCCGGCCAGGAAGCTGCCGTCCCCATAATAGGGCTCGTAGTTGATCTGGATGAAGTTGCGGACATTGATTTCCTTCGTCCACAGCCCAGGCTTGAACGCGCCCTGCTTCTCGGTGGCGGGCTTATATTCGGGCTCCATGATCAGGGTCGACATCGGTTCCTCCGTTGGGATTCATTCGGCCGGAAGCCCTGCGCCAAGCGGCGGAGCTTCATTGGTCTTGCGCGGCCGCGGTCCGGTTTCGCGCAGCAGGAGCGTCAGCAGGATGGCGAGGCCGACGCCGATCAGCATCGGCATGAAGGTCGCCTGATAGTCGCCCAGGGCCCGATCGTCGCCGCCGCTGATGCGCATCAGCCGCGCGGCGAACAGCGGCCCGAGCAATGCGGAAAAGGAGAAGTTGACGAAGTTGATGACGCCGGTTGCGCTGCCGCTGTGCTCGGGCCGATTAGCCTCCTTGACCACCGTATAGGGGATCATCGCCGCACCCGACGCGATGCCGGCAACCAGGGCGATGGTGAAAGGCGGGAGCACCCCCGGCGGACCGTAGAGGCCCATCGTCATTGCCGCCAGCAGCACGGCCGCCCCGCCGATGATGACCGGCTTGCGGCGCCCGATGCGATCGGAAATCCAGCCGAGCAGCGGGCAGCCGATGATCCAGCCGAACGGGACCGCCGCCGAACGGAGGACCGCGACATCATAGGGCATGCCATGCCCCTCCTGGAGGAAGCGCACGCCCCACACCATGTCGAAGATGGTCGTCGGGATGAACAGCAGCCCCGAGATCAGGCCGCAGATGATCGATTGCGGGTTGCGGAACACCGTCCAGATCGCGCTGCCGGCATCTTTCAGCCAGTTGCGGCCCGGGCTGGCCGGAGTGGGCGCTGGCTGCCGCGAAGGGATATAAAGGGCCAGCAACAGGGCAATCGGCAGGCCAACCAGGCCCATCAGCCACCAGAACTGGTCCCAGGCCAGGCCGCCGCCGATGGCCGGGCCGACCACGAACTGTCCAGCCGAGCCGCCGGCCATCCCGAACATCTGGGTTGCGCCGATGAGGGTTGCGGCCTTCGACGCCGGGAAGTGGGTGGTCGCGATATAGACCGCGCCGATCAGCGCGAACACGCCCCCGGCCCCCTGCAGGAAGCGGCCGATGCTGGCCAGGTTGGGATCGCCGGTGGAGAAGAGCAGCGCTCCTACTGCAACGGCGGCCGCGCCGACCGGCACCACCTTGCGCGGTCCGAGCTGGTCCATGGCGACGCCCGCGACCAGGCTGAACGGCGCATAGGCATAGTAGAAGAGCCCGACCAGCGAGGCGATGCCGACCGGAGTGAGGCCGAACGCGGTCGACATCTCCGGCACCATGACCGCCGGAGCGGATCGCATCGCATATTGGTAGAAATAGTAAACGGACGTGATGAGCCAGGCGACGGCCACCGCGCGAAGGGGAGTCACCGCGGTGCGATCTGCCGCCTGGCTCATCTGTCGACCGTCAGCAGAGGACCAGGGACTGCGCGAGGCCCGCTTCCGACGTCTCCTTATACTTCGGGTTCATGTCCTTCGCGGTTTCGGCCAGGGCGGTGATCACCGCGTCGATATCGACCCGCCGGTTCGCCGAGATCTCGTTCTTGGCGATCAGGTAGCCGGTCCAGGCCTTCACTGCGCCGAACGCGCACCGCTCGATGCACGGCACCTGGACGAAGCCGGCGACCTGATCGCAGGTCATGCCGAGATGGTGCTCGAGCGCGGCGCCTGCGGCATTGGCCGAGATCTGCGGCGGATCGTCGTGCGCCGCGGCGATCGCTGCGCCGCCCATTCCGGAGGCGACACCGATCTCTGCCTGGCATCCGCCCTCGGCGGCCGACAGCGTGGCGTTGTGCTTGCACAGATAGCCGACGATGGCGCCGGCCAGCAGGGCCTCGCGCAGCTTCTGGTCCGACTTTTTCGCCCCGTCCGGGCCGAGTGAATAGATGACGGCCGGCATGACGCCCGCGGACCCGCCCGTCGGCGCCGTGATCACCAGGTGGCCGCGCGCATTCTCTTCAGAGCCGGCAAGTGCCGCAGCCGAAAGAACGCCGATGCCACGCCGCGATTGATGCTGTTCCTTCATGGCGTTCTTGAAGACGTCGCCCGCCTTGGTCTTGAGCTTGATCGGTCCAGGCAAGACACCCTGCGGGGCACTAAGGCCGGTTTTGACCGTCGCCCGCATTGCACCGATGATCTTGTCGAGGAACGCGTCGACCTGTGCCTTGTCGCGGCCGGAAATCGCCAGCTCGTTGGCATAGGCCAATTCGGCAAGCGTGATGTTGTCGCGCGCGGTATAGTCGAGCACTTCCTTCATCGTCGAATAGGGATATTTGGGCGGGTTCTTCTTGGGCGGCTCATAGCCCTTCCACTCGATGAATCCGCCGCCGACCGAATAATATTCCTGCTCCAACAACACCTTATCGCCGGCCATCAGTTTCGCCGTCATGGTGTTCGCGTGGTGAAAATCGCCCTTTGGTGAATCGTAGATGATGTCCTTCAGCGAAACGTTGATTGTCTTGCTGCCGAGCTTGACCGGGAAAACCTTGTCCGGGTGGACCATCAGGTCGTCGAGGATCGCCGGGTCGATGGTCGCCGGTTCATAGCCGGCCAGCCCGGCGAGCGCGGCGCGCTCGGTACCGTGGCCCTTGCCGGTGGCGCTGAGGCTGCCGAACAGATGCACCTTGAGCGCGGTCGCCTGGGCCAGTTGGTCGGCCGGCAGCTTGGCCGCGCGCTGGTAAAAGTCATAGGTGATCCGCATCGGGCCGATCGTGTGCGAGGATGATGGGCCCGGGCCGACTTTGTAGAATTCGTCGACAAGGGTCATGACCGGGCCCTTGGACTTTTTCACCACTTCCAGGTTCGGATCGACGCCGCCTGCCCCGATCGGCGGCGTTGCCGGTGCCTGGGCGAACAGCGGATTGACGTGCCCGCCGACGGCAACGATGGCCGCCGCCATCGCGCTGCGCATCATGAACGAGCGGCGGTCGGACCCGGCCGGCGGCTCGCTAACGTCAAGCTCTGGAAGCACGAATGCTTCGTGGTCAAAATGTTCGCTGTCCATTTCCTGCCCTCCAACATTGCGACTGAAAGGTGTTCGGAAGGCACAGGGCGCCGAGGGGCATCAGCCCCCCCGAAACCTCTCTTGGGCGTCAGCCAAGCAATAAGCTCCATGGCTTTGCCGAACATCAGGAGGAACCCTCATGACCCCGTGCGTCCGTTGCTGAGGTAGGCCTCGGATCGATGACGCTGCCGAAATTTGTGCAGTGCGTCCGGACAAATCCGGATGGCCGGAATCCGTCTGTACCGTAACTGACTTTCTCAGCGGTGTGGATAGAAGGAGGACGCCCGATGCCCGTGCTTGAGCCGGAGCTGAGGATCGAACGGAACGACCACGCCAAGTTCCGAAAGCTTGTCGCGAAGGCGCAGCAGCATGCGCCGGTCAAGGTCGCCGTGGCTCATCCCTGCGACCAGGTCTCGCTGGAGAGCGCGGTGGAGGCCGCCAAGCTCAACCTGATCGACCCGATACTTGTCGGGCCGGCGCAGCGGATCCGCTCGGTCGCCGCCGAGCATGGCATCGACATCAGCGGGTTTGAGGTCGTCGATGCCGCCTATAGCCAGGACTCGGCCGACAAGGCCGTCGAGCTGGTTCGGGGAGGCCGCGCCGGCGCGCTGATGAAGGGCAGCCTTCATACCGACGAGTTGATGGGCGCGGTCGTCAAGCGCGACACCGGCCTGAGGACGTCGCGTCGCATCAGCCATTGCTTCGTCATGGACGTGCCGGACCATGACCAGCCGCTGATCATCACCGACGCGGCGGTCAATATCGCCCCCGACCTCAAGGGAAAGGTTGACATCACCCAGAATGCCATCGACCTCGCCCATGCGCTGGGAGCGGATGAAGTCCGCGTTGCGATCCTGAGCGCAATGGAAAGCGTCAACCCCGACGTTCCCTCGACGCTGGAAGCAGCCGCGCTGTGCAAAATGGCTGATCGGGGTCAGATCACGGGGGCAGTGCTCGACGGCCCACTCGCGCTCGACAATGCGATCAGCATGGAGGCGGCAGCGATCAAGAAGATCAAGTCGCCGGTCGCCGGCCGCGCCAATGTGTTGGTGGTTCCCGACCTTGAGGCCGGCAATATGCTGGCCAAGAGCCTGTCCTTCCTCGCCGGCGCGGACGCAGCGGGGATCGTCCTCGGCGCCCGGGTCCCGGTCATCCTGACAAGCCGCGCCGACAGCATCATTGCTCGTCTGGCATCCTGC
>DASTCB010000180.1:0-11249 GCA_035711585.1 Sphingomicrobium sp.
TTGGGCCAGGTTGGCGTTCCGACGAGCACATTCGCTCCAGGATGGGCGGCGGCGATCAGCTTGAATCCAAGGCTCAGCGCGCCGCAGCCGCCCGGCGTGTGCAGCCCGGCAATTCTGTCGTCATTCGCGTGTCGCCCGAGCACGATCGGCCGCAGCAGCTCGGTGTAGCGCTTGTCGCCGAAACCGCCGATGTAGCTCTTGCTCTGTTGTTGCTCCCACAGCAGCTTCTCGGCCGCCTTCACCGCTCGCAGGATCGGCGTGTTGCCGACCCCGTCGCGATAGACCCCGACCCCGACGTCGATCTTGTCGGGCCGTGGGTCGGCATTGGCCATGGCGATCAACGCGAGCAGGGAATCGCTCTGCACGTCGCCAAGAGCATCGAAGAATTGGGCGCCCCCGTTGGTGCCAGTCACGATCGGCTCATCCAGCATGAACCGGGACTAGCGGAAAGGGGCGCAACAGTCACCCCCAGGGGGTCAGGCGTCATAGTCGACGGCAACACCTTCTCCGACCGGCACGGACTGGCAGGTGAGGACATAGCCGGCAGCGATTTCCTCGTCGGTCAGACCATAGCGCGCGGCCATTTCGACCTTTCCCTTGGTCACCTTGGCCCGGCAGGTGGCGCACACCCCCGCCTTGCAAGCGAAGGGCGCGGGAAGCCCGGCTTCGCGCGCGCTGTCGAGGATGTTCGCCTCGCTGAACTCGACCTTGCGGGTTCGACCGTCGAGCGTGACGCTCAATGTCAGCCCAGCCGCCTTCTCCTGCAGCTGCGCCATTTGCGCGGCCAGTGCCGCCGAGGGGCGGCCGGCCAGGAACCGCTCGATATGAATCCTGTCCCTGGCGATGTCACGATCGGTCAGCGCCGCTTCCGCCGCGTCCATCATCGGCCCAGGTCCGCAGATGAACCAGGCATCCACCGCGTCGGGCTGGCCAACCAGCTGCTCGATCGACGCATCGACATGCTCGCGGTCCAACATGCCGTTGAACAGCTCGACATCACCCTCTTCGTCGCTGAGGAAATGATAAAGCTCGAAGCGACCGAGATAGCGGTCCTTGAGCGCCGCCAGCTGTTCGAGGAAGATCACCGAATTGGAATCGCGGTTGCCGTAGAACAGCGTGAAGCGGCTCTCCGGTTCGATCTTCAGCGCTGTCTTGATCAGTGAAATCACCGGCGTGATGCCCGATCCGCCTGCGAAGGCGACGTAACGCCGCTCGTTTGCGGGATCGAGCTCGACCGTGAACGACCCGTGCGGAGTCATCACGTCGAGCGTGTCACCGACCTTCAGCTGGTCGCCGACCCAGTTGGAGAAAACGCCACCGGCGATGCGCTTGACGGTGACCTTGATCTGACTCTCGTCGGGTGCGACGCACAGCGAGTAATTGCGGCGGACTTCCTCGCCGGCAAGCTCAGTACGAAGGGTCAGATGCTGGCCCGCCTTGAAGCGGAAGACCTCCTCCAGCCCCTCCGGGATCTCGAATCGGATCGAGTTGGCCTCGTCGGTCTCGGGCACGATTTCTGCGACCCGAAGCTTGTAGAAATGCTCGGCCATTACCAGGCTGTGTCGGGATAGGTGCGCGGCAGATATTGCATCACCGCCAGCAGATGGCCGAGATGCTCGCTGTGATGGCCGCGCCGGCCGCCGAGGATCGGACGCTGTTCGACCGGTGTTACCAGCTTCGCCTCGCCAAGCACGGCTGCGATTGCCGAGCGATACTCACCCTCAAACTCGCGCGGATCGGCGGCGATGCCGCGCTCGATCAGCTCGGCGAGCAGATCATCGACCTCGAACAGCTCCGGAATGAAGCGCCAGCACCAGTCGAGCCCCTCGGCCATGCGCCGCGCGCTCTCCTCGGTCCCGTCGCCGAGCCGGATGATCCAATCGGCCGCCAGTTCACGGTGATAAGCGACTTCCTTGACGCCCTTGGCGGCGATCGCCGCGATCCGCTCGTCGCTGCAGTTGGCAAGCTGCTGATAGAGCATGTGCTGCCACGTCGAGAACAGCAGCTGGCGGGCGATGGTCTGCGCAAAATCGCCATTGGGCTGCTCGACCAGCAGGCAATTCTTCCAGTCGAGCACGTCGCGGTGGAATGCGAGCTTGTCCGCATCGCCGGCGAGCGCCAGGAAATTGGTCCCCTGCCCGATCAGGTCGAGCGCAATATTGGCGAGGCTGAGGTCGACTTCCAGCGCCGGCGCATGGCCGCACCATTCGCTGAGGCGCTGACCGAGGATCAGCCCGTCGTCGCCGAGCCGCTCGCAATAGTCGATGACCGCCGGGTCGTGGTGCGCTTCCGAGGGCGCATCGAACGCGCCATGGTCGGGGACCCGCTCCGCACGCTTCTCAACGTCTTTTTCGATTGCAGGAAGGCTCGGCATCAGATGTGCTTCACCTCGTCCGGGATGTCGTAGAAGGTCGGGTGGCGGTAGATCTTATCCTCGGCCGGTTCGAACAGCGGCCCGCTATCCGAAGGGTCGGAGGCAATGATCGATGCCGACGGCACCACCCACAAGCTCACCCCTTCGAGCCGCCGCGTATAGGTGTCGCGCGCGTGGCGGAGCGCGAGCTCCGGGTCAGGAGCATGAACGCTGCCAACGTGGCGATGGCTAAGACCGCCCTTCGCACGAACGAACACCTCCCACAGCGGCCAGTCGGTCATTCAGCGTCATCCCAGCGAATGCCGGGATCTCCCTTCACTTCGACATTCATTGCCGAGATGCCAGCTTTCGCTGGCATGACGGTTTGTGAAGTTCAAGCGGCAGCGCGTTCCCGCCGCTTCGCCTCATAGGCCGCCGCGGCATCGCGCACCCAGGCGCCATTCTCCCAGGCGTCGATGCGAGCCTTCATTCGCTCCTTGGCGACCGGCCCTTCGCCGCGGACTACCGCGTAGAATTCCTCCCAGTCGACCTCGCCGAAATCATAGCCGCCCTTATCTTCGTTCCACTTCAGCTCCGGATCGGGGACCTTGAGGCCGAGGAACTCCGCCTGCGGCACCGTGATGTCGACGAACTTCTGGCGGAGCTCGTCATTGGTCTCGCGCTTGATCCGCCAGCGCATCGAGCGCTCGGTGTTGGGGCTGTTGTCGTCCGGCGGGCCGAACATCATCAGCGAAGGCCACCACCAGCGGTTGAGCGCGTCCTGCGCCATCCGCTTCTGATCGGCGGTGCCATTGGCCAACGCGATCATGATTTCATAGCCCTGGCGCTGGTGGAAGCTCTCCTCCTTGCACACCCGGACCATCGCGCGGGCGTAGGGTCCGTAGCTGGTTCGTTGCAGCGGGACCTGGTTCATGATCGCCGCGCCGTCGACCAGCCACCCGATCGCGCCGATGTCGGCCCAGGTCAGCGTCGGATAGTTGAAGATGGTCGAATATTTGGCCTTCCCCGAATGGAGCGCCTCGACCATTTCCTCGCGGCTGGTACCGAGCGTCTCCGCGGCGCAATAGAGATAAAGGCCGTGTCCGCCCTCGTCCTGCACTTTGGCCAGCAGGATCGCCTTGCGGCGCAGCGACGGCGCGCGCGTGATCCAATTGCCTTCCGGCAGCATGCCGACGATCTCGCTGTGCGCATGCTGCGAAATTTGCCGGACCAGCGTCTTGCGATAGGCCTCCGGCATCCAGTCCTTGGGCTCGATGAATTCATCCGCCGCCACCCGAGCCTCGAACGCCGCGACCAGCGCGGGGTCTTCGGCCGTCTCAATCGGCTTGACGTTTTTGCTGAGCTCGGTCGTGTACATGCCGCCGATGTAGCGATTTAGGGCCTGGGCTTCAAATCACTGGTATTCGACGGTCACCACAATGTTGCCGGCATAAGTGCCGTCCGCGGTCGTCGGGATGTCGATCGATCCGCCGATGTTGATATCCTTGCCCGGAAATCCGCTATTGGTCAGCGTGATCGTGGCCGGGGCGTCGGGCGTCAGGGGGATGGTGCTTCCGTCGATCGAATTCACCAGGTTCCCGGACGCCACCGTAATTCGAACCAGCTGCTGGTTCGACCCCTGGACGTTCATGACCCCGGGCAGCGCCGCGCCGGCGCAGGTTGCGCCCGAAGGACAGCTCAGCACTCCGGCCTGGCTGATCGACACGGTATAGATTCCCGCGGCTCCGGACAGGGTGACGGTGCCGAAATCGAGGTCCTGCTTCTTGGTCAATGTGAGCGATTTCACCACATTCGCCTTGGCCTGGATCGTCGTCTGCGCCGCATGCGCCGCGCCAAACGGCACCGCGCCCAAGAGGGCGAGTGCTGCCAGGCTGTAGGTGGTGCGCAATATCTTGATCACAGGCAGTCCGGAACTTGATCCAGTCTCACTGCCTAAAGGCCCGTGGTAAAAAAGCCGTTAACCACGCGGAACAACTCTCCCGGCCGTCGGGATGCGGTGCTAGATGATCGCCATGGCATACGAATCCATCCTCGTGGAACGGGACAACGGCATTGCCCGGATCACGCTCAACCGGCCCGACCGATTGAACAGCTTCACCCGTGCCATGCATGCCGAGCTGCGCGAGGCGCTGGACAATCTCGGCGATGCGCGCGTGGTCGTGCTGACCGGCGCGGGCCGCGGCTTTTGCGCCGGGCAGGATCTCAACGACCGCGCGGTCGCTCCTGGCGAAGCCGTCGATCTCGGCGAAGCCGTCGAGGAAAGCTGGAATCCCCTCGTCCGCGCCCTGGCATCCCTGCCCCAGCCGGTGATCGCCCGCGTCAACGGCGTTGCGGCGGGTGCCGGAGCCAATATCGCTCTGGCCTGCGACCTGGTCATCGCCGCCAAGTCGGCGAAGTTCATCCAGAGCTTTTCAGCTCTTGGACTCATTCCAGACAGCGGTGGCAGCTGGCACCTGCCGCGCTTGGTCGGCCAGGCGCGCGCGCTCGGCCTGGCGCTGACCGGCGAGCCGCTGCCCGCCGACAAGGCTGCCGACTGGGGCCTGATCTGGAAAGCGGTCGACGACGATCAGCTCGACGCCGAGGTCGATTCCGTCGCGATGAAGCTGGCGTCGCTGCCCCCGCTTGGACTCGCGGCGATCAAGCAGATCATACGAACCAGCTGGAGCCGGATGCTCGGCCAGGAGCTCGACCTCCAGCGCGTCGAGATGCGCCGCCTCGGCTTCACCCATGACTATCGCGAAGGAGTGGCGGCCTTCCTCGAAAAGCGGCCGGCGAAGTTCGAGGGGCGCTGATCAGGCGACAAGCTCGGAAAATTTGGCCAGGTCGATATTGCCGCCGGAAACGACGCAGACGATCGGGCCGTCGCCTGCCTGGCCGGTCAGCGCCGCGGCGAGCGACAATGCGCCCGCGCCCTCCGCAATCGTGCGGGCCTTCTCCGCGATCACGCGCATTGCATTGCGCGTCTGGTCGAGCGACACCGTGATCGTGCCGTCGACGATTGGTTGCATCCGCTGCCACATTCGCTCGGTCACGCTTTTCCCCCCGGCCCCGTCGACAAAGGAGGCCTGCCAGCCGGGGAACCTGCTCGGGGCGCCTTGAGCCAAGGAGTAGGCGTAGGGCGCAGCGGTCTCCGGCTCGGCGCCGATTATCCTTACGCTTGGCCGAAGCGCTTTCACCGCGCTGCCGACGCCGGAGATCAACCCGCCGCCGCCGATGGCGGCAATGACGGTCTTCACCTCCGGCAGCTGCTCGACGATCTCAAGGCCCATCGTGCCGTGTCCGGCGATAAAGTCGTGGTTGTCGAACGGGTGGATGAAGGTTCCATTCAGGCCTTCAAAAGCGTGCGCTTCGGCAGCTTTCCAGGCATCTTCATAGGACACTGGAACGATGGTTGCGCCCAGCGCGCGCATCCGGTCGAGCTTGGTCTGCGGTGCGGTCTCGATCGCCACCACCGAGCAGGGGATTCCCGCCGCCCGGGCTGCATAGGCGACACCCTGCCCGGCATTGCCCGCGCTGATCGTCCACACCCCCCGGGCGCGATCCTCCTCTGACAATTGCGCCACGGCGTTGGCCGCACCGCGAATCTTGTAGGCATTTGTCGGTTGGAGGTTCTCAAGTTTGAGCCAGATTTCCGGCGCACTGGCTTCGAGGTCCAACCTGACCAGCGGAGTCCTCAGCACCGTCGACACGACATTTGTGCGTGCGGTCTCGATATCCGTCAGTTCGATAGGCCGTACCGGTGGGATCATCACTGCCTCATTTTGAAAGCCCGTCACTTCTTCTAAGGGAGGCGCATGAAGACTCTCAAGCTGCTCAACTACGCCTTTGACCAATGGGCTCCCGGGGAAGGCTCCTCGCTCAGCGAAATTGCCAGCGCAATCGACGGAAGCGTAATCGCGCAAACTGGTTCCGGTGGGCTCGATTTCGGCGGCATGCTGCGCCACGCGCGGGAGGTTGGGGGACCGGCGCTGAGGAAGCTGACCTTCCACGAGCGGGCGCGGATCATCAAGGGCCTCGGCCTGGCGATCATGGCGCGCAAGGAAGAGCTGTACGAGCTCAGCTACCAGACCGGCGCGACCCGCAAGGACGGCTGGATCGACATCGAGGGCGGCGCCGGCACGCTGTTCAGCTTCTCCTCCAAGGGACGCCGCGAATTGCCGGACGCCCATGTGCTCCTGGACGGCCCGGTCGAGCCGCTGTCGAAGAGTGGCAGCTTCATCGGCCAGCATGTCTACACGCCGCTGCAGGGTGTCGCGGTGCACATCAACGCCTTCAACTTCCCAGTGTGGGGGATGCTGGAGAAGCTAGCTCCCGCGCTGCTTGCTGGCATGCCGGCGATCGTCAAACCGGCCAGCTCCACTGCCTATCTGTGCGAAGCTGCGGTGCGCGTGATGGTCGATAGCGGTTTGCTGCCACCCGGTTCGTTGCAACTCGTCGTCGGCGGGGTTGGCGATCTGTTTGATCACCTCACCGGACAGGATGTGGTCAGCTTCACCGGTTCGGCCTCGACCGCGCTCAAGCTTCGGTCTCACCCGGTGGTCCAGCGCGAGAGCGTCAAGTTCGTGGCCGAACAGGACAGCTTGAACGCATCGTTGCTCGGGCCGGACGCCGCACCGGGCACGCCCGAGTTCGACCTGTTCGTCAAGGAAGTCGTCAGCGAGATGACCGTCAAGGCGGGACAGAAATGCACCGCCATCCGACGTGCAATGGCCCCGGCCGAGCATCTCGACGCGGTCGAGGTGGCGATCCGCGACCGGCTCGCCATCACCAAGGTCGGGGACCCGCGCGACAAGGAAAGCCGCATGGGGGCGCTGGTTTCGATCGGCCAGCGCGACGACGTTCGGGCGCAAATCGGAAAGCTCACCGCGTCAGGCGCGCGGATCGTTGCCGGCAACCCCGACGCCACGCCAGGCGTGACCGGCGGTGCCTTCATGGAGCCGATCCTGCTCCGCAGCGACGAACCCTGGTCCAACGCCGCGGTCCACGATGTCGAGGCGTTCGGGCCGGTCTCGACTGTGATGCCCTACCGCGACATGGCGGATGCAATCGCGCTCGCCAATCGCGGCATGGGCAGCCTGGCGCTGTCGCTGTTCACCCATTCGCCCGACGCTGCGCGCGAGTTCATCCAGGGCGCCGCCGCCTATCACGGGCGGATGCTGGTGCTGAACCGCGACAATGCCGCGGAGAGCACCGGCCATGGCTCACCATTGCCCGTGCTGGTCCATGGTGGGCCCGGCCGCGCCGGCGGAAGCGAGGAGATGGGCGGCATCCGCGGGGTCAAGCATTACATGCAGCGCACCGCGATCCAGTCGACCCCGGCGATGATCGCCGCGATCAGCGAGCAATATATTCCGGGTGGACCGAAGCATGAGATCGAGGCCCATCCGTTCCGTAAGCGGATGAGCGAGCTCGAGATCGGCGATACGCTCAAGACTGAAAGCCGGACTGTAACAGTCGAGGACATCGAGCATTTCGCCGACTTCACCGGTGACAAATTCTACGCCCATATGGACGAGGAAGCGGCCAAGGCCTCGCCCATCTTCGAGGGCCGCGTCGCGCACGGCTATCTGATCCTCAGCTTCGCGGCAGGCCTGTTCGTCGATCCGGATCCCGGCCCGGTACTGGCCAACACCGGCCTCGAGAACCTGCGCTTCCTGACCCCGCTCTACCCCGGCGATTCGATGCGGGTCGAGCTGACGGTCCGGTCGAAATCGCTGAAAAGTGAAGAAACCGGCGTGGTCCGCTGGGCGGTCGAGATCTTCAACCAGAAAGACGAGCTGGTCGCGACCTATGACCTGCTGACGGAGAATGTTCCCTAACGCGGAACGGCCACTCCCATCGGTTCGTTTTGACTTGCGAACCAAATATGGAGGGCCGCCATGAAGATTAGTGAAGTGATGACCACTGAGGTCGAGACTATCAACGCCGACCAGACCGCGCGCGAAGCAGCGAGTTTCATGCTCCGAGCAGACGCCGGCTCGATCCCGGTATGCGAGGGAGATAGGGTCGTCGGCATGATCACCGATCGTGACATTGCGGTGCGCGGCGTCGCCGAAGGCCGCGGACCCGACACGCCTGTCAGCGAGCTGATGAGCGACGGGATTATCTGCGCCCGCGAAGACGACGACGTCGAGGCCGTTGCCCAGCGGATGAGCCAGGAGCAGGTCCGCCGGCTGCCGGTTCTGGATGCGGAGGAAAGACTAGTCGGGATCGTCAGCCTTGGCGACCTGGCCCGCGAGACCCGCGGCGAGACGGCGCACGAAGCTCTCGAAGGCGTCAGCGCGGCGGGCGGCCAGCATCAGCAGTGATAAAGAAACCCCGGCTCCGGCCGGGGTTTAGTTTACTTCGTAAGTCCTGCAATCGCCTGATCGACCAGCTTCTTGTCGGTGCTGGCATCGTTGCGCTCGCCGATCAGCCTCGCGGCGGCGGCAGTCGCAGCCCTGGCGGCGGCGCCGCGCAACTCATCGATGGCCGCCCTCTCTTCGGCCGCGATCTTCGCTTCGGCCATCGCCTTGCGGCGCTCGACCAGCGCCTTGGCGTCCTGCTCGGCCTTGGCGACGATGGCTTCGGCCTCATGCCTGGCCCGTTCGACCATCGCCGCGGCCTCCTGATCGGCGGTGCGCGACTTGGCCTCATATTCGGCCTTGAGCGCTTCGGCATCCTTGCGCAGGGTCTCTGCCTCGGCCAGCTGGTCGCGGATCAGTGCGATCTTGCTATCGAGCGCTTTGCCGACCGCGGCCGGGACCTTCTTCCAGACGAAGATAGCGAACACCGCCAGCATGGCCAGCGCGACGAAGAAACCGGGACCAAATACTCCCAGCACGGTCGGCTCGACATGCTCGGCGCCGTGCGCGGCAACTTCAGTCATCGCGGTGGTGTGAGTCTCAGCCATTGACGGATGCCTTCAATGCCTTGGCCGCATCTTCCTTGGTGACCGCAACGCCCCCGACCTTTTTGGCGATGTCGCGGGCCAGCTCGGCAGCTACCGACTCGATCTCGGCTCGGGCAGCCTTGGCTGCCTCCCTCATCCGCTCCTCGGCCTTGGCGATCTTGTCCTGGACCGCGGCATCGGCCTTGGCGATCCGCTTCTCGGTCGCCTTGGCACCTTCCGCCTTGGCTTCGGAAGTCAGCTTCATCGCCTCGGCACGGCTCTTGTCGATCGCCAACCGATAGGCTTCTTCGGTCGCCTCGGCCTGGGTCCTCGCAGCCTCGGCGGCGGCAAGGTCCGCCGCTATCTGGGCGTCACGCTGATCGACCGTGCCCTGGATCTTCGGAAGCATCGCCTTCGCGACCCCGAAGTAGATCGCGGCAAGGCCGATCAGCAGCCAGAAGAACTGCGAAAGGGCGACATCGGCTAATTGGCTGAGTTGAGGCATTGGTCCCTGTCCGGCGGGACGAGCCCCGCCGGCCTATCGCTTAGCGAGCGTAGAGGATGATCATCGCCACGGCGAACGCCATCAGGCCGAGAAGCTCGGCAGCGGCGAAGCCGATGAACAGGCGGCCCTGCTGGCCGTCGGCGGCCGCCGGGTTGCGCAGCGCGCCCTGGAGGAACGCACCGAAGACGTAGCCGACGCCGGCAGCGGCAGCGCCGACGCCGATCGCCGCGAGACCGGCGCCAATGACCTGAGCAGAAGCGAGTTCCATGATTAACTCCTTGGATAAAACTTAGTGAAGGTTGACCGCGTCGTTGATGTACAGCGACGTTAGAAGGGCGAACACATAGGCCTGGATCGCGCCGACCAGCAGCTCGAGCGCATTGATGAAGGCCACGAACAGGAAGCAGAGGATGGAGATGAACCATCCCATCGGACCGCCGGCGTTGAACCCCTGGACGATGAAGTTTCCGAACACTTCGAGCAGGATGTGGCCGGCGAACATGGCGATGAAGGGCCGCAGCCCGAGGCTGAAAGGACGCACCAGGAAGCTGATGAACTCGATCGGCGCGATCAGCAGCTTGAGGACGAACGGCGTGTCCTTCGGCACGAACAGCGAGAAGAAGTGGAGCCCGTGCTTCCAGAAGCCGACGCCAATGACGATGGCGAAGCTGATGATCGACATGACCCCGGTCACCGTGAATTGCGAGGTGACGGTGAACGGATGCGCGCCGGGAATCAGCGCCAGCGGCATGGCGCCGATCAGGTTGGCGAAAAGGATGAAGATGAAGGCGGTGAACACCCAGGGCATATATTTGCGGCCCTCGGGGCCAATGCTCGAGTCCACCATATTGTTGACGAAGCCGGTCATGCCTTCGACCGCGACCTGCCAGCGGCCCGGCACCAGCTGGCGCTTCATCCCGCCAATCATGAAGATGTAGATGCAGGCCAGCACGATCAGCATCCACAGTGCGCTGTTCGTGAACACGAACGCGCTTCCGTCCAGCTCCCCAACGATCGGGGTGATCTGGAACTGGTGCATGGGGTCGATCTTGGTTGCGGCCGCCACTTGAGAACCTTCTTGCAAAACGTCGATCACTTGGGGGTGCGCGAAATTCGCATGACGTTCCGGACGGCGAGGCCGAACCCGATGAACATCAGCGCAAGCATCACCCAAGGCGCGGTGTCGAACCAGCGGTCGAGCAGCCAGCCTATCACCGCGCCCCCGAACGGATAGCCGACCAGGTCCGAGAGGATCCGGGCTCCGGCCGAGCGGACCACGTCGCGGCCCGTCAAGTCCTTGCCCGTCCGCTTCGCCTCAGCCTGTTCCACCCGCTTCAATCGCTCTTCGAGCGATGTCAGCCGGGCGTCCTGGGATGAGTTCGGATCCTGACCGGTTTCGTCCGCTGCCATGCACCCCGTCTCCCGATGTTATGCGCCAAAACCCTCAAAAAGGGCGGGCGCGAAGGCAAGGAACATGGCGGCCGACGAGCCCGCCAAGG
>DASTCB010000181.1:0-3215 GCA_035711585.1 Sphingomicrobium sp.
GCTCGGGCGACACGCGAATGACGACAGAATTGCCGGGCTGCACACGCCGGGCGGCTGCGGCGCGCTGAGCCTTGGATTCAAGCTGATCGCCGCCGCCCATCCTGGAGCGAATGTGCTCGTCGGAACGCCAACCTGGCCCAACCATGTGCCCGTGATCGAGGCGGCCGGGCTGAACATTGCCGAATATCGCTACTACGACCGGCTCGAGACCCGCATCCGCTTCGATGAGATGCTGGCCGCGTTCGAAGACGCGCAGCAGGGCGACGTCGTGCTGCTGCATGGCTGCTGTCACAACCCCACAGGTGCAGACCTTAATGACGGCCAGTGGCGCGAGGTGGTCGAGGTCGTGGTTCGGCGCGGGCTGACGCCGCTGGTCGACATTGCCTACCAGGGGCTGGGCCGCGGCTTTGCTGAAGATGCTGTCGGGCTGCATATGCTGCTCGACGCCTGCGACGAGGTCGTCATCGCCCAGAGCTGCGACAAGAATTTCGGGGTCTACCGCGACCGCGTCGGCTCGCTGTTCCTGAAGACCGCGCGCGCGGATCAGACCAAGCGGGCGATGGATCATGTCGTCCAGATCGCACGCGAGATGTGGTCCATGCCGCCCGATCATGGCGCGGCCGCCGTTCGGATCGTGCTCGACACACCCGCGCTACGTGCCGACTGGGAGGCGGAGGTCGGCGAGATGCGCAACCGCATCAACCGGATCCGGAGCCAGATCTCAGCGGCCGACGATCGGCTGGCCTATATCGGCAGCCAGTTTGGCATGTTCTCGATGCTGCCGGTCACTCGCGAGCAAGTTGCGCAGCTGCGTGAGCAGCATGCCATCTACATGGCCGACAGCGGCCGGTTCAACGTGATTGGCATGGCCGACCATGCGGTCGATCGGTTCATTGGCGCCGTCGTCGGGGCGATGAATGGCTGAGGCGGCCGAATTGGCATCTTCGGAATCCGACTTTAGCGCCGAAACCGGTGTAGACTGGGCCGAGGTAGCTCGGCTGGTGCTCACCAGCCGGGCGATGGACGAGCTTGAGGAAACCCGGCTCGTTCCCGAAAAGAAGGTACTATACCAATTCTCCGCCCGCGGCCACGACATGGCGCAAGTCATTCTCGGCTTGCACCTGAAGGACGGCGATGCCGCCTGCGGTTATTACCGCTCACGGCCGATGCTGCTGGCGCTCGGCGTACCGCTGGCCGATGCGCTTGGATCGGGAATGGGCCGCGAGGGCGGCTATTCCGACGGCCGTGATATCGGCGTCGTGTTCAATTATCCGAACCCAGGCGGAGCGCATGCCCTGCCGATGTGTGGCGGGGTGGGGGCACAGTATACGCCGGCGGCCGGCTGGGCCCAGGCGATCGCCTACAAGGCCAAGGTGCTGGGCGAAAAGCGCGACGCCATCGCGGTCGTTCTGGGTGGCGACGCCAGCTGCGCGACCGGCGGATTTTGGTCGGCTCTAACAATTGCAACTACACAATCTTTGCCACTGTTATTTTACATTGAGGACAATGGCTACGGTATCTCGGTGCCGTCCGATTACCAGACGCCCGGACGTGACATCGCCGCCAACTTGGCCAGCTTCAAGAACCTTGCCATCTGGAACGGCGATGGCACCGTGCCCGAGGAGGCCGCGCAGCTGATCGGCGAAGCGATTGCCCACGTCCGCGAGCGCAAGGGACCGGCGTTGATCCGGCTAACGATGCCGCGGCTTGAGGGCCATAGCTACCAGGACACGCAAACCTACAAATCGGAAGATACGGTCAGGGAGGAATGGGCGCGCGACCCACTGCCCAAGCTGCGTGACTTCGCATCCGATCTTGACTGGGGCCTGATCGAGGCATCGGCAGTACAGGAAGTGGAGGCCGCACGGGCCGAGGCCGAGGCGCGCGGAGTGTCGACGCCCGAACGCGTCACCGATCACATCTTTTATGATGGTGTGTCTAGCCAGGTGGGAGGCGGCGCGGGGCTCGGCCTCGATGAGACGACCGACCAGCCGAATCCCGAGGGCCAGCGGATCAACATGGTCACCGCCATCCGCCGAGTGCTCGACCAAGAGCTAGAGTCCAACCCACGGGTCCTCGTCTTCGGTGAGGATGTCGGCCCCAAGGGCGGCGTCCATGCGGTCACGCTCGGCCTGCAGGAAAAATATGGCGTCGATCGGGTTTTCGATACTTCGCTCAACGAGGAAGGCATCGTCGGCCGCGCGGTCGGCATGGCGCTGGCCGGACTGATGCCGGTGCCCGAAATCCAATTCCGCAAATATGCCGAGCCGGCGACCGAGCAAATCAACGATTGCGGGACCATGCGCTGGCGTACCGCCAACCGCTTCTCCGCACCGATGGTGCTGCGCATCCCCGGCGGGTTCTTCAAGTGCGGAGACCCCTGGCACAGCCAGACCAACGAGGTGCAGTTCGTCCACAATCCCGGCTGGAAGGTCGCGGTGCCCAGCAACGCCGAGGACGCTGTCGGCCTGCTGCGCGCCTCGCTGCGGGGCCATGACCCGGTGATCTTCTTCGAGCATCGGGCGATGCTCGACGATGCCTGGGCCCGGCGGCCCTGGCCCGGCGACAAGTTCGTGCTTCCGTTCGGCAAGGCGAAGAAGACCCGCGAAGGCGATCGGATCACGATCGTCACCTGGGGAGCGATGGTGCCACGCTGCGAGGCCGCGGCGGAGGACGTCAGTGCCGACATCATCGACTTGCGTACCTTGATGCCGTGGGACCGCGACATGGTGCTCGACAGCGTCCGTCGGACGCGGCGCTGCCTGATCGTTCATGAGGATTTGCGCACCGGCGGCTTCGGCGCCGAGATTGCTGCGGTCGTCGCCGACGAGGCGTTCCTTGATCTCGACGCGCCGGTCGCCCGCGTGACCATGCCCGACGTGCCCAGCCCGCATCACCCCAAGCTGCTCGAATGGGCGGTGCCAAGTGTCGAAAAGATCCGCGCCGAGATCGACCGGCTGGTGAGCTTCTGAATGATCGAGGTCCGCGTACCCGACGAAACAGAGGGCACCAAGGCGGTGGTCCGTGCCTGGCTGAGGAAGGTCGGCGACCTTGTGTTCGAGAATGAGCCGCTGGTCGAGCTCGAGACCGACAAGGTGACGCAGGAGGTGCCGGCCCCAGCAGCTGGGGTGCTGACCGAGATATTGCTCGTCACCGACGACGAGGCAGAGCCCGGAGCCTTGCTTGCCCGCATTTCGACCGACCAGGAATCCGTT
>DASTCB010000182.1:0-3436 GCA_035711585.1 Sphingomicrobium sp.
AGGGTTTCGGGGCCGAAACGCGAATTCATTGAATGGTCCGGGACCCAGGACGAGTCGCTGACCGCCTTGCATCTCACGGGCAAAAAGGACGAGCATCTGCAAGCGATGTCCGACCAATTCGGCAGACCCTGAGGCGGTGAACGGCTGGATCATCCTCGACAAGCCGGTCGGGCTTGGCTCGACCCAGGCAGTGGGCGCCGTCAAGCGGGCGCTTCGCGAGGCCGGCGAGCCCAAGACCAAGGTCGGCCACGGCGGGACGCTCGACCCGCTGGCCAGCGGGGTGCTGCCGATCGCGCTGGGCGAGGCGACCAAGCTCGCCGGGCGGATGCTCGACGCGACCAAGGCCTATGACTTCACCATCCGCTTCGGCGAGGAAACCGACACTCTGGACCTTGAGGGGAAGGCCGTCGCCACCAGCGACGCGCGCCCAACGCCAGCAGAGGTCGAGGCTGTCTTGCCAGGCTTCACCGGGTCGATCCGCCAGGTGCCGCCGGCATTCTCGGCGTTGAAGGTCGGCGGAGAGCGCGCCTATGACCTGGCCCGCTCCGGCCGAGAAGTGGAGCTCAAAGAACGGCACGTGGTGGTGCACAGCCTTTCGCTCCTCCCTGCGAGCGAAGCTCGTGGGGAGGGGGACCGCTCAGTGCAGCTGAGTGGTGGAGGGGCCCCTCCGTCAGCCCTGCGGGCTGCCACCTCCCCATCGCTTCGCGACAGGGAGGAGCTGGGTACAGTCACCCTCTCTGCCACCGTCTCCAAGGGCACTTACATCCGAAGCCTCGCCCGAGACATTGCGCGGGCGCTCGGCACGGTCGGCCATGTCGCCATGCTTCGCCGGACCAGGGCCGGCCCGTTCACCCTGGAACAGGCGATTTCGCTGGACTTTCTGGCCGATGCCGCTAAGGCGCGCCAACTGACGAGGACGGTACTCCCGCTTGAGGCGGGGCTGGACGACATCCCGGCCCTCCCCGTCACCCCCGAACAGGCCAAGCTGCTCCGCCATGGACAGCCGCTGTTCGGGATCCCCGCGACGGGACTTCAACTGGCGACTTCCGACGGCACCCCCGTCGCGCTGGTCGAGGCCTCGGAAGGCGGCCTCAGGGTCGTTCGCGGGTTCAACCTATGAGATAAAAGGAGTGACACGATGTCGATTACCGCTGAGAAGAAGCAGCAGCTGATCAAGGAACATGCCCGGGGTTCGGACGACACCGGTTCGCCGGAAGTCCAGGTCGCGATCCTGACCGAGCGCATCGTCAACTTGACGGAGCATTTCAAGACCCACGCGAAGGACAACCATTCCCGCCGCGGCCTGCTGATGCTGGTCAACAAGCGCCGCTCGCTGCTCGATTATCTGAAGCGTGAGGATGCGGCCCGTTACAGTGACCTGATCACGAAACTGGGCCTCCGCAAATAAGTTTATGCCAAGGGCGCCCTCGCGGCGCCCTTCGCTCATCGGGGCCAGGCTGCAATTCGGCGGCTGGGCCTTCAGGGGGCACATCAGGCCCCGCACCGCTCGCAGGCCGGAATGTCTGCCACGCTGTCCCCGCCGGCATCCGGCCGCGGGGTGAAGGAATGAAAATGTTCAACATCCAAACCACTGAAATCGAGCTCGGCGGAAAGACCCTCAAGCTCGAAACCGGCCGCGTTGCGCGTCAGGCCGACGGCGCCGTCCTCGCCACTTTGGGCGAGACCGTCGTCCTCTGCGCGGTGACCGCCGCCAAGTCGGTCAAGCCCGGCCAGGACTTCTTCCCGCTGACCGTCCACTACCAGGAGAAATTCTCCGCCGCCGGCCGGATCCCGGGCGGATTCTTCAAGCGCGAGCGCGGCGCGACCGAAAAGGAAACGCTGACCAGCCGCCTGATCGACAGGCCGATCCGTCCGCTGTTCCCCGAGGGGTTCTACAACGAGATCCTGTGTATCGCGCAGGTGCTCAGCTACGACGGCGAGAACGAGCCGGACATCGTCGCGATGATCGCGGCCAGCGCGGCCCTCACCATTTCGGGCGTCCCGTTCATGGGACCGATCGGCGCCGCGAGGGTTGGCTATGTGGACGGCGAATATGTCCTCAACCCCACCCAGGCCCAGATCGCCGAGGGCCAGCTCGACCTGGTCATGGCCGGCACCCCGAACGCGGTGATGATGGTCGAATCCGAGGCCAAGGAGCTTTCCGAAGAGGTGATGCTCGGCGCGGTCATGTTCGGCCATGAGGCCAGCCGCAAGGTCTGCGAAGGCATCATCAAGCTGGCCGAAAAGGCCGCCAAGGACCCGTGGGAACTCGACCTGCTCGAGGACTCGGCGGAGACCAAGAAGAAGCTCAAGGGCATCATCGGCAAGGAGCTGGAGGCGGCCTACAAGCTGACCAACAAGCAGGAGCGCCAGACCGCGATCAACGAGGCCCGCACCAAGGCCCGCGAGGCGTTCGCCGAGCTGGAGGCGTCGGACCCGGCCGCCTACCTCGCCACGCTCAAGCTGGTGAAGAAGCTGGAGGCCGACGTCGTCCGCGGCGCGATCCTCAAGGAAGGACGCCGCATCGACGGCCGCGACACCAAGACCGTCCGCCCGATCGAGGCGATGGTGGGTTTCCTGCCGCGCACCCATGGCTCGTCGCTGTTCACCCGCGGCGAGACCCAGGCGATCGTCACCACCACGCTCGGCACCAAGGACGCCGAGCAGATGATCGACGGGCTGGAGGGCCTCTCCTACCAGCGCTTCATGCTGCACTATAACTTCCCGCCCTATTCGGTCGGCGAAGTCGGCCGCTTCGGCGCGCCCGGCCGCCGCGAAGTCGGCCACGGCAAGCTCGCCTGGCGCGCGCTTCGCCCGATGCTGCCGAGCGCGGAGGAGTTCCCCTATACGATCCGAGTCCTCAGCGACATCACCGAGAGCAACGGCTCCTCGTCGATGGCCACCGTCTGCGGCGGCAGCCTCGCGATGATGGACGCCGGCGTGCCGATGGCGCGCCCGGTCGCGGGCATCGCCATGGGCC
Organism: Sphingomicrobium sp.; assembly: GCA_035711585.1. Lineage (GTDB taxonomy): Bacteria > Pseudomonadota > Alphaproteobacteria > Sphingomonadales > Sphingomonadaceae > Sphingomicrobium. The sequence goes on from DASTCB010000182.1 coordinate 2,981, forward strand.
TGATCCTGGAAGGCAAGGACTTCGCGGTGATCAGCGACATCCTGGGCGACGAGGACCACCTCGGCGACATGGACTTCAAGGTCGCGGGCACCAGCGAGGGCGTCACGTCCTTGCAGATGGACATCAAGGTCGCGGGAATCACCGAGGAGATCATGAAGGTCGCCCTGGCCCAGGCCAAGGACGGCCGCGCCCACATCCTCGGCGAGATGGCCAAGGCGCTCGACCATACCCGCACCGAGCTCAGCGCCCACGCGCCGCGGATCGAGACGATGCAGATCGCCAAGGACAAGATCCGCGAAGTGATCGGCACCGGCGGCAAGGTGATCCGTGAGATCGTCGCCACCACCGGCGCCAAGGTCGACATCGACGACGAGGGGCTGATCAAGATCAGCTCGTCCGACTTGAGCCAGATCGAGGCCGCCCGCCAGTGGATCCACGGCATCGTCGCCGAGCCGG
>DASTCB010000183.1:0-11609 GCA_035711585.1 Sphingomicrobium sp.
TCGTTACATCGCTCGGCGGCCTCTTTGGCGTCGACATCGCCCCCAAACGCGCGGCGGGCGCAGCCATGGGGGTAGTCGGCATCTTCAGCTACATAGGGGCTGCGATACAGGAGCAGGTCTCCGGCATCCTGATCGACCAGAATATGACAATCGCAGGCGATGACCGCATCTATGACTTCGGCCCGGTCATCTGGTTCTGGATCGGCTCATCCGTCGTCTCAATGCTGCTGGCGGCAAGTCTCTGGCGGACCCGGCTCCGCGACTGAAACATGATCGGAAGGGCTAACCTGATGCGTGGCTATCTGTTGGGCGCGACCCTGTTCCTGGCTGGTTGCGCAAGCACGCCGCCTGGCGGCGTTTCGCCACAGGGATCGCGACCTTACGCGATGCTGCTGTTCGGCGATCATGGCTACGATCTCGATTACCTCGAAGCTGACGAGCGCAACCCGCCGCTAACGCTTGAGCAGGCGATCGCGGCCGAGCGTGAAGAATGGGCGGAAGACAAGCGGCCGCCGGCGGAATTCGCGCCTTCCGCGATGATTCAGCTGCCCGATACCGGCGGCTATGTCGCGGCCAGCGGCATGATGCCGGTCGCAAAGGCGATGCGCAGCTACTGCCAGACCGCGCAATGCGATTCTGCCGTCATGCTCGGCGACAACATTTATCCCAATGGCCCGACGGGCGGGGCGGATGGCGTCAGCGATGCGAAACGCTTCGATGAGATCCTGTTGGAACCGTACAGGGATTTCGGAAGTATCGCTCCTGACTTCCGGATCTACGCAACGCTCGGCAACCATGATTGGCGGACCTCGCGGGAGGCCGCGCTATCCGAGGTGCGCTACTTCGAAACGACGAAGCCCTTCTACATGGATGGGATCTTCTATCGGGTGAGTCCGCCGGGCCGGCCCGATGTCGAAATTTTCGTTCTGGACACGGAAGTGCTCCTCGCTGCCGAAACAGTCTATGAGGCCGAGCTGGCGGATGACGGAAGCGAACTTCCGGGCACCACGCTCGAAGAGCCGGAACCGTGGACGAAGCCGCAGAATGAGGGCGAGCGAAACATGGTCGCCTGGCTCGAACAGTCGCTTCGCCAGTCCAATGCCCGCTGGAAGATCGTGATGGCACATCACCCCATCTGGTCCTCGGCAGGAAGCAAGTTCCAGCAGGCCCGCGTCCTTCGGCGCCTGATCCTGCCGACGATGTGCAAATATGCCGACATGTTTTTGGCGGGCCACGAGCATACGCTTGAGCTTCATACCGACAGCTGCGCGGCCGCTGTGCCCGGCGGCAACCTTCCGCCATTGCCGCAGATCGTGTCGGGCGCGGCGGCGAAGCAGCGCCCGGTCAACAGCGCATTCATGGCTCGCCAGGCCCGCAACAATCCAGAGTTGAAGACCAGCTACGCGAAGGGCCTGATCTGGGGATATGTCCACCTGACGTTGGACGGCGACAAGGCAACCGCGCGTGTCTTCACCACGCCGAACGATGGCAGCGGCGCCAACGTACTTGAAGCCACCGAACATTACGCGCGCCGGACAGGTAGCCTGCCTCGCTAACCCTCGTCCGCGCCGAACGCTCGGCGGATGCTTAGCGTAAATATCGGGTCGGTATTGATCCGTCTGGTTTCGATCGATTCCAGGACGTCGAACGTTCGCAGCCCGTCATATTTCTCGCGTTGATCGGTCAGATCGTCCCACGCGACGTTTTCGACTTCAGCACGGATCCGCCAGTCGGACGTCGGCCGAAACTCGACATGCATCCCCAGCGCCGTACCGGTCCGTTCCCGCCGAACCTCGTCGAAGCGAAATTCACGCTCCTTCTCGGACAGCGTCGCGTCCACTCCCCAGCTCCACCGTCCCCCTGGAAGGTCATGCGTGAAGCGAACCTCGCCTTCGAACGGCTTGTCTTCGGAGATGGTGCGTTTCGCGCCGGTAATCGGATCGGTAACGCGGCTTTTAAGGAAGGTAAGGTCGGCCCGAATTTCCATTCCGCTGAGGCCAAGCTGATCCAGCCGAGCAGTAAGCTCGGCTCGTAAACTTGTCCGCTTGCCTCGACCGATGTTGCCCACCGCATCGAACAGCTCGCCGTCGCTTTCGACAACGACGCGGTCGATGACGTCGTCGATCCGTTCGCGGCGAAACGTCAGGATGAAGGTGCCGCCATCCCAGAAGCGTTGTTCGAACAATGTCGAGAAAGACCAGGTCGTCGGGGGCGTAAGCGACGGCGCCCCCGCCACCACATCGTCGCGATCGAGCTCAACCGACGCGACAAAGTCTTCGAAATCGAGCTGGGCGGCCTCTCGCTCCAGCGTTGCCCGGATCCTCGTTCGACGGTTGTCCCATGAAAGGCGGATCCGCGGCTTCCAGAACAGGAAGTCATCGTCTTGCGACGTGTCCCCGGTGGAGCGGATCGCGGAATATTCCGCACGGAGGCTCGTCTCCAATGCAAGACTTTTGCCGGCTTGCCACGTCATGCCAATGGCGGCTTCGGCCCGGCGTTCGCTAACGTCGACGTCCGACCCGGTGATCGGGATAGGCACGCCATCGCTGCTCAGCTCAGCATCGCCGGTCAGCTTGTTGAGAGCTCCCTCGATGCTGCCGAAATACTGAAGCTCTCCGCTCTTCTGCCGATATTCGGCCCTGGCCAGCGTTTCGCTGCTGCGTGTGTACTCGGAGAATGTTTCATCCTCCTCTTCGGCATCGGCATCGAGCCATTCCGTCCGTTGGACGAGCAGCGTTTCCAGTTCGCCCTTCCCCAAGGGGCGTTGATATTGGGCGCCGATCTCCGCACTCCAGATCCTTTCTCGCTCTGGCGCTTCGATCTCGATGCCGTTCTCAATCGAGAGAATCTTCTCTCGAGTTACGGCGCGAGCCCCGCTGAGATTGGCGACCAACTCCCCGTCACCCAGCGTCAGGACGTGCTCGGCGCTTGCCGACAGCGTCCGCACATATTCCCGCTCGTCGCGGCCGATGACTTCCTCGATGGCCCCGTCTGGATCAGTTTCGACGATCTTGCCGGAGCCGGAATCTTCATCGATCTCGGTGGCAAGCTCGAGCGCGGCGTCCAGGCGGCTGGTGTCACCGTCGCGCGAATATTCGATCCGCCCGTCCGGCCTGATCCCGATTTCATCGCCAGCGCTTATCCCGCCCATGAGGGAGCCAGAGCTCGCCACCTGCGGTCGGCGCACGACATTCGCAACCAGATCGAAGCCGCCGGTCGCAGCGCCCTTCGTCCCACCCCGGATCAGCTCGATCCGAAGGACCGAAGCTGCGGGAATGCGTTTCAGCATCTGCTCCAAACTGTCCTGCTTTCCCGACGGCGTCCTTCCATCGAACAGGATATTGCCGCGAGAGCCGGTGTAGCCGCGAACCTCCTCGTCCACTTCGATCAGTTCGAACCCCGGCAGCTTGCGGACCATGTCGTAGGCATCGCCAGGCTTTGACGCTGCAAAGAAGTCGGGCGTGAAGACTTGGGTACCCGCAGTGTCCGTTGTCTGCGCATTAAGAGCGCTGCAAAGCAGCAGGGAGGCCAGGAACAGATTTGTTCTGATGACTCCGGGCTTAGCCATCTACCGGAGCGATCGCGTCGACCAACTCGGAATGAATCTGCGGGACCGAGGCAAGCACGGTTCCATTGTCGAGAACCAGGGGTTGCCCGAGCGTATCGGTGACGATGCCGCCGGCCTCTTCGACGATGACAACGCCGGCGGCGATGTCCCACGCGTTTACGCTTTGCTCCCAATAAGCATCGAACCGGCCGCAGGCGACATAAGCCATATCGACTGCTGCTGCCCCAAGCCTGCGAATGCCGGAAACGCGCGGCGTCAGTCTTGCCATTTCGGCAGCGAATTGTTCGTGTCGCGGTTTGCTCGCGAAGGGGATTCCGACGCCCAGAACCGCCTCGATCATTTTCTGTCGAGAGGAGACGTGGATTGGCTGATCGTTGAGGTAGGCTCCCTGGCCCCGCTCGGCCCAAAAGGTCTCATTGAGAAGCGGGATATGGGTAACCCCAGCGACGGCTCGTCCCTTGTGCGCAAGTGCGATGTTCACCGCGAACAATGGCAGGCCGATGAGAAAATTCGTCGTGCCGTCGAGTGGATCCACAATCCAGACATTGTCGGGATCGTCTCCCGCAACCAGCCCGCCCTCCTCGCCGAGGAAGCCGTAGTCCGGACGGAATGACGACAGCATTTCCCGCACGGTCTGCTCGGCGCGCAGGTCAGCCTCGCTGAACATGTCGTCCAAACCCTGCTTATGTCGAACCTGCAGCTGGGCGATGTTGGCGAAGTCGCGCTTTAGCCCTTCGCCGGCTGCAAATGCCGCATCCAGCATCGCTGCAATGAGGGGTGAACGGTCAGCCATCCTACTTGCGCACGATCCAGTCGTGCGTCGGATCGTTACGGAAGATCCAATGGCGATCGGGACCGGCCATCACGTTCAGATAATAAAGATCGTAGCCGTGGGGTGCGCCCGTCGGATGATAGCCGCGGGGAACCATGACAACGTCGCCGTCCTCGACGGAAATCGTCTCGTCGATTGAGCGATCGTCAGTATAGACGCGCTGGACTGCAAAGCCCTGCGGCGGATTGAGGCGGTGGTAATAGGTCTCCTCAAGGGCGGTTTCTTCGCCGTCGGTCGCCGTATCATGCTTGTGCGGAGGATAGCTCGACCAATGCCCGCCCGGCGTGATCACCTCGACCACCAGCAGACTTTCCGCAGGCTCGGTTTCAGGTAGGATGTTGCGGACGAAACGCTGATTGGTTCCCTGACCCCTGACTTCACGACTCATTTGCGCCGGATCGATGAGTCGCGGCTCGCCTCGCCCTTGCCCGGGGGCCGATCCGATCGCGAGTTCGACCGCCGTTTCCGCGGTGACCTCAAATGGGATGCCAGCAGGGACGTAGACCGCGGCCGGCGGAATGTCGTCGAACACGCTTGTCCGGCTTCCTGCCCGTTCGACCACCAGTTCGCCGGCGCGGATCAACGCCGTTCCGGCAAGGATGACGAGGCAAGCTTCACGGTCCGGCGCACCGCCATCGTGGCGCTGGCCGGGTTGCAATTTCACAACCTGGAATCCGACGTGCGACCAGCCTGCCGATGCGGGGGTGACTTCAAGTACCGAGCCGTCGGCCGCCGGTGCATGTGGCCTGACACGAAGCGTCATAGTGCCGCCTCCAATCTGGCTGTCCGAGCTTCGGCTCGAAGCGTGCCGAGTCCAATCATCGCGAACGCCCGGGGATCGGCAACGCCGGGGTCCTGCTCGGCCTCGACGATGATCCAGCCTGAATAGCCCATGTCGGACAGCTGACGAAACAGCGGCTGGAACTGAAGGTCACCGTCGCCCGGCACGGTGAACATCCCTTGGAGCACTCCGTCAAGGAAGCTGTTCCCGCTGTTGAGAACAGTTTCGAAGATGCTGCGGCGCACATCCTTACAATGAACATGGGCGATGCGCTGCGGGAATCGTTTTGCGATGGAGACTGCGTCGATCCCGCCCAGGGCTGCGTGACCGGTATCGAGCGTCAGGCCGACCGTTTCGCCGGTTGCTTCAAGGAAACGGTACAGTTCCGCGGCGCTTTCAACCACTGTCCCCAAGTGGTGGTGATAGGCGAGACGCATGCCTTCGCCTTGAAGGAAATCGGCGACCCTGGTCATCCGCTCGCCAAAGACCGTCCATTGGTCATCACTCAGGTCAGGCGATTGGCTGAGCGGGCGTTGACGGTCGCCGTGGATGGCGTTGCTGGTCTCCGCGATGATGAACACGTTGCAGTCTTGCGACTGGAGCAGGTTGAGGTGACGCCGCAGTTTTTCGATCTCGGCTTGCGCATCTCGCACCAGAAGGTTCGAACTGTACCAGCCGCCGACCAGCGCGAGCCCATATTTGTCCAGAAGTGCCCGGAGTTCCTGAGGATCGCGTGGGAACTTGCCGCCCAGCTCTACACCGACGAAGCCTACCTCCTGGATATCGCGCAGCACGCTTTCCAGCGGCGTGTCTCCGCCTAGCTCGGGCATATCATCGTTGATCCATGCAATCGGGCTGACGCCAAAGCGGATGGTCACCGCCGTACCTTTCCAATCTGCTCATCGTAAGATTTGCGCGCTTCCGCCACACCCGCGCGCTTCGACACCTCGGCCACCGCAACGTCCCACCAGGCGCCGCCGGCCTCGGTGCCGCGTTCAGGATCGGTGTCGATCACGACCACATAGGTCCGGTCGGCCGCAAGGGCGCGTCCCAATGCCTCTTCCAGTTCGATTAGAGAACTGGCCTTCTCCGCAACCGCTCCCAACGACTTAGCGTGCGCGACAAAATCGACCTGCGACGTTGCAGGCAAAAGATTGTTGAAGCGCTCGCCGGCGGTGGCCTGCTGCAAACGATTGATGCACCCGAAACCTCGATTGTCGAGCACGACGATGATGAGCTTCGCGCCCATCATGACCGACGTCGCAATCTCAGAATTGAGCATGAGGTAGCTTCCGTCGCCCAGCATCACGACCACGTCGCGGTCCGGTGCGGCGAGCTTTACGCCGAGGCCACCGGCAATCTCGTAGCCCATGCAGGAATAACCATATTCCAGGTGGTAGCCGTCGCTGGTCTTCGACCGCCAAAGCTTGTGCAGCTCACCCGGAAGGCCGCCTGCGGCACCGACGACGATGGCGTTATCCGGGACCGTTCGCCAAACGGAGCCAATCACTTGGGCATCCGACGGCAGCTCCTCGTTCCCGGGCGCGGTTGCTACGCCCCAGGCCGCATTCCAGTCCTCGACCGCGGAAGCATGGCGATTGCGGACCTGCGACCGCCATTCACCCAACTCCTCCGACAATGCGTCGAGCGCCAGCTTGGCGTCCGCAACCAGTGCGAATGCACCCCGCTTGTGCGCATCGTGAGGCGATACGTTGATCTGGACCAGGGTCGCCCGAGGATTCTCGAAAAGTGCCCAGGATCCGGTCGTGAAATCCTGCAGCCGTGTGCCGATCCCGATGACCAAATCTGCTTCAGCTGCTGCGGCATTTGCGGCGCTGGTACCAGTGACCCCGATGCTTCCGAGCGACTGCGGATGATCCCATGGCAAGCTGCCCTTGCCGGCCTGGGTTTCGGCAACCGGTATCCCGAATGCCGATGCAAAACTCGCCAGCTCGTCGGATGCGATGGAATAGTGGACGCCGCCACCGGCAATCAGGAGCGGCGCAGCCGACTGCCTGATCTCATCCGCCAGCCGCCTGATATCCTGGCGCTCCGGCGCGGCCCGGCGAATGTGCCAGACGCGCCGTTGGAAAAAGCTGTCGGGATAATCCAACGCTTCCGCCTGCACGTCCTGGCAAAAGGCAAGGGTGGCGGGGCCACAGGTCACGGGATCCAACATGGTTGCGACAGCCCGCGGCAATGCATCGAGCAGCTGCTCCGGCCTGACGATCCTGTCGAAATAGCGCGAAACGGGGCGGAAGCTGTCATTCGCCGACACCGTGCCGTCGCCGAAATCCTCGACCTGCTGAAGCACGGGGTCAGGCCGCCGGCTGGCGTAGACGTCGCCTGGCAAGAATAGCACGGGGAGCCGATTTACATGGGCTAGCGCTGCGGCCGTGACCATGTTGGTCGCACCCGGTCCGATCGACGACGTGCAGACCATCGCCCGCCGCCGCCGCGTCTGCTTGGCATAGGCGATCGCCGCATGCGCCATCGCCTGCTCGTTATGGGCGCGGTAGGTTGGCAGCAGGTCCTGGATGTCGGTCAGAGCTTCACCAAGGCCGGCAACATTCCCATGCCCGAAAATTGCCCAGACGCCGGCAAAATAGGGGACCTCCGCTCCGTCCATTTCGACATATTGGTTCGCCAGATATCGGACGCATGCCTGCGCTGCTGTTAGCCGGACGGTACTCATTGCGCGGCACCGCATTCGGCCCGAGCCGAGCGCCAACTCTCTACAAGTGCCGAAAGCCTCGATGCCATCGCGCTAATCGCTTCTTCGTCGTCGATCCGGTCGGACAGCCAGTCCGTTGCGACGTCGTGGAATATGGAGCGTCCGACTGCAAACCCTTTGATCAACGGGAACCGGGCGGCAGCCTTGAACGAGGCAATGAGGTCAGGGATCGGTGCCGAGAGCCCGAGCATCAAAATACCCCGGCAAAGGGGATCTCGATTTTCGATTACGCGGACGATGTTGGCCCATGCCGTCTGATCGCTGGACGGTTCCAGCTTCCACCAGTCCGGGCGAATGCCGATGTCGTAGAGCCGGTCGAGCGCGCGTGCGACCGTCTCTTCATCGACTGTCAAATGCGATGGCGGGATGATTTCCAGCAGCAGCTCGTGTCCGGTTCGACGGCAAGCGGAATAGAGCCGGAGCAATTGGCGTTCCTGCCGTTCCTTCAGTTCCGGCGGATCGTCCGGATGATAGCTCGCCAGGCATTTGACGACATGCGCCAGTGGCCAGCCATTGAGTTCCATGCCGACGTCGTCATCGCCTTCAAATTCCAACGGGCGCGACCGCGGCGTTTCGATCGGCCGTCCGATCCAGTAGTTACGGTCAGCCAACTCCGCCAGGACAGCAAATCCGAACCGATCGTCGATCAGCATTCCGAACCTTGGATCCTGCCTGGCAACACGGTCCAGTGCCTTCAGGGCCAGCTGCTTGAACTGGCTGACGCGTTCCTCCGAGCAACCCAGGTCGCGGATCAGCTCGTCGAACTGGCTGCGATGGTCGATCGCCAGCACTGACAGTTCGCCATAATGGTTCCGCCGCGTCGTTGCCCAATGAAGATGCTCCAGGTCGCGGTCTGCACGGACCCGGAATGGAATGTCGGTCCGGCTCAGGAAGCTGTCGAGCTCCGTTTTCGTCGGCATCGCCGGAGCGCAACCGTGGCGGGAAACGACGATTGCTCCGCAAGCATTGGCGAGCCGGCAGCACTCTTCGACGGACTCGTTGCGAAGCCACCCGGACAGGAAGCCCGCCATGAACGCGTCGCCCGCGCCGAGCACGTTGAACACTTCGACGGGGAAGCCCTGGACCAACAATCCATCTTCGACTTCCGAGGGAATTTCTCCCGGGAAGGCGACGCAGCCTTCAGCTCCCAGCTTGCAAACCAGCAGTGCATCCGTAGCGCGCCGAACGGCCCGAATGGCACCGATCGTATCGTCGTTCCCACCAAGGATGCGCATTTCCTCTTCGGTGCCGACGACGAGGTCGCAATGTGGCAGGATGGACTGCAGCCGCTCCGACACCGCGGTCGAAGCGACATAGCGGTTCTCACCCAGGTCTTTCCCGGTGAGCCCCCACAGCACAGGGCGATAGTCGACATCGAAAACCACTTTGCCGCCGCTGCTCTTGGCGAACTCAATGGCCTTCAACGACGCTTCGAAGACCGAAACGGTCGACAGATGCGTCCCGTTGACGAGAATGGCGCCGGAGGACGTTACGAGCCGTTCGTCGATGTCACCGATATCGACTGCCATGTCCGCGCAATTTTCCCGGTAGAAGATCAGCGGGAACTGCTCCCGGTCACGAATGCCCAGGATGACGAGCGCAGTCAGCCTTTCCGGGTCGGTCCCGACGGCGCTGACATCGACGCCTTCGCGTACAAGCTGCTCGGTGATGAAGCGCCCCATGTGGTCGGCACCGACACGGGTAATGAGCGCACTTTTCAGTCCAAGCCTGGCCAGGCCGATTGCCGTGTTGGTCGGGCTTCCGCCAACATATTTGGCGAACGAGCCCATGTCCTCAAGCCGTCCTCCGGCTTGCTGCCCGTAAAGGTCGACGCTCGATCGGCCAATGGCAACCAGGTCCAGCGATTTGGTCAAAGTCGTCAGACGCCCCTATCTGCTCCTTTGAAACAACTATTCCAACATTGGAAATTCCGCAACGTGCATTTCACTTTTTACGAGCGACCTTTCGGCTGCCCTCGGCTTCGAACGCAAATCCGATGACGACCGCTTGCGCCAGGCACATCGACGCGGCGAGCGACCGAAAACTTCGGACTTCGGAATCATGCACCTGCAGCGCAATGTCGGCTGCCTTGGCGATCGGGCTGACGCGGCTATCGCTGATCGAAAGGATCTTCGCGCCATTCCGCGCCGCAATCTCGGTCAGCTCGACCGTCTCCGGCGCATAAGGATGGAAGCTGACTGCGATCAGAAGGTCCTTGTCATCGATCGTATTGGCCTGCGGCCGGGCAAGGCCGCCGACGCCGTCGATGAACTGGACATGCTTGCCCAGTTGCTGAAGCGAGTAGGCCAGATAAGCGGAAATCGGAAAGGCGCGTCGAAACCCCGCGACATGGACCACGGCAGCGTTGGCGATGAGGTCGACCGCGCCGCGCATTTCCTTGTCGCTGACGGTCTCGCTGAGGTTTTGGAGTGCGAGGATATTTCCTTCGACGAATTCGGTCAGGAGGCCTTCGCCCGCCGCGGTCCGGCTGACCGACTCGCTGAAACGGCGGACACGCTCCCCATAGCCAATGGCGTTATTGGCCGAGAGCAGGCCGTCGCGGAACAGCCGTTGCATCTGGCTGGCGCCGGAAAAGCCGAACGCTTGCGCGAACCGGACGATTGCAGAAGGCTGCACGCCGCAGCGCTCCGCGATCACCGCAAGCGTTTCGAGCGCAAGCTCATTTGGCTCGTCCAGGACATAGCGCGCGACCTGTTTCAGGCGCTTGCTGAGGCCGTCATAGTCCTTCAGCAGCAGAGTTCGGAACTCTTCCGCGGATGCAGGCGGCTTGCGGATCTTGCTTCCCATTTTCCCTCGCTAGCGTTCTGGAATATTCATTCTCACCGTGGAAATCAAAAGCCATTTACGGCAATTCCAAATTCGGTATTTGTGGGAACAATCATTCCAACCCCGGGCGGCAGCTGATGAAGGTACATAATGTGGCACTGGTCGGCGCCGGGCGAATGGGAGGACTCCATGCGCGCAATCTTGCCGCCAGTCCGCGCTTTCGGTTGGCGGCGATTGCCGACCACAGCGGGGAATTGGCTGGCTCCCTCGCCGACGAGCTGGATTCGACCGCCTCAACCTATGACGAGATTCTCAGCAACGAAGACATTGAGGCAGTGGTGGTCGCGAGCTCGACCAGTTCGCACCTCGAGAATGTGCTTCTTGCTGTCGGCGCTGGAAAATCCGTCTTCTGCGAGAAGCCGCTTTCGCTCGACGCCGATGCATTGGCCGAGGCGCTGCCCCGGCTGGAGCAGACTTCAAGGCCGGTCTTCATCGCCTTCAATCGCCGCTTTGATCCGCATCTCAAGGCCCTGAAGGCGCAATTCTCGGCCGGCTCGATCGGGAACCTCGAGACGCTCCACATTATCAACCACGACCCGGCGTCGCCTCGCCTGGATTTCATTCCGCGAAGCGGCGGCTTGTTCAAGGATTTCACCATCCACGACTTCGACACGGCGCGGTGGCTCGTCGGGGAAGAGTTCGTGGAACTCTACGCGGCGGGCGCCTGCCTCATCGATCCCAATATCGGCGAGCTCGGAGACATCGACACCGCGAAGCTGATACTTAGGAGCGCAAGCGGCGTGCTTTGCCTGATCAGCAACAGCCGGCGGACTGGCTATGGCTACGACCAGAGGGTCGAACTGTTCGGGTCGAAAGGCGCCTTGCGCGTCGGCAATGTCGCCGGTTC
>DASTCB010000184.1:0-2155 GCA_035711585.1 Sphingomicrobium sp.
CTGGTCGAGCGCTCCGGCGCGGCTTTCGGGCAGGTCGATCGGAACGCCCGCCACCAGCAGCGGCGCGGTGACCATGAAGATGATCAGCAGCACCAGCATGACGTCGACCAGCGGCGTCACGTTGATCTCCGACATCGGCGCGCGGCGGCGGCCATGGCGAGAGGAGGAGGGAAGATTGGCGCCCATCAGTGACCCGATGCCGCCTCCACTTCGAGCTCGCGGCTCAGCGTCGCATGGAAGCGGTCGGCGAAGCGGCTCAATTTGGCCTCCAGCCGATCGAGGCCATGGGTCAGCCGGTTGTAGGCGATCACCGCCGGGATGGCCGCGAACAGGCCGATCGCGGTTGCGAACAATGCCTCGGCGATGCCCGGCGCGACCACGGCCAGCGATGTGTTGTTGGCGGCGGCGATATTGGTGAAGCTGCGCATGATTCCCCACACCGTGCCGAACAGGCCGACGAAGGGCGCGACCGATCCGACCGTGGCGAGGATGTTGAGTCGGTCGGTGAGCCGGTCCAGCTCGGCGGCGACGGCCGCATTCATCCGGCTGGCGAGTCGCTCGCGGGTCCCGGCCCGATCGACCTGGGCGGTCTTGGTGGAGCGGCGCCATTCGTCCATCGCTGCTGACATGACGACCGCGATCGGCAAGCTCTCCGAACCGCGTACGCGGTGAAAGGCGTCAATGTCCTGGGTCGCCCAGAATTCGCTTTCGAACCGGTCGGTCTTCCGGTTGATCCGCTTCAATCGGATCGTGTGGGTGAAGATGATCGCCCAGGTCCAGATGCTGGCCAGCAGCAGGCCGAGCATGACGGCCTGGACGACGAAGTCCGCCTGCAGGAACAGGTGCAGCGGCGACATGGGATTGGTGGAAAGTTCAGGCATTTTGCTCGCTTATGGCTTTGAACTGCTCGACCCAGGCGCGCGGTTGCCGCTTGGGCCGGTCCTGCGGATCGAGGAAGGCGGCGGTGACGCAAGCATCCGCCAATGTTTCCGACCCCCGCATGACTCGTTGATGAATGGCAACGCTGGCCGCCCGGACTGTTTCAACGGTCGAAACGACCAGAAGATCATCTCCCAGCCGGGCCGGACGGCGGTAACGGATGTTGACCTCCGCCACGGCATAGACTCCTTCGCCGGCCTCGTGCGCGGCGCGTTGGTCGATGCCGACCGCCCGCAGCATGTCGGAGCGGGCCCGCTCCATATATTTCAGATAGTTGGCGTAGTAGACGATCCCGGCCGTGTCGGTGTCCTCGAAATAGACGGTCAGCGCGAAGCGATGCTCCTTGCCAGTGAATCCGCCGCGGTAGGGATGGTCGAAGGAAGATGACTCCATCGCCCCCGCATTAACCAAGGCGGGAGTCGGGCGGCAACCCTCGCCGGTCGAAAAGTGACGTCAGCGCGGCTGGCCGGTCGCGGATTTTGCCCCGTTTAGCGCGGAAACCTGCCGAATCATGTCGCCCATCGGCGCGCTCATGTCGGCGAGGTGCATTCCCCATCCGGGAATGAACATGCCGAGCACGGCCACCTCTCCGCCGACGCGGTCGGTGCGTTTGTCGGCGGGGTCGGCATTGGTTCGGATCGAGAGATATCCCCGCGGGCCGTCCGACACGCAGCGGGCCGAGACCAGCCCCTCGGTTCGGACGAACTGGGACGGCGGCGGGCCTTCGCTCGACCAGGTGATCGGGCCGCCGGGGACGGGCAGGCCGGATCGCGCGTTCCAATAGCTGTCGAGGCTGACCCAGCCGGTCCCCCCTGGCTTCGCGGGATTGGTGCAGGCGACGGTCATGCCGGGCTTGTCGGCGACGCCGAAGATGGCCCCGGCCGGCGGGGCGTTCCTCTCGCGGAAGCTGACCCAGGTCAGCACGCACCCGGTCTGGCCGGGCCGCGAGCAGACCGGCGTCTGCTTGAGGGTGCCGCCGACCAGCTTGCCCTGGGGCACCAGCAGGTTGAAGCCAGGGATGATCGCCAGATTCATCCGCTTCGCTTTAGGCTTGCCCTCGATCTCGTTGGCGATGAGCTGCTGGAGCATCAGCGAGCCCTGGCTGTGGCCGATCAGCACATAGGGTCGGCCCTTGTTGTGCTTGGCCAGATATTCCTTCCACGCTGCGCGCACGTCGGAATAGGCGAGCATCGCCGGCCGGGTGACATCGGCTCCC
>DASTCB010000185.1:0-9344 GCA_035711585.1 Sphingomicrobium sp.
GAGAAGAAGCCGTGCTTCTTGTCCGAATACATGATCGGCAGCTGGCGGCCCTTCACCGGGTCGCCCTTGTTCGAATAGATCTGGCACATCATCGTCACCAGCGGATAGCCGCGCGCGACGAGCAGCCCCTGCTGACGATAGGTCGGGAAGTGCATGTCCTCGGGGTCCATCGCGGTGGCCGCGGCGACCGCGATCGCCTCTTCCCCGGTGCACTTCATGTAGAAGCTGGTCTTGCCCTGCCGCTGGGCGCGGTACATGCGGTCGTCGAACACGCGAACCGTCTTCATGTCCTTGAGCATCTTGCGCAGCGTGTCGGCGTCGAGCTTGGGGTCCCACGGCCCGACCGCCTTGCCCACATCGTCGAGCACCCGGACCAAATGGGTGCAAAGCGGAAAAGTCTCCTCCGCGTCGACCGCAACATCGGGCCGCGGCGCCTGGCCCGCGGCGGGCACCTTGATCGTCGAAAAGTCGGGGGTGTCGCCGGGCCGGAACTTCGGCTCCGGCACATGCAGCGCCAGCGCCGGCCGGTTGCGGCGGGAAGAGGGTTTATCGCTCATCGCCCCGCCGCTTAGTGCGGGACGGGGTTTCGGGCAACTGGGGCCGTCGCCGCACTTCCCTTGTCTGGTGTGTGAAGCCGTCACTGGCAGGCCGTTTGTCGAACAGCGGATTGGGTCCGTGGGACGCTTGGCTATGAAGACGGGGGAGGCGCGTGACCATGAAACTTCTGCTTGGCCTGATCTTCGCAGCAACGGCGACCGTGGCGAGTGCGAAAGCCGTCAGCTTCGTCGCATTCGGGGACACGGCCTATATGTTGCCGCGGGATAGGCCGCGGATCGAAGGTTTGATCGAGGTCATCAATCACGAGCACCCCGATTTCACGATCCATGTCGGCGATTTCAAAGGCTATACCAGCTGCGGCGACGAGGCCTACCGTGAGCAGGTCGAACTCCTTGGGCGGCTTGCGATGCCGCTGATCCTGACGCCGGGCGACAATGACTGGGCGGATTGCGGCGTGGATACGGCAGGACGCTTCAATCCGCTGGAACGTCTCGCCGCACTTAGGCGCATATTCTTTGCCGGCCCAATGAGCCTTGGCGGCAAGCCGCTGGCGGTGGTCCGTCAGCCGGGGCTGCCGGAAAATGCACGCTGGTCAAAGGAGAATATCGTCTTCGCGACGGTCCATGTCATCGGCCCGCACAACGGCCTTGTTCGGAACCCCGCCATGGCGGCTGACTCCATTGCTCGAAGCGAGGCTGGCGAGCGGTGGATCAGGGAAGCCTTTGCGGCCGCGCGAGAGGCCAAATCACCGGCCGTCGTGCTGGCCTTTCAGGCCGACCCATGGATTTCGAGTGCGCCGGTCTACGAAAATGGCCCGCTCGACTGGTTGCGCAGCGTGATTGGCGAAGAGGCGGCGAGCTTTGCCGGTCAGGTGCTGGTCGTGAACGGTGACAGCCACCGGCTGACCATCGACACTCCTTACCGGCGGACGAACATCGACGCCGGCACGACGATTGGGCTGAACATCACCAGGCTGATGGTCCCGGGCTGGCCCGACCATCGCGCCGTCAGGGTCGATGTCGATCCTGCGCGGCCGGCAATGTTCCGCTTCGCCGTGGTGATGACTGCCGACGAGGCGGCTGGCGCCAAGCCCTGACTGGACCAATCAGGACCAGATCATCGTGTCGACCGTGCCGTGCGGGTCGAGGATGAACTCGCGCATCATGCGGTAATGGTCGGTGTCCTCAAGCGCCACCGGCCTCAGCCCGTATTTCTCCAGCCGCAGCAGCCGGGCCTCGGGCAGGGCCATCAGGATCGGCGCATGGGTCGCCATGATCACCTGGCTGTTGCCGGCATCCTGCATCCGTCGAAGCAGCTTCAGGAAGTCGAACTGACGGGCCATCGACAGCGCCGATTCCGGCTCGTCAAAAATGAAGATGCCAGGCTGCTGGCAGCGCTCCTCGAAGAAGCGCATGAACCCTTCGCCATGCGAGTGGGACAGGAAGTCGGGCGGCGGCCCGCCCAAGGGCTCGCGTGCGGCCTCGTCGAGATAGCGGGCGACCGAGAAGAAGCTTTCGGCCCTGAAGAACCAGCCGCGGCCAACCTTGGGAAGCCAGGCGGACTTCATGGCCCGCTCCAGCAGCCCGCCATTCTCTTCCAAGGCGCGGCTGTGGTCGACGGGCCGATAACCCGGTCCGCCGCCGGCCTCGTCGAAACCGGCCAGCACCGCGATCCCTTCGAGCAAGGTGGATTTGCCGGTGCCATTCTCGCCGACAATGATGGTAACCGGAGTGTCGAAGCTGAGCTCGAAACCGGGCTCGCGGAACATCGGCAGGCAGAAGGGATAGGCCTCGCGGTCCGGAATCTGCTCATCGTCGATCCAGATCCGCTTGAGGTAGGGCGGCGGAAGCGTGGTGTGCCGATTGTTCCGGGCCATCGACGGATCAATCCTCCGAATGCGCTTCCCCCGGCAGCCCCACCGTCGCCCCCGCCGTATACGCCCCGCCAGCCTGCTCGTGGAACCAGAATGGCTTGAACCCGCCCTGGCCGCCGGCGACGATCTGCAGGTTGCTGTCGAACAGCCGCCCGCCCTGCATCGTCATGCTGATGCTGGTCGAGTTGCGGATATTCTCGAGCGGGTTGGCGTCGAGGATGACCAGGTCGGCCAGCTTGCCCGGCTCGATGCTGCCGAGGTCGCGGTCGAGGCCCAAGGCCCGCGCCGGGTTGATCGTGCCGGCTTTCAGCGCCTCGAAATTGCTCATCCCGCCGATCTGGAACATCCACATGTCCCAGTGAGCCCCCAGGCCCTCGCGCTGGCCATGGGCGCCGATCGATACCGGAACACCGAGCTCGCTGACCTGCTTCGCCACGCGGGAGATGTCGATGACATTGTCCTCTTCGGGCGGGTTCATCACCGGCCGCCGCGACCGGGCGTCAATCAACGGCCGCGGCGTCCATTTGGCGAGGATCGGCTCCTTCCACACCTCCGTGTGCTGGTACCAGTAATTCTCGCCGAAGGCGCCGCCGTAGGCGACCACCAGGGTCGGCGTGTAGGCGGTGCCGGACCCGCGCCAGAACTGCAGCACGTCGTCGTAGATGTTGGCGACGGGCAGCGAATGCTCGATGGTCGTATGGCCGTCGGCGATCATCGTCATATTATGCTCGAACAGCGAGCCGCCCTCCGGCACCACTTCCATGCCGAGCTCGCGCGCTGCCTGGATGATCATCTGCCGCTGCTCGCGCCGCGGCTGGTTGTAGCTCTTGACCGACCAGGCGCCCGAGGCCTTGAGCCGCCTGAGGTGCGAGCGGGCGTCGTCGAGGCTGTTGATCTCGGCGGTGAACGGCGTGGTCGCGCCATAGACGATCGTCCCGGTCGAGAAGATGCGGGGCCCAAGGATCTTGCCCGCCTTCTGATATTCGCTGGCTGCGAAAATCTCGAACGTGTCGTTGCTGGGATCGTGGACCGTGGTCACCCCGTAACCCAGCGCGGCGGCGTGGAACCAGTTCTGCTTGGGGATGATCAGCTCGTTGCCCATCGATCCGTGCCAGTGGGCGTCGATCAGGCCGGGGATGATGGTCTTGCCGCTGACGTCGACGGTGCGCGTTCCGGCCGGATAGCTGACCGCGGCGGTCGGTCCGACGGCGACGATACGGTCGCCCTCGATCAGCACCGTGCCGTTCTCAATCACCTCGTCGCCGTTCATGGTGACGATGCGAGCACCAGTCAGGGCGAGGCGGCCTGTAGGAATTGCCTGGGCGGCGGTGACGCCCAGCTCGGCGACCTGGGGCGCCACGCCCAGCTTGCCGCCGGCGAAGGCGCCCGACGCGCCGAGGTTGAGGCCGTAGAGGTTGGGCCCCTGGCTCCAGTAGAGCGTGCGGCCGTCGCCGGAGAAATGGATCCAGTCGCCGGCATCGGCGCTGACCCTGGATGCGGGCAGCGCCTTGGTGTCCGGGGCGATCTCGATCGACCGGCCCGAGCGGACGAAGGGCATGACATAGGCCTGGTAACGCTCGGTCCAGGCGATGAACTGCTCGTCGGGTGACAAAGCGAAGTCGGCGGCGTTCGGCGAAATGAGGTGGGTGACTTCCTCGGTTCCATGGATGGTGACCGACTTCAGCAGCCGTTTCTCCTCCTCGCCCGTGTCGGTGAAGAAGATGCGGTCGCTGGTCGCGCCGAACATCGGTTGCCGGCCCTTCTTGGAGACCCGCCTGGGCTCGCCGCCAGCGACCGGCACGACATAGAGGCCCGGATCTCGGCCATAGAGCGGGGTGTTGAGGAAGCCGTCCTTGGACTTGCGGTAGGTGAGCAGCCTGCCGTCCGGCGAAAAGGCCGGCTCGACATAATGGCCCGGCTCGGGAGTCACGGTACGTCCTTCGCCGCCATTGACGCCGACCAGCTTGATCCGCCCCGCCTTGTCGTCGTCCCAGGCGACATAGGCGATGCTGCGCCCGTCGCGGGAAAAGGTCGGATAGGATTCGAAATCGCCGCCGCGGGTCAGGCGGCGGGCATTGCTGCCGTCGCCGTTGGCGATCCACAGATTGCCGAGCGCCTCATAGACGATGCGCGACCCGTCCGGGCTTTTCTGGGCGAAGCGCACCATCTTCGTCTTGAAGCTGGCCGGCGCCACCTCGTGCGGCTGGCGCACCGCATTCTCGACCCAGCGCGTGCCCGCCACATGGAAGGGGATTTCGCGCACTTCATTCGTGGCGACATCGACGCGGTGGATCCCGCCCTTGGCCCAGAAGACGATCGACGTGCCATCCGGCGTCCAGCTGATCCCCGGATAGACACCGTGGACCGCCCAGGTCTCCTGCATGTCGCGGTCAAGAATATCGGTCAGCGGGGTGATGCGGCCAGACGCAAGGTCCATCAGCATCAGGGTCGACTTGTACCGGACGCGCCGGATGAAGGCCAAGCTCTTGCCATCGGGCGAGGGAGTGGGACGGATGGCGCCGCCCGGCCCCTCGACCAGCGTCTCGATCTCGCCGGTCTGCCGGTCGAGCCGCTGGATTACATAAATCTGTCCATTGACGTCCTTGGAATATTGGAAAATGTCGCCCGGCGTCGCGTCATCGGAGAAATAGAGGTAGCGTCCGTCGGGCGAGAATACCGGCTCGTTGGTGTCCTTCTGCTTGGTGCGGGCCTTGGTCATCTGCACGCCGCCGCCCTTGGCGTTGCCGGTGCGGTGGTAGAGCCACATTTCGCCCGCGCCCAATGAGCGTGCCGAGGTGAAATGCTTGCGGGCGACGATGAAGTTGCCGTCCGGAGTCCAGTCCGCCTGGTTCAACAGGCGGAAATCTTCCTTGGTGACCTGACGCGGGGCGGAACCGTCGCGGCGGATCGCCCAGATATTGTCGCCGCCGCCACGGTCGGAGGTGAAGGCGATCTCCTGCCCGTCGGGCGAATAGCGCGGCTGCATGTCCCAGGCGTGGCCGGTCGCGATGGCGCGCGCCTCGCCGCCCTCGATCGGCATGACATAGAGGTCGCCCAAGAGGTCGAAGGCGATCTCCCGGCCGTCGGGCGACACATCCAGCGACATCCAGGTGCCGCGCCGTGTGTCGATCGCCACCTCGCGCCCAGCTCCGTGGCGCGCATTGACGTCCCATTTCTCCTCCTTCTTTTCCGCGGCGCCGGGCGCCGGGGCGATGCCTGGAGGTTGCGGCTGCATGATCGGCGAGGCCTGGCCGGGCTCGGGCGGTGGCGGCGGAGCCGGAGGGGTCGGCGCCGGCTGGGCGATGGCCGACGCCGCGGCGAACAGGGAACAGGACAGGAGAAGCGAAATCATGCGCATTGAAGAGACCCCACCGGACAGGAAAATCGGGCGGGACATTAAGGCGTTGCAGGACGATGACAATGCGGCCCTCCCGCCGTTCGTCGAAAGCCGGTCAATTGACGGCGGCGGCAAGGCGAGCCTAGCGTCCTGACGGATCAGCTGGGGGGTGGGAATGACCAAGGCCGTTGTGATCGGGCTGGCCGTCCTCGGCCTCTCGCCCCTTTCTACCGATGTCGCTGCCCAGCCGGCGACGGCCGCGGCTCGAGCCGCAGCAATCGACCCCGCCACGCTTGCCGAAATCGACCGGATCTTCGCGGACTGGCGACTTTCCGCCCACGCTCCCGGCCTGGTCTACGGGATCGTCGCCGATGGACAGCCGATCCATGTTCGCAGCCTCGGCGTTCTCGATCCAGCCGCCAATGCTCCGGTTCGGCCCGACAGCCTGTTCCGCATTGCCTCCATGTCCAAGGCATTTACCGCCCTGGCGATCCTCAAGCTCCGCGACGAGGGCAAGGTCCGGCTCGACGATCCGGCCGAACATTATGTGCCAGAGCTCAAGGGGTGGACCTACCCGACCGGCGACAGCCCCAAGATCCGCGTCCGCGACCTGCTCAACCACACGGCGGGGATGATCGAGGACAATCCCTGGGGCGATCGGCAGCAGGTGCTGACCGAGGACCAGTTCACCGCGATGCTCAAAAAGGGCGTTCCCTTTTCGCGTACGCCGGGCCTTGCCATGGAATATTCCAACCTCGGCTATGCGCTGCTCGGCCGGATCGTCAGCAACGTCTCGGGCCAGCCCTATCAGGATTATATTCGCACCCAACTGATGGTCCCGCTCGGAATGGCCTCGACGGGCTATGACATCTTCAAATCGCCGATCGCGAGGCGTGCCATCGGCTATCGCTGGCAGGACAACCAGTGGGTCCGCGAACCGGACATGAGGGATGGCGCGTTCGGCGCGATGGGCGGGGTCGAAACCAGCGTCCAGGATTATGCCCGATGGGTTGCCTTTCTCCTGTCGGCCTGGCCGGCGCGGGACGGTCCCGACAGCGGTCCGGTGCGCCGCTCGACGGTGCGCGAGATTGTCACCGGCTCCAATTTCGCGGGCGGGCAGAACCGCAACCCGGCCATTGGCGGAGCTCCATGCCGGCAGGCCGTCGCCTATGGCATGGGCTGGGGCGTCGCCGATGACTGCGACCTCGGCCGAATTGTCAGCCACGGCGGTGGCTATCCCGGCTATGGCTCCTACGTCATGCTGCTGCCCGACAAGGGCGTCGGCATTTTCGCCTTTTCCAATCGAACCTATGGCGCTCCGGCTCTCCCCGCCGCTCGCGCGCTGCTGGCGCTCAACAAGGCGGGCGCGCTCAAGGATCATCCGCTTGCCGTCAGCGCCGGCTTGACGAGCGCTTATGAGGCGGCGCGCGCCGTTTGGCGCAGCGGAGACATCGGGTCGGCGCCGCTTGCCAACAATATGCTGATGGACCGCGACGCCGCGGCCTGGGCCAAGCTGATCTCCGGCGTGAAGGCCGAGGTTGGCGAATGCACCGCAATCGAACCGGTCAGGCCGCTATCGGCGATGGAGGGGCGCTTCACCTGGACTTGCAGCCATGGTCGGGTCGAAGGACGAGTCCAGCGCGCGCCCACGCCCGCGGTCACCATCCAGGCGCTGGAGTTCGCCACGGCGCGGCCCTGATCGCAGGCTTCGCGTTGACCGCGGCGGTGGCCCGGGGCTAGGGCGCGCACCATGGCTGAAGAGAAGAAACCGCTCCCCGACCGGCTGTCGCTCGACCCGCGCAGCCCCTTTTTCGACGACGAGGTGCTCCGCCACGGCGTCGGCATCCGCTTCAAGGGCGCCGAAAAGACCAATGTCGAGGAATATTGCATCTCGGAAGGGTGGATCAAAATGGCGGTCGGCCGCAGCCGCGACCGTCATGGCAATCCGATGACCATGACCCTCAAGGGCAAGGTCGAGCCTTATTATGAGGGCGCGGACGGGACCAGGGAGAAAGGCCCCGGCGAAGACGCCGAGGCCTGACCTCATAAGCCCAAATCAGGCCGACGCGCGATTGCGGCGACGGCTCTCGGCTGCCTTGCGGCCGCGGCTATAGTCGATCAGCTTCTTCGCGCCCCAGCCGGCGGCCAGCGCCAGCCCGAGGGGCCCAAGTCCGCGCCGGGCAATCACCGGGACTGCGGCGCCAATCAGCGCGCCGCTGACCTTGTTGTTGCGCCCGGCGATCTTCTTGCCGGCGATGGCGCCCAAAATCTTGGCAAGCATAAGCAACTCCCTTCGGAGAGCTACAGCGCGCAAGATTCAGGTGCGTTCCCTTATGCAGCCCGCAGCTGCGACAGGAATTCATCGGTCGCCGACTTCAGCCCCTGGGCGATCTTGGTCAGGCCGCTGGCCGAGGCCTTGATCTCATCGGAGAATTGCACTGCCTCGCCCGCGGCCTTGGCGACCTCGCCGATCCGCTGGGCAATCTGGGTAGCACCGGCGGCGCTGTCGACGGCGCTCTGCTCGATCAGCGTCGCGACGCTCGACTGATCGCCGATCACGCCGCGCATCTTGGTTGCGGCTTCCTCCAGCTCGACCATGGCGCGCGACACCTGGCCGATCACATCGTCGGCCTGGGCAGCGCCGGAGCTGATTCCCGACACGATCTGATTAATCTGGCCGCTGGCCTCGTGGGCCTTGTTGGCCAGTGCCTTGACCTCGGCGGCGACCACACCGAAGCCCCGTCCGGCATCGCCGGCCCGGACCGCCTCGATGGTGGCATTCAACGCAAGCATGTTGGTCTGGGAGGCGACGCCCTGGATCAGGCCGACGAAAGCGTCGATATTGGCCGCCTGCTCGGCCAGCGCCCGGATCACTTCCTCGCCGGTGTCAGACGCGCCGCGCGCGGCGACTCCGAGCTGGGCCTGCTGGTCGGCGGTGGCGGCGATGCTGAGAATCGACTTCGACAGGTCGCTGACGCTGGCCGAGACACGCATCGCGCTTTGCGAGGCATCCTCCGCCTCGCGCGCCGCGCTCGCCGACTGCTCGCCGGCGGTATGGGCGAAGCGGTGCATGCTGCCGGCTGCATGCTCCAGCTGCTCCGCTGCCGAACCGACCGACTGGACGATCTTGGCGACCGAGCTTTCGAACGCCCCGGCCAGCGACAGCAGTTCCTCCCGGCGGGCATCGGCCATCCCCCGGCGTTCGATTAGCAGGCGCTTTTCGCGTTCCTCGTCGACCTGATCGAGGGCATCGCGGGCGGTCTCCAGAGCGACTGTGGCCGACTGCGCCGATTTCTCGCTGGCCTCCCGCGCCTCGGCCTGTTCGACGAACAATTTGCCCATGTGGACCATCATCGGTCCGAGCACGCCGAGCACCATCGACACGGCCAAGGCATGGACCATCACGCGCACCAGGTCGCCCGATCCGATGAATATCCATTCGGGAGCGACATAGCTGAGCAGCACATGGTGGACGGCGATCACGCCGACCGCGACCGCGATCGGGCGCCAGTCACAGACCAGGGTCAGCGCGGCCAGCCCGACGAAGAAATACATATGGCCTTCCATCTGCCACGG
>DASTCB010000186.1:0-4503 GCA_035711585.1 Sphingomicrobium sp.
GCCCCGACCAGCGCGATCAGGACCAGTCTGAGGTTCGCCCATTTCGCGAACGCCTCGGTCAGCGGCGCCTTCGATCCCTCGCCCGCTTCCTTCATCTCGCGGAACACCGGGCTTTCCTCGAGCTGCAGGCGAATCCACAGCGAAAGGGCCAGCAGCAAGATCGAAATCAGGAACGGGATCCGCCAGCCCCAGTCGGCGAAAGCCTCCTCGCCCATTGCGGTGCGGATGCCGATCACCACCAGCAGCGCCGCGAACAGGCCCAATGTCGCGGTGGTCTGAATGAAGCTGGTGTAGAGCCCGCGCTTCCCTTCCGGCGCATGCTCGGCGACATAGGTCGCCGCGCCGCCATATTCGCCGCCCAGCGCCAGGCCCTGGAGCAGTCGAAGCGCGACAAGCAGAATCGGCGCAGCGACCCCGATCGAGGCGTAGCTTGGCAGCAGCCCGACCAGGAAGGTCGACAGGCCCATGATGCCCATGGTGACGAGGAAGGTGTTCTTGCGACCGACCAGGTCACCGATCCGCCCGAACAAGATCGCCCCGAACGGCCGCACCGCGAAGCCGGCGGCGAAGGCGGCCAGCGCCAGGATGAAGCCGGTGGTCTCGTTGACGCCGGAAAAGAACTGCGCCGAGATGATCGTCGCGAGCAGGCCGTAGAGGTAGAAGTCATACCATTCGAAAATGGTGCCGAGCGACGATGCGCCAATCACGAAGGCAGGCGATTTGCCGGTGCGCGGTGTCTCTGCCTCGATTGTCGCCATCCCCAGCCCCCTCGCTCCTGCGATGGGTGCAGCTTCGGCCAGTGAAGCGCAAGCCCGGGGCGCGAAAGCCCGCTCTGTGCGACGGGCGGATACTCAATTGCCTAGAATTGATAGCGAACCGCCAGGAGGAGACCAGACTGCGCGACACGGTAGAGGAAATCGCCCTTGTCGTAGTCGACCTTGAAATAGCGCCAGCCGGCCTGGAGCCGAAATTTCCGGCTGATGTCAAAGTCGATGGTGGCGACGCCCTGCCAGGTCAGGTCCGATGCCACGCCGAAGCCGCCGATGTCGCCATAGAGCGACGCCCCCCACTTCCCGCCCAGCGGAACCCTCATCCGCGCCGCGATCAGCGGGTCGAACCATGTTTCCGACACGCTTCCCTCGGCTTCGCGGTTGGGTCCGCTGAGCTGCAGCGAATTCTTGAAGAAATTGGCGCGGGCTCCACCCAACAGGTCGACCACGACCGGACCCTTGTCGGCAATCCGATATCCGGCCAGCGCCGTGACGTCGATGGTTCGGGAGTCCAGCTCGGCGTCCAGGAAATCCTGGCCTCGAATGTCGATGCCCTCGTCGAACTCGAGGTGGATGAAGGTGAGGTCGCCAAGAAACACGAGCCGGTCGCGGCGCGCTTCGGCAGCCCCCATGAATGCGAACTTGAAGCCATGAATCACGTCGCCCAGGGACAGGTCTAGGCCGACCGGCTCGACCGGCCCGATCACGTCCACATCGCCATGTGCACCCGCCAGCCAGACATAGGTGATGGTTGCGAACTCCCAGTCTTTCGACGGTTCGGCCGAAGCCGACGCGGCGGTCGTGTCGGCTTCCGGGGCTTGCGCCCGTGCGGCGTCAGGCCAGGCAGCCAGGAGCAACGCGAGTCCCAACGGCGTCGACATCCAGTTGGCCATATCGTTCCTCCCAGCGACACTCGGTTATTGGGCCGGGGCGGCCCACTCGCCATCAGGGAAAGACTGGACACGCAGGCCCAACTAGGCGGTAGGCGCGGGGCCGATGCGATAGTTATTCAACCGAGTGGTTGACATTGGGAATTGACGCACCCATATTCAACCACATGGTTGAACGTGATTCGCCCCAATTGGACACGATCTTTCGCGCGCTGAGCGACGCCACCCGGCGCGGCATGCTCGCCAGCCTGGCGCTTGGCGAGAAGACGGTCGGCGAGCTGGCCGAGCCGTTCGCGATGAGCTTCGCCGGTGCCTCCAAGCATGTGAAGGTGCTCGAGGAGGCCGGGCTCATCCGCCGCGAGGTTCGCGGCCGGAGCCATGTCTGCACTCTCGAGCCCGGGCCATTGGCCAGCGCCGACCAGTGGCTGCGCCACTATGAGCGCTTCTGGACCGGTCGCCTCGACGCTCTCGAACGGCTGCTCAAAGAAGACGACGCGCGGAAGGCCGAGGCCCGCAAATCTCGCACTCATCAAGGAGACAAAGAATGACCCAGGTCGCGATCCCCGACCCCTATGGCACCATCTCCGAGCCCGCCACGCTGACCATCGAGCGGCTGCTGCCCGGCTCGATCGACCGGGTCTGGGCCTATCTCACCGAGAGCGACCTGCGCCGGCAGTGGATGGCCGCGGGCGCGATGGAGATGCGCGTCGGCGCGCCGTTCGAGCTGGTCTGGCGCAACAATGAGTTGAGCAAGTCCCCCGGCAGCCGCCCCGCGGAATTCGGCGACGAGCATCGGCTCAACAGCGAGATCACCGAGCTCGATCCGCCTTACCGCCTGGGCATCAGCTGGGGCAGCACCGGCGGCGTCACCTTCGATCTGGAGCCGGTCGGCGACATGGTTCGACTGACCGTCACCCATCGCCGCATCCCCGACCATTCGACCGCGCTCAACGTCAGCGCCGGCTGGCACGCCCATCTCGATGTCCTCGCCGCGCGCCTGAAAGGCGAAGAGCCGCGGCCCTTCTGGGACCATTGGACGAGTCTCAAAGCCGAATATGCCGAGCGCCTCGGCTGAGGGAGATCGACCATGACCGAACTGAACTTTGCTACCCCGCCCATCGTCTCGCCCAAGGAGTGGCAAGCTGCTCGCCAGCGACTGCTCGTCCGGGAGAAGGAAGTCACCCGCGCACGCGATGCGCTCGCCGCCGAGCGGCGGCGGATGCCGTGGCTGGCCGTCGAGAAATCCTATGCGTTCGACGGTCCAGCCGGCAAATTGAGCCTGCTCGATCTGTTCGGCGGCCGCCGCCAGCTGATCGTCTACCGCGCCTTCTACGAGCCGGGCGTGTTCGGCTGGCCCGACCATGGTTGCCGCGGCTGCTCGATGGTCGCCGACCAGGTCGCCCATCCCGCGCACTTGAACGCCCGCGACACCAGCCTCGCCTTCATCTCGCGCGCGCCGCAGGTCGACATCGCCGGCCTCAAGAAGCGCATGGGCTGGGAGCATATCCGCTGGTTCACCGTCACCGATGATTTCGACCAGGATTTCGGCGTCGACGAATGGCACGGCACCAACGCCTTCATCCGCGACGGCGAGAAGATCTACCGCACCTATTTCATCGACAATCGCGGCGACGAGCAGATGGGCGGGACCTGGAACTATCTCGATATCACCGCCCTCGGCCGCCAGGAGCAATGGGAGGATTCGCCCGAAGGTTATCCGCAGACGCCGACCTATAAGTGGTGGAACTGGCACGACAGCTACGGCGCCGACCAAGCGGACGACAAGAAGTGGGCCGAGGTGGCGGAAGCCGGAGAGGAGGCCTTCCGCAAGCTCAGCGCCGAGCAAAAGGCATGAGCCGCCTCCATCGTTCGTCAGGCCTCGCCGATTGGCTGGCCCTCGCCGCGGCGCCCGTCTTTGCCCTGATGGGTCTGGCGACGATGCTGGCGGGTGATAGTCACTCGGCGCTGCTGTGCAGCCAGGCCGGCGTCCCGCCGGCGCTGGCCGGAATGGCGCTAATGTATTGGCTGATGGCCGGTTTCCATCTCGTGCCCTGGATCAGGCGGATCACGTTGCGGTCTTGAAACGACCGCTTGTTCCAATCACAAAGGGGCATGCTGCCGCCCTATGCAGTCCGGCTACTCCCGCACGACCCGATATGGGCCGAGCAGGCCAGCCAGGAGGAAGCCCGCATCCTTGCGGCGGTCTGGCCGGCGATCATCGAGATGCACCATGTCGGTTCGACCGCGATCCCCGGCATCGCCGCCAAGCCGATCATCGACCTGGTCGGGGTCACTCGCGACCTTGAAACGCTCGAGCGGGCGCGACCGCAAATCGAAGGGCTGGGCTATGACTGGCATGGGGAATATGGCCTGGAGGGGCGGCGCTTCTGCACGTTGAGCGACGCCGAGAGCGGGGTGCGCCGCTACCATCTGCATTGCTATGCGGCGGGCGACCATAGCATCCACCGGCACCTGGCCTTCCGCGATTATCTCCGTGCCCGGCCCGCGGTCGCGGAGGCCTATCAGCTCATGAAGCGCGAATGCGCTGCCAGGCATCCCAACGACAGCAATGCCTACACCGATTGCAAGGACCGCTGGATCAAGCAGACCGAGGCCGAGGCGCTGAAACTTTACTGATCGCCGGTCTTTCTCACTCCCATTCGATCGTGCCGGGCGGCTTCGACGTATAGTCGTAGACCACGCGGTTGATGCCCTTCACCTCGTTGATGATCCGCGTCGCGCAGCGCGACAGGAAGGCGGCGTCGAACGGGTAGATGTCGGCGGTCATGCCGTCGACGCTGGTCACCGCGCGCAAGGCGCAGACGCTGTCATAGGTGCGATAG
>DASTCB010000187.1:0-11208 GCA_035711585.1 Sphingomicrobium sp.
CAACAAGGAAGCCTATCGCAAGCACGCCGCGGACGCCGCTCCGATCTTCCAGGAAATTGGTGTCGGACGTCATTTCGAGGCCTGGGACAGCGATGTGCCCGAAGGCAAGGTCACTGACTTCCGCAAGGCGGTCGACGCCAAGCCCGATGAGAAAGTGGTTTTCTCCTGGTTCGAATATCCCAACCGGGAGGCGCGCGATGCCGCCAATAACAAGATGATGAGCGACCCCCGGATGCAGGAGATGGGCGACACCATGCCGTTCGACGGCAAGCGCATGATCATGGGCGGGTTCGACGCGATCGTCGAGGAAGGCAGCGGGCGCGGCGATTACACCGACGGCTTTGTGGTGCCGGTGCCCGAAGGCAAGGCCGAAGCCTATCAGCAGCTCGCGGCGAAGATGGCCAAGGTGTTCCGCCGGCATGGCGCGACCCGCGTCGTCGAAGCGCTGTCCGATGACGTGCCGAAAGGCCAGGTCACCGACTTCTATCGCGCGGTAAAGGCCGAGGATGCGGAGAAGGTCGTTTTCTCCTTCATCGAGTGGCCCGACAAGGACACCCGGGACCAGGCCTGGCAGAAGATCATGTCGGACGAGAGCCTGAAGCCCGAGGGTGAGATGCCATTCAGCGGCCAGCGCATGTTCTGGGGCGGGTTCGAGCCGATCTTCGACACCGCCAAGCCCAGGGAGCCTGCGAACGCCTGACAAAATGATGGCGGGGCGTTCCTAGCGAGGTCCGCCCTCGCCTTCCTCACGGGCAATTGAGGGGAGTGATGAATGGCCGAGATTCTCGAGCAGGCGGCGCCCACGGCCGCCAACGATGGGCTGCGCAAGCTTCAGGGCAGCCATATCTGGTATGAGCTGATGACGATCGACCCGGAGGGAGCGAAACGCTTCTATGAGGCGGTGATCCCGGGACTGGCGATCGGTGACCGCCTGCCCGGCGACCAGGACTATCGGATCATTAATCGCAGCGACGGTGGCAGCCTGGGCGGCGTGTTCGGATTGAAGCAGCAGCAGCTTGACCGCGGCGCACGGCCAATCTGGATGGGCTACATCGGCGCCAACGACGTCGATGGCACGGTCGCGCAGATCGAAGCCAAGGGCGGCAAGGCGCTGATGCCGGCGTTCGACATCCCGCAGGGCCGGATCGCGATGGTTGCCGACCCGCAGGGCAACCCCTTCTACGTGATGAAACCGGTCCCGCCGGCGGAGAAGGCGGAAGGGCAGAGCGATGTCTTCCATCCGACCGAGGAGCAGCGGGTCAGCTGGAACGAGCTGGCGACCGCGGACCCCGTCGCCGCGCGCCAATTCTATGGCGACCTGTTCGGCTGGACCTCGGAAGAGTTCATGCCGATGGGCGAATATGGCGAATATCGCTTCTTCGCGCGTCAGGGCACGACCATCGGCGCGGTCAGCGGCTGTGTCCAGGGCGCGCCGGCCGGCTGGCGCTATTATATCCGGGTACCGTCCATCGCGAAGGCCGCGGAGGCTGTGAAGGCCAACGGCGGGAACATTGCCATGGGGCCGATGCCGGTACCCGGCGGCGACCACATCATCATTGGACATGATCCGCAGGGTGCCGAGTTTGCCCTGGTCGGCAAGGAATAGGAGGAGCCAATATGGCCAACAACAAGCTAGTCACCTGCCTTTGGTTCGACAAAGGCGAGGCCCGCAAGGCAGCGGAATTCTACGCGTCGGTGTTCCCGGACACCAAGGTCGGCGAACCTTACCGGGCGGCGGGAGACTATCCCGGCGGCAAGGAAGGCGATGAACTGACGGTGGATTTCACTCTTCTCGGACAGGCCTTCGTCGGTCTTAACGGCGGCCCCAATTTCAAGCCCAATGAGGCGGTCAGTTTCCAGGTCTTCACCGACGACCAAGAAGAAACCGATAAATATTGGAACGCGATCGTCGACAACGGCGGCCAAGAAAGCGAATGCAGCTGGTGCAAGGACCGCTGGGGCTTTTCCTGGCAGATCGTCCCGCGCGCGTTGATGCGCGGGATGGAGAATTCCGACCCGGCAGCCCGTAAACGCGTGTTCGACGCGATGATGACCATGCGCAAGATCGACATCGCCAAGATCGAGGCGGCGGAGAGGGGCGAGCCGGTCAATGCGTAAGCTGACCGGCGCCGTCTTTGTGTCGTTAGACGGCGTGATGCAGGCGCCGGGCGGGCCCGAGGAGGACCCGTCCAGCGACTTCCGCTTCGGCGGTTGGGTGCAGCCGCTCTGGGACGCCGACATGGGTCCGTTCGAGCAGATCATCATGGGCGAGTACGACCTGCTGCTGGGCCGTCGGACCTACGACATCTTCGCCGCTTACTGGCCCTACAACCAGGACAATCCGATCGGAGAGAAATTCCAGCGCATCAACAAATATGTGCTGACCCATTCCGATGGGCCTTTGGAGTGGGACAACAGCCACCACCTTTCGGGCGACACGGCCAGCGCGGTCGCCGAGCTCAAGCGGAGCGATGGCCGCGACCTGCTAATCCAGGGGAGCAGCAGCCTCTATGTTCCGCTGGTGTCGGCCGGACTGATCGACCGGCTGGTGCTGATGACCTTCCCGGTCCTGCTCGGCGAGGGGAAGCGCATCTTCGACGGTTCCGAGAAGCCCGGCGCGCTCAAGCTGGTCGATCACTTCGTGTCCAAGACCGGCGTGGTGCTGACAGCCTATGAACCGGGCGGTGAAGTCCGAACCGGAACGTTCGAGACCAGGGAACCCAGCGAGGTCGAGCTTGAGCGTCGGGAGAAGGTGGCGGAGGGCAGCTGGTGACACCTTCGGCTGAGCCAATGGCAGGTCTCGCGCTCTATGGTCACCCCTTTTCGTCCTACACTTGGAAGGCGCTGATCGCGCTCTACGCGAACGGAACGGACTTCGATTTTCGCGAAATCGACCCGTCGGTGCCGAAGTATGAAAGCTTCACCGGCAAGGCCCACCCTTCCGGCCAGTTCCCGGTGCTGACGGACGGTGACACGGTGGTCGTCGAGACGAGCGCCATCATCGAATATCTTGCCGTCCATCACCCCGGCCCAGCCCCGCTGATCCCGGCCGATCCTGCCGAGGCGGTGGTAGCGCGGATGATCGACCGCGTGTTCGACCATTATGTGATGGGCAATGTGCAGCGGATGATGGCGGCCTATTTCGTCGACAAGGACGATCCGGCTGCGGGCGGGTTGAGGGACGAGCCGTTCGCACCGGAGATCGGAGCCGGCAGGGCTATGCTGCAGCGGGCTTACGCCTGGCTCGAGCGGTGGCTTTCCGACAACTGGCTGCCGCCGCACGTATCGCTGGTGACCTGTGCCGCGGCGCCTTCCCTGTTCTACGCCGACTGGATGGAACCGATCCCGCGGGACTTTCCACGTCTTGCTGCCTTGCGTGCCGAGTTGCTCGCACTTCCACCCGTCGTGCGCTGCGTGGACGACGCCCGACCTTATCGCCCTTATTTCCCCCCCGGGGCGCCCGACCGCGACTAAAGGGTTCAGATCAGCTGAACCCTAAAACTTGCGTTTCGGCTGCGGAACGGGCCTGTTGGGCCATGCCCAGGCATTCCCATCTTCGCGACGCTGGCGCGCAGGCCGACCATAGCGTCAGCCCGCTGGAGCTGTTCTTCGACCTGGTGTTCGTGTTCGCGGTCACGCAGCTCTCCCATTATTTGCTGGCCCACCACACGGTCGCGGGGGCATTGCAGGCGTTGGTCATGTTCCTCGCCGTCTGGTGGGCGTGGATCTACACCGCCTGGGCTACCAACTGGCTGGACCCTGGCCGCACTCCCGTCCGGCTCACGCTGCTGGCCGTCATGCTGCTCAGCATGGTGGTGTCGAGCGCCATTCCCGGCGCCTTCGGCCCGTACGGCCTGGCCTTCGCCCTGGCCTATGTCGCCATCCAGGTCGGGCGAACCACCTATACCGCCTGGGCCAGGGAAGGTTTCGGCCGAGGGTCGTCGACCAACATGGCGCGAGCGACGCTGTACTTCACTGCCGCCGCCCCCTTGTGGATCGCCGGCGGGCTCGATCCCGATCCGATACGCCGCCTGCTATGGTGGACCGCGGCGCTGGCGATCGAATATGCCGGGCCGTTCACCTTCTTCCATGTGCCAGGGATCGGCCGCTCGACCCCACAGGAGTGGCAGATCAGCGGCGCCCACATGGCCGAACGATGCGCCCTGTTCATCATCATTGCGCTCGGTGAGGGGATCATCATGACCGGGGCGACGTTCGCCGAGCTGCCGCCAAGCGACGCGGCCATGCTCGCCTTCCTCAGCGCCTTCATCGGCTCGGTCGCCATGTGGTGGATCTACTTCGACGTGGGGGCGCGGCGGGGCAGCGAGCTGATCGAGCACGACGCTCGGCCGGGGCTGATCGGTCGCCAGGCCTATACCTATGGGCACATTCCGATTGTCGCGGGGATCATCGTCGTTGCGGTGACAGACGAACAGGTGCTCGTCCACCCAACCGGCCATCTCGAGCCATTCTACATTGCGGCGGTGATCGGCGGCGCGCTGCTGTTCATCGGCGGCACCATGGTCTTCAAGCGAATGACCAGCGGCCAGCATTTCTGGCCCTTGTCGCACATCGCCGGCCTCATGCTGTTCGCACTCCTCGGCCTGTGGGCCTATCTGGCCCATCCCCAGCCGTTGTCGCTTCACCTGGCCGCGACCGGCATCTTCATCCTGATCGCCATCTGGGAATGGGGATCGTTCCACGGCGGCTGGACCGAGCGCTGGGCGCGGCTTCGCCGGCAGTCCTAGGCGAAGGCCTGCGCCGCCTTCAATACCTGCCAGGCCTCGATCACTTCGCCGAGCTTGCGCTCATGCGACCGGTCGCCGCCGTTGCGGTCGGGATGGTAGTGCCGGACCAGCTCCGAATAGCGCTTGCGCACCTTGTGCAGGTCGGTGTCGTCCTTGAGGCCCATGACATGCAGCGCATGCCGTTCCTTCCCGGTGAAGCGGTCGATCGCGCGGCGCCTCGCCTCTGGACGGAAGCGCGCGGCGATCGCGTCGAGCGGGTCGGAAAAGTCGCGCCAGGCCGGCCCCGAGTCCGCCCCGACATGGGCGAAGGCGCGAGTCGCCCGCTCCCAGCCGGCGATCGGCGATTGCGCCGCCTCGATTTCCTCCGGGCTCATCCCTTCGAAGAAGTTATACTTGGCGTTGTGCAGCCGCACATGCTCCAGGCACAGCAGGCGCCAGCGGCCGGGACCGTCGAAATCCGACGGGGTCAACGGCGCCCGGAACTCGCCCTGCTCGCGGCACCCGGGCACGGAGCAACGGGCTTCGCCGCCTTCTACCCGTCCGTGCCACTTGGTCTGCCGCGTCGCCACTTGTGTCCTAGTCCTCAAACACTTCTATATAGCAACGATGCCCGACCCTGCCACCGGACCCGTCGCCCGCCAGATGATCCAACGGCTGACCGCTGCCCTGTCGCCGGGCCGCCTCGAACTGGAGGACCAGAGCCACCAGCATATCGGCCACGCCGGCCACGATCCGCGCGGGGAAAGCCATTTCGCGCTGACCATCGAAAGCCCGGCATTCGCTGGACTGAACAGGATCGAGCGGCAACGGAAAGTCTATGCCGCGCTCGGCGAACTGATGCGCGAGCGGGTCCATGCGTTGACGATCAAGGCCACCGCACCGGGAGAAAGCTGATGGAAACGATCACACCGGTCACCCATGACCTCGGCGACTTCAAGGTGCGGCGGACGCTGCCGTCGAAGCCGCGCCGGATGGTCGGTCCGTTCATCTTCGTCGACCAGTTCGGTCCCGCCCGACTGCCGCCGGGCAAGGGTATGGACGTCCGGCCGCATCCGCACATCAACCTCGCCACCGTCACCTATTTGTTCGAAGGGGCGATCGGGCATCGTGACAGCATTGGCAGCCATCAGGTGATTGAGCCGGGCGCGATCAACCTGATGACTGCGGGTCGCGGCATCGTCCATTCGGAACGCTCGCCGTCGGCGCTGCGGGCCCAGGGTCCCTCACTCTATGGCATGCAGACCTGGCTGGCATTGCCTGACGGCAAGGAGGAGATCGAGCCGGCGTTCGAACATGTCGATGGATCGGCCCTGCCACTGGTGGAGGATCAGGGCGTATCGGCCCGGGTGCTGATGGGCACGCTGTGGGGCAAGACCGCCGGCGTCACCGAGCATAGCCAGACCATCTATGCCGACATATTGCTTGGAGGCGGATCGAGCATCCCGATCGACGCGATGGTCGATGAGCGGGCGGTGCTGGTGACCGAGGGGGATGCAAGCCTCGACGGCGACCGGCTGGAGCCCTTCACCCTCTATGTCCTCGCCCCCGGCCAGCCGATGACGCTTCGGGCCGAAACGCCGGCGCGGGTCATGCTGCTCGGCGGCGAAGCCTTCCCGACCCAGCGCCATGTCTTCTGGAATTTCGTCTCCTCGTCGCGCGAACGGATCAACCAGGCCAAGGAGGACTGGAAGGCCGGCCGCTTCCCCTTGGTGCCGGGCGACGAGCAGGAGTTCATCCCGCTGCCCGAGGTGCCGCTGACGGTCACTTATCCATGATCGAGCAGCGCAAGGTCGCGCTTCCGACCGGAATCACGATGAACGTCGCGCTGGCGGGTCCCGAGGATGCGCCGCCAGTCATCCTGCTTCACGGATTTCCGGAATCGCACCGCACCTGGCGCGAACTGGTGCCGTTGCTGGGCGACAGATTACGACTGGTCATGCCCGACCAGCGCGGCTTCGGCGACAGCGACCGGCCGCAGGAGGTGTCGGACTATGCCGCCGACACGCTCATCGAGGACATTTTCGCGCTGGCGGATGCGCTGGAGCTGGAACGGTTCGCGCTGGTTGGCCACGACTGGGGCGGCGCGATCGCCTGGGCCGCGGCCATCAAGGGCGATCCTCGACTAAGCCGGCTGGCGATCATCAATTCGCCCCATCCGCTGATCTTCCAGAAAAGCCTGATCGAGGACGCCGCGCAGCGCGCCGCTTCGCAATATATGCGCGCCTTCCGCGATCCCGATTTCGAAAAATTCGTCGAGGCGATCGGGTTCGAGGCATTCTTCGACAAGAGCTTCCGCAACCATGTCGATCCATCGCTCATCCCGGCCGAGGAGCGGCAAATCTATATCGACCAGTGGAGCCGCGGCGGTGCATTGACCGCCATGCTCAACTGGTATCGCGCATCGCAGATGGTGGTGCCGCCGCCGGGGATCACGGTGGATGTGCCCGACTGGGTGCCTCGCGCATTCCCGAAGATCAAGGTCCCGTTGCGCGTCGTTTGGGGCCTCGAGGACAAGGCGCTGCTCCCGATCCAGCTCGAAGGGATTGGGGAGATCGGCGACGACGTCGAAGTATTCCCGCTGAAAGGCATTGGCCATTTCGCACCATGGGAAGCGCCGGAGAAGGTCGCGGCGGCGCTGAAGCCCTTCCTCCTCGCAAGCTAAGCGGCTACAGGCCGCCGCCACATGACTCGCTCCATCTCGCGCTCCGCCGCCCGGCTCGCCGCCGTTCAGGCGCTTTACCAGCAGGAAATGGAAGGCACTCCCACCGCCCGCCTGTTGCACGAGTTCCACAACCATCGGCTGGGGGCGACGATCGAGGGTGACACCTATGCCGAGGCGGAAGTCAGCTTCTTCGATGACCTGGTCGAGGGCACGCTGGCGCGGCGCGAGGAGATCGATGCGCTGATCGCCAAGCGGCTGGCCGAAGGCTGGAGTCTCGAGCGGCTCGACAAGCCGATGAAGGCGATCCTGCGCGTCGGCACTTATGAGCTGCTGGCGAGGAAGGACGTGCCGGTGGCAACCGCGATCAACGAGTATCTCGATGTCGCCGAGGCTTTTTACGACAAGCGCGAGAAGGGCTTCGTCAACGGCCTGCTCGACGCCATCGCCAAGGAGGCGCGGGCCACTGGCTAAAGGCCTAGGCCGGCCGCTTGAGTCTTCCCACCCGCGGCTCGACCGGGTCTATAGTGGCGGCATGAGCACCAGCGAGCTTGCCTTCATCGACCGGCTTCGACTGCTTGCGACCGACCCGGCGGCGCGCGGGCTGGACGACGATGCGGCGGTGATCGGCGACCTGGTGCTGACTCATGACATGGTCGCCGAAGGAGTGCACTTCCTTCCGTCCGACCCGCCTGCCTCGGTCGGCTGGAAGCTGGTTGCCGTCAACCTCAGCGATCTCGCCGCCAAGGGCGCCGACCCGATCGCCGCGCTGATGGGTTTCACGCTCGGTGATGACAGCGATTGGGACGAGCGCTTCCTGTCCGGCATTGCGGCTGCCTGCGAAACCTATGGGATCGCGCTGGTCGGCGGGGACACCATCGCCCTGCCGGATGGCGCGCCCCGCGTGCTGGGCCTCACGGCAATCGGCCGCGGCGGGGAGCGCATTCCACCGCGTTCTGGCGGCCGGCCAGGCGACGCCCTATGGCTGGTTGGAACGCTGGGCGACGCCGCCGCGGGCCTTGAACTGTTATTCGAGGACGAGGAGGCGGAGGGACCGCTGGTCGAGGCCTATCGCCGGCCGGTGCCCCAGCTCGCCGCCGGCAAAATGCTTGCACCCCATGCTAACGCGATGATGGATGTCTCGGACGGCCTGCTGCTCGACCTGGAGCGGCTCTGCGCAGCCAGCAAATGTGGCGCGAAGGTCGATTTCGACGCCCTGCCCTTGTCGAGAGCCTATATCGCCGAGACCGGGTCCGACCGGCGCGCGCGCTTGAAGGCGGCAACAGGCGGCGACGACTATGCGCTGCTGGCGGCAATGCCCGACCAGTACGATCCGTTAGGGCTTTCTTTACCACCCGGGACCATCCTCCAACGCGTCGGCACGCTGACGGCAGGCGAGGGGGTCCAGCTCTTCGACGTCGACGGCGAAGTGCCGCTGCCGGAGCAGTTGGGTTATGAACATCGCGCTTAGCGCTCGTCAGTGGGTCATTGCGGTGCTGGGGCTGGTCTCCGGCATGGCGACTGCCCTGCTCGTCAACTAATTGTTTCACGGTGCTGAATTAGGCGGGTTGCCACCGCCATAATCCCCGTTACACCTTGCCCATCCGTTCGGCGGTGCCCGGGCTATCCCGACGAGGCCGCTTGAGTGTCAAGCAGGGGATTTTCACTTCATGAATCTGGTCATTATCGCGATTGCCTGCGGCGTTATCGCGCTGCTTTACGGCATCCTTACCAGCCAGCAGGTGCTCCGCGCCTCGTCGGGCAACCAGCGCATGGTCGAAGTGGCCGGCGCCATCCAGGAAGGCGCCTCCGCCTACCTGCGCCGCCAGTACACCACCATCACCATCGTCGGCGTGGTCGTCGCCGCGATCGTCTTCGCCTTTCTCGGCCCACTTTCGGCGGCAGGCTTCGTGCTCGGTTCTATCCTGTCGGGCGCGACCGGTTTCGTTGGCATGAACATCTCGGTCCGTGCCAACGTCCGCACTGCCGAGGCCGCCTCGGCGGGCCTGCAGCAAGGCCTGACCATGGCATTTCGTGCCGGTGCGATCACCGGAATGTTGGTTGCCGGGCTGGCGCTGCTCGCGATCTCGGCTTTCTTTTATGTGCTGGTGTTCGTGGAGGGCTACGCTCCCAATGACCGGATCGTCATCGACGCATTGGTCGCGCTGGCCTTCGGTGCCTCGCTGATTTCGATCTTCGCCCGCCTTGGCGGCGGTATTTTCACCAAGGCCGCCGACGTCGGCGCCGACCTGGTCGGCAAGGTCGAGGCCGGGATTCCAGAGGACGACCCCCGCAACCCGGCAGTCATCGCCGATAACGTCGGCGACAATGTCGGCGACTGCGCCGGCATGGCCGCCGACCTGTTCGAAACCTATGTCGTAACGGTCGGCGCTACGATGGTCTTGACTGCGCTCCTCGTGCAGGGCGCCGGCGAAGGCCTGCTCGCCCTGATGAGCCTGCCGCTGCTGATTGGCGGCGTGTGCGTGGTCGCCTCGATCATCGGCACTTATTTCGTCCGGCTCGGCAAGGGCTCGAGCATCATGGGCGCGATGTACAAGGGCTTCGGCGTCACCGCCGTCATTTCCGCCATCGCGATCTTCTTTGCCACCCGCTACGCGCTTGGTGACCTTGATGCCCCGATCGCCTCTAGCGAGGGCAGCTTCACAGGAATGAACCTCTACTGGTGCATGCTGCTTGGCCTGATCATCACCGGCCTCATCATCTGGATCACCGAATACTATACCGGCACCAACTTTCGGCCGGTGAAATCGATCGCCAAGGCATCGGAGACCGGCCACGGCACCAACGTCATCCAGGGCTTGGCAATCAGCCTTGAATCGACAGCCCTGCCGACGCTGGTGATCTGCGCCGGGATCATCGTCGCTTACGCACTCGCCGGGTTGATGGGGATCGCCTTCGCTGCAACTTCGATGCTGGCGCTGGCTGGAATGGTGGTCGCACTCGACGCCTATGGCCCGGTGACCGACAATGCCGGCGGCATCGCCGAAATGTCGGGGCTCGATGACAGCGTTCGAGCCAAGACCGACGCGCTGGACGCCGTTGGCAACACCACCAAAGCGGTGACGAAGGGTTATGCGATCGGCTCGGCCGGCCTTGCCGCGTTGGTCCTGTTTGCAGCCTATACGACCGACCTGCGGGAGTTCTTCCCGGGGCTTGAGGTAGATTTCAGCCTCGAGAACCCGTTCGTCATCGTCGGACTGCTGCTCGGCGCGCTGCTTCCTTACCTGTTCGGCGCGCTTGGGATGACCGCGGTCGGTCGAGCGGCGGGCGATGTGGTCAAGGACGTTCGCGAACAGTTCCGCACCAACAGCGGGATCATGGACGGCTCGTCGCGTCCCAACTACGCCCGCACGGTCGACCTGGTCACCAAGGCGGCGATCAAGGAGATGATCGTCCCGTCGCTGCTGCCGGTACTGGCGCCGATTGTGGTTTACTTTGTGATCACGGCTGTCGCCGGCCAGGCGCAGGGTTTCGCGACCCTGGGAGCGCTGCTCCTTGGCGTGATTGTCTCGGGCCTGTTCGTCGCCATCTCGATGACCTCGGGCGGCGGCGCCTGGGACAATGCCAAGAAATATATCGAGGATGGCAATTATGGCGGCAAGGGCTCGGAAGCCCACAAGGCCGCGGTCACCGGGGACACGGTGGGCGACCCGTACAAGGATACGGCTGGCCCCGCCGTGAACCCGATGATCAAGATCACCAACATCGTCGCCCTGCTGCTGCTGGCAGCGCTGGCGGCAGGCGGCCCGGCGGTCTGATCGTCGGCCCACGCCTCACCTC
>DASTCB010000188.1:0-7034 GCA_035711585.1 Sphingomicrobium sp.
GGTGACATGCTTCGCTTCGAGCGCAGCGCCTTCTCATGGGAAGATAACAGCGTCCCGACGGTCGGCCAGCGTCTGTCCTATGACGTCGGCACCACCAAGGAGCGTCAGCCCTGCGCGCTGAACCTCGAAACCATCTAGGCCAGTGCCGGGCGGAGGCGAGAAATCACCTTCGCCCCGCATTTTTGAGCGGCCGCGTATCCCGCTCCAGCGCTGCATCGAGTTCGGCGGGATCAATCACGAGCATCCTCGTTGATCCCCGGCCATTTACGTAGAAATAGGTGGCGATGCGGCGATGGCCGGTCCGATCCGCGGCCAGTAACTCCTCTTCGTCTATCTCGATGTCATAGCTGCCGGCGGGCAACTCGCCGGCATCGGCGTTCAAGATGAACGGAGATTGGAAGGTGACCGTGGACTTCGTTGTTCGCATGTTCGCGGAGGTCCTACCTAAATCGGCGCCGGAACCGGCTTCAGGCCCGACAAAGTCGATCGCTTGGCGGCGGCGATTGCGTCGCTCGGATTGGAATAGCGATAGCCACCCCAATCGAAGACGGTCAGCTGCACCGGTACGATGCCGTACCGCTTCAACTCAACCTGCAGCTCGTCCGGCTCGGGCTTCCGGCGCGGCGCCACCGGCCCGCCTTCATTCTCCCAGCGATCGGTCGATCCTCGGGATGCGGAGGGAATGGTGTCGGCGGTCATCGTCGGTCTCCTGCTGCAAGCGGGAGCGCACGTCTCTCAGCCGCAGGCCGCTCACTTAGGAAGGAATGCCTGCGATGAGTCGCTTATAGCATGTTTTGTTGCTCAAAGCGCCTTGCGCCTACTTTGCGATCAACTGAGTAGAGCAGTTCAATTCGGGCAGTCAGCTGATGTTCGCAAAGCGTCGATTTCGCCCGTTAGCTGACCGTCCGCTTTCGGCCAAAAGATCCCATCGCCATTAGGCGCTAATGACGGCTTTCCACCCATTCCGGTCATTAGCTCCGTCACCCCTTTGCCTTTCCCGCCCGCCGCGCTAGACGGAGCGCCGCCAGCTTCTGTTCATTCGGGGTGGGGAAGAAGCAGGCAAGCGATCCCCGCCGGTAATTTTTGAGGACCCTTTGGCGAATCCAACCGATCCGGCCGAAACCTTCGTCCGCGAAGTCGATGAGAATTTGCGTCGCGACCAGATGCGCGACATGGCCAAATCCTATGGCGCGTGGATCGTTGCGGCGGCCGTGCTGTTCCTCGCCGCGATCGGCGGCTATCTCTACTGGCAGAGCCAGCAGCAGGAGCAGGCCGCGAAGGATAGCGAGACCATGTCCGCGGCGATTGACAAGCTGACCGGCGGCAACGCCAAGGGCGCCGAGGCCGATCTTGCACCATTGAGCGATTCCCCGGTCGACGTGACCCGCGCCAGTGCCCAGTTCGCGCGAGCGGCGGTGGCGCTCCGGCAGAACGACCGCAAGACGGCGATCGACCTCTATCGCCAGCTGGCCGCCGACGAGGGGCTGCCGCAGCCGTATCGCGACCTGGCGACGGTGCGCCTGACCCTGACCGAGTTCGACCAGCTGAAGCCCGACGAGGTGATCGCCCGCCTGTCGCCGCTGGCGCAGCCCGGCAAGCCCTTCTTCGGCACCGCCGGCGAGATGACCGGGATGGCGATGCTGGCCAAGGGCGACCGGATGGGCGCCGGCCGGCTGTTCGCCCAGATCGCCGCCGACAAGCAGGTTCCCCAGACCATCCGCGGCCGGGCCGTGCAGCTCGCCGGCTCGCTCGGCGTCGACGCCTCCGCCTCCATGCCGGCCGATCCGGCCGCAACACCCGCCCTTTAGGACATGTCTTCCATGCGTCACTTCTCCCGCGTTTCCATCCTTTTCGTTTCGGCCTCGCTGATCGCAGGTTGCAGCACCGTCAGCGGAATCTTCGACAAGAAGGAAAAGATCACCGTTCCCGGCGAGCGGGTCGCGGTGCTGGCCAATGAGCTGGACATCGAGATCGACCCGGCGACTGCCCAGCTCCCGATGAGCCTGCCGGCCGCGACCACCAACGACAGCTGGGCGCAGTCGGGCGGCAACGCGCGCAAGTCGGTCGGTCACCTGACCCTGGGAAGCTCGCTCAGAACCGCCTGGACGGCCACGATCGACGGCAGCGACAAGGACCGGCGGCTGGGCGGCGGCCCGGTCGTCGCCGAAGGCAAGGTCTTCACCATCGATACCGGCGGAACGGTTCGCGCGTTCGACGCCAACAGCGGCCGGGCGGTCTGGTCGGCGCGGTTCGGCGAGATCGGGGAGAATGCCAGCGCGGTCTATGGCGGCGGCGTCGCCTATGACGGCGGGAAGGTCT
Organism: Sphingomicrobium sp.; assembly: GCA_035711585.1. Taxonomy (GTDB): domain Bacteria; phylum Pseudomonadota; class Alphaproteobacteria; order Sphingomonadales; family Sphingomonadaceae; genus Sphingomicrobium. Next base: position 2,320 of record DASTCB010000188.1, read on the forward strand.
ATGCCACCAACGGCCTCGGCTATGTCGCCGCACTAAACGCCGCCGACGGCTCGGCGGTATGGACGGTCAAGCCGGGCGGCCCGCTGCGCGGCGAGCCCTCGATCGGCGGCGACGCCGTCTATGTCATGAGCCAGGACAACCAGATCTACTCGCTCAAGACCGCCGACGGATCGACCAACTGGTCGAACGCCGCCGCGGTCGAGATCGCCGGGATCATGGGCGCGGCCGCCCCCGCGATCGGCCAGGGCACGGTGGTTGCCGGATTCTCGTCGGGAGAGCTCAACGCCTACCGCTATGAGAATGGCCGCCAGGTGTGGCAGGACGCGCTGGCGCGAACCTCGATCACCACCAGCGTCGCCTCGCTGAGCGACATCGACGCCGACCCGGTGATCGACGGCGGCGTGGTCTATGCCGTCGGCCAGGGCGGCCGGATGGTCGCGCTCGACCTGTTCTCCGGCCAGCGCATCTGGGAGCTCAATTTCGGCGGCATCTCGACGCCCTGGGTGGCGGGCGACTGGCTGTTCGCGGTCAACGACAAGGCGCAACTGGTCGCGGTCAGCCGCGCCACCGGCAAGATCCGCTGGATCAACCAGCTGCCCCGTTACCGGAAGGCCAAGACCAAGGTCGGCCCGATCACCTATGCCGGCCCGGTGCTGGCGGGCGACCGGCTGATCGTCGCCGGATCCAACGGCGCCCTGGTCAACGTCAACCCGATCGACGGCAGCTTCCAGAGCCAGGTCGACCTGGACGACGGAGTCAGCTTCCAGCCGGTGGTGGCCAACAACACGCTCTACCTGCTGACCGACAGCGGGCGGCTGATCGCGTATCGGTAATTGGTTCTCCTCCCCTGCCTTTGCAGGGGAGGTGGCGGCCCAACGGGCCGACGGAGGGGATCTTCAAACCCGACCGTCGAGAACCCTTCCACCGCCTTCGGCGGTCCCCCGCCCCAGCAAATGCTGGGGAGGAGATATGTTGACCCCGCTCCGCTGAACCGCCACTGGCCCCCCATGTCCCTTCCCACCGTCGCCATCGTCGGCCGCCCCAACGTCGGCAAGTCCACGCTGTTCAACCGGCTGGTCGGCAAGCGCGTCGCGCTGGTCGATGACCGGCCCGGCGTGACCCGCGACCGGCGCGAAGGGGAGGGGCGGCTGTTCGATCTGACCTTCCGGGTGATGGACACCGCCGGGTTCGAGGACCAGGATCCACAGTCGCTGCCGGGGCGGATGCGTGCCCAGACCGAGGCAGCGGTGCGGGAGGCGGATGTCGCGCTCTTCCTGATCGACGCGCGCGAGGGGCTGACCCCGCTCGACGAGGAGATCGCCCGCTGGCTGCGCGGCCACGCGACCCCGGTCGTCGTTGCCGCCAACAAGGCCGAAGGGCGGGATGGCCAGCAGGGCGCGCTTGAAGCCTATGCGCTGGGACTGGGCGAGCCGATCGCGATCAGCGCCGAGCATGGCGAGGGACTGGCCGACCTGTTCGAGGTGATCCGGCCGCACGTCGAGCATGAGCATTTCGAGACCGAGGCCGAGGAGGCCCAGCATGGCGAGGGGCCGCTGAAGCTGGCGATCGTCGGGCGGCCCAACGCGGGCAAGTCGACCCTGGTCAACAAGATGCTCGGTGAGGAACGGATGATCACCGGGCCCGAGGCCGGGATCACCCGCGACAGCATTAGCATGGACTGGCGATGGCCAAGTCCAGAGGGCCCCAAGCCGGTGCGGCTGGTCGACACCGCCGGCCTCCGCAAGCGCGCCAAGGTCGAGGACAAGCTCGAGAAGCTGTCGGCGTTCGACACCAAGCGCGCGATCGACCATGCCGAGGTCGTGGTGCTGCTGTTGGACGCGACGCGCGGGCTGGAATCGCAGGACCTGCGCATCGCCGACCAGGTGCTGGAGGAAGGGCGCGCGCTGGTCATCGCGCTCAACAAATGGGACGTGGCCGACAACGCCTCCTCGCTGTTCAACGGCGTCAAGGCGGCGCTGGAGGAGGGCCTCAGCCAGCTGAAGGGCGTGCCGCTGCTCACCGTCTCGGGCAAGACCGGCAAGGGGATCGACCAGCTGCTGGGCGCGGCGTTCGAAGTCCGTGACAGCTGGTCGCGCCGCGTATCCACCGGCGAGCTCAACCGCTGGTTCGAGCGGGCGATCGAAGCCAATCCGCCGCCCGCGCCCGGCGGCAAGCGGATCAAACTCCGCTACATCACCCAGGTGAAGAGCCGGCCGCCGAGCTTCGTCGTGTTCGGGACGCGGGTCGACCAGCTGCCAGCGAGCTACGAACGCTATTTGCTCAACTCGATGCGGCGCGACCTCAATCTCGGGCCGGTGCCGCTGCGCCTCACCATGCGGGCGCCGAAGAACCCATTTCACAACAAGGGTTAAGTCTTTCGCCCGCCCGAAAAATAACCGGTCCTTTACCCTTTCGGGGGTAGGCAGTCGGGGTGGGACCGCGCCTGGACCAGAGGCGCCTGGGAGCATGAACTAGTGGAAGACGGCTCGGACATCATCGATTGGGTGCACTTCGAGAAGAGCCGGTCCGAGCTTGGGCCGGGCTTCATCCGCATCCTGAGCTATTTTCGCGAGGACGGGGCGAAGAGCCTCGCCTCCATCGAGCTGGCCATGCGCGAACAGAACACCGTCGCGCTGGTCATCCCCTCCCACACGCTGAAGGGCGAATCGCGCCAGTTCGGCGCCGAGCCGCTGGCGGCAGTCGCCGAGAAGATCGAGCAGACCGCGCGCTTCTGCATCGAGACCCACCGCTTCCCCGACGAGCTGGTCCCCGACGTGGTCGAGCTTCGCCGCCTGTGGAACCGGACGATCGAGCTGTTCGACAAGGCGACCAACCCGCTGCAGAGCCGCGCGGGCGTGCCCGGCGGCTTCGGCAAGAAGGCCGCCAACCAGGGATTCGGACGGATTTGATTTCTTCATCCTCCCTGTTGCGAAGCAATGGGGAGGTGGCGCGCCCTGAGGCGCGACGGAGGGGCCAGCACCGTTCGAATGGCCCCTCCACCGTGTCGCTTCGCGCCACGGTCCCCCTCCCCACCGCTACGCGGCAGGGAGGAGATTTGCTTTCCGCATCGGCTGGATCTCCCACCGCGCCAGGCTGCGCCACAGCCATTCGAGCGGTCCGTAGTGGAAGCGGTCGAGCCATGGCTTCGACCAGCCAAGCATCAGCATCCACATGGCGATTACCACCAGCCACAGCTCGGCTCGGCTCAGCGCGCCGAACAGGCCGAGGCCCCAGCCGTAGAAGGTGGCGGTCATCAGGATCGAGGTGCCGAGATAGTTGGTGAAGGCGGCGCGGCCGGCGGCGGCGATGCGCTGGGTCAGCCAGCCGCCCTTGCGGGTGACCAGGATGATCAGCGCCGCGATGGCCGCGATCATGAACGGACGGAGCAGGACCGTCGCGGCCATGGAATAGGTGATCAGCGCCAGCGGGCTGAAACTCGAACGGAAGATCAGCCAGGCCAGCAACAGGTAGAATGGGAAGGAAATGGCGAAGCCGCGGATCGCCGCGCGGCGATATTCCCCGTCGCTCCACCGCCCGGTGAAAAAGCCCGATTTCAGCGCGGCCATGCCGAACAGCATATAGGCAAGCGTTTCCGGCCCGAACATGATGCTGAACACCAGCGGGTCGAACGTATGTTTGGCCAGCTGACTCTCGGCGACGCCCGACCAGGGGCCGAGGATCAGGCCCATCTGTTGATTGAGCTCGGCCGCGGTCGGGATGCGCACCCAGGCGGTCAAGTCATTCCACTGGCGCAGCACGTCCGGGCTGACTCCGGGCTGGGCGACCTGCGGCGCCAAGTCGCGCACGCTGGCCGCTATTGCGGCCATCATCAGGAACTGGAGGAGAACCAGGACGATGCCCCAGGCGATCAGCGCCTTCGGTTCCTTGTCGCGGAAGAAGAAGGCGGCCATCCCGATCGTCGCGTAGCCGAACAATATGTCGCCGAACCAGATCAGGTAGAAATGGAGCGCGCCGAACAGCAGCAGCACCAGCATCCGTCGGTAATGGACCGACGCGCCGCTCTCTCCCTTGGCTTCGGCGCGCTGGATGACGAGCAGCATCGAAGCCCCGAACAGGAAGGAGAAGAGTCCGCGCATCTTCCCGTCGATCAGCACGAAGTTGAACGCGTAGGCGGAGAAGTCGATCGGGCTTTCGCTGCCATAGGCGAGCGGGTTCATGTAGGCGGCCATGGGCATGGCGAAGGCGACGATGTTCATCGCCAGAATGCCCATCACCGCGACGCCGCGGACGATGTCGAGCGTGGCGATGCGCGCGCTTTCAGGAGATGTGCTGGCCATCGTGCCCCCTTGGCTCCACTTACGCCCTGGCCGTCACGGGAGTAAAGTTACGGAACGGCCATGCCCCCGGCATTGGTTCCGTCACTCGCGACGTCAGTCCAGCAGCCGTTCCGACATGCTGGGGGCATGTCGGCTTGCGGCTGCTCTGGGCGGCAGGCGGCCGGCGTGCGCCGTCGCTTGGCTTAATCCTCGGCGGCTTCGCTCTGCAGCTGGATATAATTCTGAAGGCCCATCCGCGCGATCATGTCGAACTGGGTTTCGAGCGTGTCGACATGTGCCTCCTCATTCTCGAGGATCTCGGAGAAGAGGTCGCGGCTGACATAGTCGTGGACCGCCTCGCAATGGGCGATGGCGCCCTTGAGCTGGATCAGCGCCTCCATCTCCAGCGCCAGGTCGCACTTCAGCATTTCCTCGACA
>DASTCB010000189.1:0-2938 GCA_035711585.1 Sphingomicrobium sp.
GATGGCCGCAACTGTGCGGAATTGCGGTTCATCGGATCGATTTCTGGAGCGCGTCCCACTTCTACCTGCGGCGCGACGTTCCGATTTACCTGCCCTACCGGCGAGACCCGGTTCAGGCCGCCCAGGCGCTTTCCCGCGCCACACCGGCCTATGATCTAATTGTCGCGCCGGCCAATGCGGCAGGAGAGGTTCCGCCCGGATATCGATCGCTTTCGTGCCGGTTCGACGGCAGCGAAAAAATCTGCCTCTATCGGCGGCCGGGCGGCTGCGATCCGGCGGCGGGGAAGACTGAGCTGCTCCAGCGGGTGATCGCCGAATACGGCTACTAGCCGCGCATTCCGCCCTTTGCGCTGGCCAGGTGATGGGCGTGAGTGATCGCAACCGCCAGCGCATCGGCGGCGTCGGGGCCGGCGACCTTGGCTCCCGGCAGCAGCCGCTGGACCATGGCGTGGACCTGCGATTTTTCGGCCGAGCCGGTGCCGACCACCGCCTTCTTGACCAGCCGCGCAGCATATTCGCCGACATCCAGCCCGGCGCGGGCCACGACCATCAGCACGACGCCACGCGCCTGGCCGAGCTTGAGGGTCGATTGGGGGTTCTTGTTGACGAACACTTCCTCGACCGCCGCGGCTTCCGGCGCATGGTCGGCGAGGAGGGATTCAAGTTGCGAGGCGAGGTGGGAGAGGCGCCTGGGCAGGCTTACCGCCGCGTCGGTCTTCAGCTGGCCGTTGGCGATATGGCTCAGCCGATTCCCCTCAGCCTGGATCAGACCCCAGCCGGTCGTGCCAAGCCCGGGGTCTAGGCCGAGGATGATCAACTCCCCTCCCCTTCAGGGGAGGGGATAAGGGGGTGGGGCCAGCGGTCGGGCAAAGAGTTCAGCTTTTCAAGGAGGGCCGACCACACGCCCTCGATATTGCGACCAACGTCGGCATTGGTGATGCGGATGGCAGCCAAGCCCTGACGGGCATGAATTTCGTCCCTTTTCCGGTCCCTTTCGAGGTCATGCGTGTCACCATCGACTTCGACGATCAAACCCTTTTGGGGACAGAAAAAATCGACGATGCAACGGTCGATGACATGTTGGCGACGGAATTTGTGCCCTTGGAGTTTTGATCCGCTGAGATGGCGCCAGAGCTTGACTTCAAAAGGTGTCGATTCGATCCGGAGTCGCTTAGCGCGTTTCAGAAGATGCTGTTCCTGCCCCACTGACTCCCCCACCCCCTGCCCCTCCCCTGAAGGGGAGGGGATTACGCTAACCGCTCCAGCTCCTCGTCGGGCACATTGTAATTGCCCGAGACCGTCTGGACGTCATCATCCTCTTCCAGCGCGTCGATCAGCTTCATCAGGGTGGCGGCGTCGTCGCCAGCGACGGTGACCTCGTTCTGAGGGCGCCAGGCGAGCTTGGCGGATTCGGGCTCGCCGAGCGCCGCCTCGAGCGCCCGGGCGACCGCATGCAGCGCGTCCTGCGCCGTCCAGATCTCATGGCCCGCCTCATCGCTCTCGACGTCGTCCGCGCCGGCCTCGATCGCCGCTTCCAGCACCCGTTCCTCGTCGCCGGCGGAGGCGGGATATTCGATCAGCCCCATCCGGTCGAACCCGTGGCTGACCGAGCCCGACGCGCCCAGGTTGCCGCCATTCTTGGAGAAAATGGTGCGGACGTTGGTCGCCGTGCGGTTGCGGTTGTCGCTCAATGCCTCGACGATGATCGAGACGCCGCCGGGCCCGAAGCCCTCGTAGCGGATCTCCTCATAATTCTCGCCCTCGCCCTTGGCCGCCTTGTCGATCGACCGCTGGATATTGTCCTTGGGCATCGACTGCGCCTTGGCGGCCAGCACCGCGGCGCGCAGACGCGGGTTCATGTCGGGATCGGGCATGCCCATCTTGGCCGCGACCGTGATTTCGCGGCTGAGCTTCGAAAACATCGCCGAGCGCTTTTTGTCCTGCGCGCCCTTGCGATGCATGATGTTCTTGAATTTGGAATGCCCCGCCATCGTGAGAACCTCTTAGTGCAAGCCTAGCGCATTGCGATAGGTTTCGAGCAGCGCGTCGGCTTCGTCGCGGGCGTGCTTCTCCATTCTCCTTAGACCCACGATCTTGCGCATGGTCTTGGTATCGTAGCCGTTGGCCTTGGCCTCGGCGTAGACGTCCTTGACGTCGTCGGCGATGCCCTTCTTTTCTTCCTCGAGCCGCTCGATGCGCTCGATGAACAGCCGCAGCTGATCGGCCGCGACATTGCCTTCGCTCATAGTTGCCCAATCCTCTTCGAATCTGAAGGAATATGATTTGAGCCGGCTCCCTAAAGTCCGCGCGGATGAGCGGCAAGTGGCGGTTGAACCGCTCGCCGCAACCGCTATTGCCGTCGCCATGCTGAAACCCCGCGCCCGCAAAGTGAAGATCCTGGCCACGCTGGGCCCCGCCTCATCGAGCCCGGACATCATCCGCGCACTGATGGAAGCCGGCGCCGACGCCTTCCGGATCAACATGAGCCATGGCGGCCAGGCCGAAAAGGCTAAGTTGGTCGAGGCGATCCGGGCGCTCGAGAAGAACCTTCACCGGCCGACCACGATCCTGTTCGACCTGCAGGGCCCGAAGCTTCGTGTCGGCAAGTTCAAGGGCGGGTCGGCGGAGCTGATATCAGGACACATGTTCGTGTTCGACCGCAACAAGGAGCCGGGCGACGCGAGCCGGGTCGAACTGCCTCATCCGGAGCTGTTCGAGGCGGTCCGGAAGGACACGAGGCTGCTGATCGACGACGGGAAGGTGCGCCTGCGAGTCGCCGCGGTCGAGCAGGACAAGATCGCGGCGGTGGTCGAGGTCGGGGGCAAGGTCAGCAACAACAAGGGCGTCAACGTTCCCGATATATTGGTGCCGATCCCGGCGCTTACCGAGAAGGACCGTGAAGACCTCCAGTTCGCGCTGGAGCAGGGCGCGGACTGCA
>DASTCB010000190.1:0-36133 GCA_035711585.1 Sphingomicrobium sp.
GGTGATCGAGATGATCATCACCGTGCCATTGGCGGTCGAGCCGACCAGCTGGCCCGAGCCGTTCAGCGTGAACGTCACCGGGTTGCCGTCAAGATCGACCAGCTGGCCGTCGAGCGCGCCGTTGTCGAGCAGCACGATCGACGCATCGAGGTCGCCCGGAACGTCGTTGCCGAAGTCGACCACGACATTGCCGCTGTCGGTCAGATTCTCGCCATGATCGGTCTCGGTCGGGTTGACCTGGCCCTCGTCGTCATTGGCGAAGGCAAACCCGTCCTCGTCAACTTCCAGATTCTCCGGAGTGCCGACCTGGGGCGTCGAGTCATCGCCCAGATGGATGGTCACCGTCGCGACGGACGGATCATTGTCGCCATCGAGGATCTGATAGTCGAAGAAGATGTCGCCCGTTTCACCGGGGGCCGGTGTGTAGGTGAAGGTGCCGTCACCATTGTAGACCAGCTCTCCCGAGCCGGTCAGCGTGCCGTCGACATAAGAAACGTCGGCGTCGTCGACACCGTCGGCGCCTGCCTCGTCGTTGGCCAGCACGTCAACCGTGATCGGTTGATCCTCGCCGGCCTGGTTGCCGACGTCGTCATTCGCCGTCGGACCATCGTCCTCCAGAACGATATTGTTGCCGATGCCAATGGTCTCGCTGGCGGTGTCGCCATCATTATCGGTGACCGTCGCGGTCAACGTGATAAGGTCATCGTTCGCCAGGCCGATCGGATCATCCGGATCACTGTCGTCAGGATGGACGACTGCGCGCAGCTGGTCGACGGTCACATCGCCATCGTCGTTGACGGTCACCGTGAAGACCAGTTCGTTGGTGGTGGCCGTGCGGCCCTCGACGACGCCATCGTTCATGACCAGGACCACGTCCTCGCCGGTCGCGGTATCGGTCAGGCCGGTCGCTCCGGCGTTGATATCGAGCAGATATTCGGTCGAATCCGCGTCACCGCCGTCCGCGCCGAACAAGGTGGTGAACACATCGCCAAAGTTCTGCGTCTCGTTGACGGTCAGCTCGGACTCGTCGACCAGCAGCTCGGGCTCGACTTCGCCCGCCTCGATCGACGGGCTGTCGTCGTCGACGTTGATTGTCAGCGTGCCGTTTTCGACATCATCGTCCTGGTCGGACACCGTATAGTTGATGGTGAAATCGAGGTTGTTCTCGATGTCGCCGCCTTCCGGATGCAGGATCGGCGCATCCTGAGTCACCTCATAGGCCCCGGTCGAGGCGTTGATGGTGATGGTCAGGACCGTGACCGTGCTGCCGTTCTGGACCTGCTGGACCAGGACCGACCCGTCGGGGCCGTCGACATAGGTGAAGCCGTCAGGCGCACCGGTCGTCAGAAGGTCGAATGTCAGCGGGCCGTCGCCGCCGGAGCCGCTCAGCGTTCCGGTGAGATTTTCGGAGTCCACGTCGTCGCCGATCTCCGGCGTACCGGCGTTGCCATCGGCGCCAGCAACCGCGTCGTCATCGGTGCGGACAATCGGATTCTCGCCGATTTCGATCGGGGTGTCTTCGATCGTGATGGTCAGCGTGGTCGACGAGACGTCGCCGTCGCCGTCGGTCAGATCATAGTTGAACACGTCGGTTACGCCGCCCGGCGTGCCCTCATTGCGCGTGTAGCTGTAGCTGCCGTCGCTGCTGATCGTCAGCACGCCATACTGGCCCTGGACGACCCAGCCTCCTTCGACCGCCTCGGTATCGCCAAAGCCGGTGACGTCGGTAAGGTCGGCATCGTCGGCGCCGACCGTGTCACGGCCATCGTCGTCGTCGCCTTCATCCCCGCCGTCAGCGTCGGTGATGACATTGCCGGTGACCGGGCCGAATTCGCCGGCCGCAATCACATCGGTGTCGGGACGGGCCGTCGGCACGTCATCGATGATGTCGATCGTGAGCGTCGCCGTGGCGGTATCGCCATCCCCGTCGGTCAGGACGACTTCGAAATCGTCCTGCGTGTCGTCCCCCGGGGTATTGTCGTTCAGGACATAGCTATAGACATAGTTGTCGCCGACCTGGTCGGTGATCGTCAGAGTCCCGAATTCACCCTCGACGATCAGGCCTACGACGATCTCGTGGGGGATGCCATCGGCGCCAGCGATGGTGACGCTGTCGACGCCATCGGGCGAGTCGATGATGATGGTCCCGCCGGTCGCCTCGCTCGGATCGCCGTTATCGCCCGCGGCGGCTTCCTCGCCCGATCCTTCGGGCTCGTCCGGAAGGTTGCCGTCACGTCCCGGCAAACCGGCCTCGTCGACCTCGTCAACCGCGTTGACGGATGCTGGCTGGCCATCCGGCTGGATGGTGATTTCCGGCTCTTCATCGTCCGGTACGGGAAAGACGTCCTGCGGCTCGGGCGGGTTGTAGTCCAACTCGGTCGGCGGAAGCAGGTCGCCGAGCGGGATGCCCGGATCCAGCGGAGGCGGCGGGAGAGCGAAATTGCCGCCGCTCGACGGCGGCGTCTCGCCCGCGGCCGGCTGGACTTCCTGGCCGATCAGGAGGGCCGCGACGTTGGTCGCTGGAACCTCGACTCCGCCAAGCACCAGCTGCGGGACGAACACCGCACCGTCGACAATCACGAGCTGGGTGCCATCGGGCATGTTGACGACGAGGTTGCGGCCGACAACCATGATGTCGCTGAGCTCGACGCCGGGGGGCAGCGTGACGACGCCATCGGGTCCCGGGACGACCTGTTGGGCATCGGCCTTGATGACCACCGGCGTCTTGCCGATCTCGACGATCAGGGCGGCGGTGTCGCTGTTCCCCTGGGTGTCAGCGAGCGTGTAGACGAAACGGTCGCGGACATTCTCGGGCGCGCCCGTGTTGGCAAGATAGCTGTAATTGCCATCGGCATCGACGCTGAGCTGGCCGAACTCGCCTGAAACGCTGAGCTTGCCGCCGGCGAAGCTGGAGTCTTCGCCACCCTTGCCGGCAATGGCGGTGACTTGGGCGCCTGCCGCGCTGTCGGCGCCTGCGGACCCATATTGTGTCCCTTCGCCCGTGAGGAGGTTGCCGGTCGCCGGTCCGCGCGAACCCGCGGTCAGCGTGTCGGAATCATCATTGGCGATCGGCCCGGAAGCCTGGAACGTGCTGGAAGCATCTTCGTACCGCATAACCACCTCTGCCCTGCTGCGCCTACGGCGAACCGTGACGCGTCCATCCATCGTTGCTTGGGGGCCGGCGTTAACCGGAAACGGTTAATGCAACCGGGTATAGTTGAGATCGCCCCCGCGCTCGCAACACAAAAGAAACACTCCAATTTTGGAATTTTCAAGCGTTGGTCGGATATGACAAGCAAAAGTCGCCGTCATTTGCGGATTTGACTTAAGAATAAAGAGGTTAACGTTTTCACTGTTTCAAAGTAGTCATTACGGTGACTTTGGGATCATTTATGAACACAAAGCAGAACACGGAAGCTTTTGCCTGAATTGTCCTAGAGGAGGCCACCTAATAGAATCTGCGAATAGCTCAAAAGTTAATTCGTGTTAATTTTATGATTTGGGTTACCAAAAGGTTAACATGCCTGCGGGGGCCGCCAACGCCGGATTCAACCGCAATTCCCGGGCACTGGAGAGCTGTGGAAAAATGTCGGCTGTACCGTCCCGCTTTGGGAAAATTCGGGCCGTTTTGCGAACTCGTTTCCCCGGCGACTCGGAATTATCCCGAGTCGCCTCCCCGACTCGCCACGGATCTGATGCATCTCCGATCGCAGCCAGCTAAAGGATGAGCCGAGCGGGAGAGACGGATTGAAGATTGCGTGCATCGGCGGAGGCCCGGCGGGCCTCTATTTCGGCATCTCGATGAAGCTCCGTGACCCGCGCCACGAGATTCACCTGTTCGAGCGGAATGCCGAAGGCGTGACCTTTGGCTGGGGCGTGGTCTTTTCCGACCAGACCGTCGAAAATCTGTTGGCCAACGATCCAGTGTCGGCTCAGGTCATCGCCGACGAATTCGCCCACTGGGACGATATCGACGTCCACATCCACGGAGAGCGCGTGCGCTCCTCCGGCCATGGCTTCATCGGCATCGGCCGCAAACGGCTGCTCGAGATCCTCGCGGGCCGCGCCCGCGAGCTCGGGGTCGAGATCCATTACGATAGGGAATGCGAACCCGACCTCGCCGCCTGGTCCGATTGGGACCTTGTGATCGCCGCGGACGGCATCAACAGCCGTTTCCGCGACGCCTATGCCGATCGTTTCGGCGTCGATGTCCAGGAGCGCGCCAACCGGTTCATCTGGCTCGGTACGCCTAAGAGCTTCGGCGCCTTCACCTTCGCATTTGAAAAGACCCAGGCGGGGTGGCTCTGGGCTCACGCCTATCGCTTCGCCGACGATTGCTCGACCTTCATTGTGGAATGCTCGGACGAGACGTGGAGAGGCCTGGGCTTCGACCGCATGGATCAGCCGGAAACGATCGAGCTCTGCCAGCGCATCTTCGCGAAACATCTCGATGGCCAGCCGCTGCTCAGCAATGCCGCGCACCTGCGCGGCTCGGCTGCCTGGCTCAAGTTCCGGCGGATCATCTGCGAGCGCTGGCACCATGACAAGCTGATCCTACTCGGCGACGCGGCCCATACCGCCCATTTCTCAATCGGATCGGGGACCAAGCTAGCGCTGGAAGACGCGATCAAGCTGGCCGAGGTGCTCAATCGGCCTGGGCTCGAGCGGATCGAGGCGCTCGCCGAATATCAGGCGGAGCGGAACCTCGAGGTTCTCAAGCTTCAGAACAGTGCGCGAAATTCAACCGAGTGGTTCGAGACGGTCGAGCGATATCTCGACTTCGAGCCGTGGCAGTTCGCTTATTCGCTGCTCACGCGATCGCAGCGGATCAGCCATGAAAATTTGCGGGTGCGCGACCGCAATTGGCTGGAGGAAACCGAGCGCACCTTCTGGACGAAGGCTACCGGGGAGCCCAGGACTGCCTGGCCGATGTTCGCTCCGTTCAAGCTACGCGAGATGGAGTTGCACAATCGCGTCGTCGTTTCGCCGATGGCGATGTATTCGGCGGTCGACGGGGTGGCCGGCGATTTCCACCTCGTCCACCTCGGCGCCCGGGCGCAGGGGGGCGCCGGGCTGGTCTTTACCGAAATGACCTGCGTCTCGCCGAGCGCACGGATTACACCCGGATGCGCCGGCATGTGGAACGAGGAGCATGTCGCCGCCTGGAAGCGGATCACCGACTTCGTCCACGCGAACAGCAAGGCCAAAATCTGCCTCCAGCTCGGCCATTCCGGTGGCAAGGGGTCGACGCAGCTGGGATGGGAGGAAATGGATTCGCCGCTTCCGGACGGGAACTGGCCGCTGATCGCCGCGTCCGACGTGCCCTGGTCCAACCGCAATCAGCGCCCCCGACCGATGAACCGGGCCGACATGGACGAGGTCCGCGATCAGTTCGTCGCCGCGGTGCGGATGGGGCTGGAGGCAGGCTTCGACATGATCGAGATGCATGCCGCCCACGGCTATCTGCTCTCCAGCTTCATCACGCCGCTACAGAACAGGCGCGCGGACGAATATGGCGGAAGCCTGGAGAACCGGCTCCGTTACCCGCTCGAAGTGTTTGCGGCGATGCGCGAGGCCTGGCCCAACGACCGGCCAATGTCGGTGCGTATTTCGGCCCATGATTGGGCGGCCGACGAGGGCGTGACGCCCGACGAAGCGGTGCAGATCGCCCGCGCGTTCGCCCGGGCCGGAGCCGACCTGATCGACGTCTCGGCAGGCCAAACCTGGGCGGATGCCCAGCCGGTCTATGGCCGGCTGTTCCAGACGCCCTTTTCCGACAAGATCCGCAACGAAGCCCGACTGGCGACCATGGCGGTCGGCAACATCACCGATCCTGACCAGGTGAATGCCATCCTCACCGCGGGCCGGGCTGACCTGGTTGCGCTGGCCCGGCCGCATCTTGTCGACCCGATGTGGACCCTGCGCGCGGCGGCGATGGCCGATTACCGCGACCAATGGGTGCCGCCGCCCTACCTGGGCGGCATGGCCCAGATGGCGCGACTGTTCCAGCGCGAGGCGGAAATGAAAGCGGCCGAGCTGAAGGCCTGAGTTGGCCGCGGGCGGCGATCTCCGCCGCCACGCCCGTTCGTCAAATCACGTAGAAATTGGCGGCCGCGAGATCCAGGCCGGGCTGAAGATGGGCGAACACGACCGCCGCACCCGACCCGTTGCCGTCGGCATCGTACGAGAGGTTGCCAGTGGTCTTGTCGTAAATGAGGAAGTCATTGGAGTCATTCGGCTTGGCGCCTGCTCCGTCCTCGAGGTTCGTGCTGAAGATCCGCTTGGGATTGCTCAGCGACCCTCCAGTGAGCTTGGTGAAGACGGCATTGTCCAGGAAGAAGACGTCTTCCTTGGGGTTGAAGTCCATGATCTCGTCGATGGTCCCGTCAAACTTCGTGTCGAACACGAACTTGTCCTTGCCCGAACCGCCCGTCAGTTGGTCGGCTCCCCCCTTGCCGTACAGGTAATCGGCTCCGCCATTGGCGACGATCCTGTCGATTCCGGAGGTGCCGATCAGCGTATCCACGCCGCTCGTGCCGGAAATCGTCCCAGGCGTTGGATCCGGAGACGGAGCGGGCGCTGGGATTGGCATCGGCGCTGGTTCCGGCGTCGGATCTGGGATTGGCTCCGGGCTCTGTCCAGGCAGGGGCGGAAGCGGCGTAACGGCGACGTCGCCCACGCCATCGTGGTTGGCGAGCCAGGAAGCCTCAACCACCTCCCAATAATCCCGCGCAGCCTGGCCCTGCAGTATGGTGAAGCCTGCGGGTGGCTTGGGATAGTTGGATGGAAGCGGCGTGTCCGACAGATTCAGGAACACATTGCCGCGAGACTCAACGACATTCTCCCAGGCCAAGGCGAGCCGTTTCAGGCCGTTGTGCGAAACGTCCTCGATCGCGAACACGGAATTGATGATCCGAAGATCGGGCGCCGTTCCCGGCGCGTCGGTGTTCATCTTGAAAATCGATCCGTGGGTCATCTCGCCGTTGACGAGATAGCTCTCCAGACGGATGAACGTGTTCTGCACCGTGACCGTGTGGCCTGAGCCGTCATGGTTGTCGCCGTTGCCGAGGCTGATGCCGGCGAAGACGCCGTCGAACAGGCTGTCCATGATGGTGCCCGACAGCACCCAGTCATTCTCGACCGCATCGTCGCGATTGTTCGAGATGTGAACGTCGGTGATCAGGAAATTGTCGGAACCGTTGAGGATGCGGATCGCGTCCCATGCCTTGTCGATCCGCCAGTCGTCGATGGTCACCGCCGGCGCATATTCGACACGCAGCGCCGCCGAGTTGTTGTACGTATATTGCCAGTCGGAGGTCTGCGGGACCTGCCCCCACACCGTGCCGCCCTTCAGCGTCAGCCCGTAACCCGCGCTGTACACGATGAAGGCGTATTTATTGATGGTGCCGGAGCCCTCCAGGTAGGAGGTGTCGGCGTCAGGATATTGATTGGCGCTGTTGGATACGATCCATGACGCTCCCGTGGCATCGATGGTCGTATAGGCAGCCGATCCATTAACGGTCGAAGTATTATATCCGTAATTTCCCGTTAATTTAACAAACCCACTGCCAAGAATCTTAATATAGCTCATGTTGTTGCCCCCCCGGCACTCGACTCACGCCAAAGACGCCGCAGGCCCCGAGACTTGCTCTTCGATTCTAAATATTTGCTTACCCGGAACTGATGCGCAATTTAGGCAGCCCAGAAGGGCCTTTTAAACGGACCCGGCGAGAATTGCCCCTAGCCCCTCTTGGGCACAACATGAATCGAACTTCATCTTTAGCGCAATCCCCTAAGCGACGATTTACGGCAAGACGATTGGAGTGGCTGTCAAAGCGACTGACGGGGGCGTGAACATGGATGAGGCAAGCCAGTAAGCCGGCACTTAGCCATGCAAGCAAATGGCAATTTTCACAGATTTCTAGGCCCACGCAACTTTCGGCTGGGGAATGGGTTTAGTTGCCGAGTATAGGGCGTTGATTTATAGTTAATCACGACTCGGTATAGCCGTGGCAGCGCTCGGGGAGAGTGCCCTCGACAGATCGGGTCCGAAAAACGCAATGCGGAAGGGGGCACCCCTTTCAAACGGTTTGCGGGACGTCGACGCAATTGTCGACGTGAGCGGGTAGGCAAAATGACTCTTTGCGGATGGACGCAAGTCCGGCCGCACAAGGAGTACTGCGTGATGGAACTGGTGTTCCAAAGAGTCGCGTCGGAGTATCGGCGATGAAGCGCGAAACGGCCTGCGAGCTCAGCGAGGCATCTGCCCATGAAGCGCAGGCTTATCCGGACCACGTTCCCGAGCCGACTGAATCCCCCCTTTTATTCGGTAGTGAGACCTGCTCGACGGAATATATCGAGCTTGTGGCTCCAGCCGCGACGGCGGCGCCGCAACTCGAGCGGCCAGTCGATCGATCGATTCGCCTGCTGGACCTTGCCGCAGCCGGACTGATCCTGCTTTTCGTACTGCCACTGATGTTTTTCTGCGCGCTCGCGATCGTATTGAGCAGCCGCGGGCCGATCATTTACCGCCAGGCGCGGATTGGCCGCGGGGGACGCGAATTCGTCTGCTTCAAATTCCGGACCATGGCTCAATCGGCGGAGCTTTCGCTGGAGTCGCTGCTGGCCGAAGGTAGCCCGCTGCAGAAAGAATGGTCCGCTCTTTACAAGCTGCGTTCCGATCCCCGCGTGACCTTTTTTGGCCGTTTCATGCGGCGCTATTCGCTCGACGAACTGCCGCAGCTGTTCAACATATTCCGGGGCGACATGAGCATAGTCGGGCCCCGTCCGATCGTCGCCGACGAAATCCAAAGGTATGGCGGCCACTTTGACGATTATTGCAGGGTCAAGCCCGGTATCACCGGGCTGTGGCAGGTCAGCGGGCGTCACGCCCTTTCCTATGACGAACGGGTTCGCCTCGACGCGGAATATGCCGCCAACAAGTCAGTTGGGCTCGACCTTCTGATCCTGTGGAAGACGATTCCGGTGGTCCTTTCCGGACAGAATGAATGAGCAGCCGCCAGCCAAGGAGGTCTCAAATGACCCGGTTCATCCTTATGGCATTCCTGTTTGTGGGTTCGCTGACATGGCCGGCCATCGTCCAGGCAAATAGCCCCTCGAGCGAACCAAGGGTCGTTGCGCCGGGACTCGACGCGCAGGCGCCGCGGCCGGGGGCCACCATCACTCCTTTGGATCGACTGCAAGTCACCGTGTTCCGTGAACCCGAACTTTCCGTGGAGGATGTGCAGGTCGACGAAGGAGGGCGCGTGCTCTTGCCGCTGGTTGGCCCGATGACCGCGGCAGGCAAGTCGACCGAAGTGCTGGCCGCCGAGATCACCGGAAAGCTTCGGGAGTATATCAGGGAGCCGCAAGTCTCCGTGTCCGTAAAGCAGGCAGCGGTGCGGCGAGTGACGGTCGCAGGCTCGGTCGTCCAGCCCGGCGTTTACCCGATGGAAGGACGGACAACGCTTCTGCAGGCGGTCGCGCTGGCTCAAGGCCCCTCGCAGGTCGCGTCGCTCGACCAGACTCTGATCTTCCGGACCATCAATGGTCAGCGAACCGCCGCGCGTTTCGATCTCGACAAGATCGCGAAAGGAAAGGACGCCGATCCGGAGATACTGCCCGGCGACACGGTCGCGGTCGGCAGTTCCAAGTTCAAAACGGCGTGGCGCGACATCGTCCTGACGATGCGCTCCTTCAACATCTTCAACCTGGTGCCCTGATGGCTGGCGCGAAGCCACGTCTGCGCGGAGAGTTCCAATGAACGAACTTGTGCCTGCCTATCCGACCAACTTCGACCTTGAGCGGATTGAGCCGCCCAGGCGGGAGCTTGGGGCCACGCGTCTCGAGCAAGTCGGCGCGATGGTCTATCGCCAGCACAAGCTCGGCCTGGCGATCTTCGCCGCGGTCCTGTTGCTCGGCCTCGTCCTGACCCTTCTTGCTGACCGGCGTTACACGGCCGTGGCCTCGGTCCAATTGGAACAGCAGGCGCCGCGAGTGATTTCCGACCCCGATCTTGACCCCCAGGTCGCCCCTGCGGAATCGGACCGCTTCCTGCAGACCCAGCTCGACCTTGTACGCAGCCGTAGCCTTGCGGAAGCAGTTGCGGGCAAGATGCCTGCAACAACTTATGAAGCCCTGGGCGTTGAAGGCGACACGCCAGCGGAACAGAAGGAAAGCCTGATCGGCAGCCTGCAAGCCAATGTGCAGGCCATGCTTGGGCTCAACACCCGGATCGCCCAGATCGAGTTCACCAGCTTTGACCGAAACGTTTCCGCGCTGGTGGCGAATGCTTATGCCGACGCGCTCGCCTCGGCCAATCTCCAGACGAAGATTTCGACGGCGGAGAAAGCGAAGGAGTATCTAACCGGCCAGCTTTCCGCGGCCAAGACACGGCTCGAAGGATCCGAGCGGCGGATGCTCGCTTATGCGCGCTCGGCCGACCTGACCGCGACGATTGCCGCCCAGTCGAAGGACACTGAGCAACTCGGATCGCTTAGGGCGCAGCAGGTCGCGCTCCTGAACAGCTCACTGAGCGACGCCACCGCTCGGCGGATCGATGCACAGCAGCAATGGGCGCAGGTCAGCGGAACGTCGGCGCTACTGCTCCCGGACGTCCAGAATAACGCGGCCATTCAGGATCTGGCCTCGCAAAAGGCCCAGCTTGAAGCGAAGCTCCAGGAAGATCGCCAACGCTACACCGACAATTACCCGACAGTTCGGGAAACCGCAGCCCGGATCCAGCAGCTGGACGGGACGATCGCGAGTCTCGCCAACAATGTGAAGGCATCGTTCCGCGGACGGTACCTCGCGGCGGCCCAGCAGGAGCAGCAACTCCGCAGCACGGTCGCCGGACTCAAGGGGGCGGCAATGGCGGAACGGGAGCGCGCCGTCGGTTTCAACACGCTCCAGCGCGAGGTGGAGACAAATCGCGCTTTTTATGACGGCTTGCTGCAGCGCTACAAAGAAGTCGCTGCCGCATCCGGTGCTCCCTCCGCAAATGTAACGGTGATCGATCGGGCCGCGCCGCCACTGGCCCCGAGCTCGCCGGACATCGTGAGAAACATGGCTCTGGCGGTCATTACCGGCCTGATGCTCGCATTGCTGGTTGGCTCGGCGCGCGAAGGCATGAAGCAGGTCATCCGGTCGCCGGAGGAGGTGGAGCAAGCGCTCAATCTCCCTACGCTGGGGGTCGTGCCGCTCCAGCCTGGACAAACCCACACCGATTTCCGGCTCACCAGCTGGCGGTCGACGGAAGCCGAGGCATATCACTCAATCGTGGTTGCCCTTGAACAGGCCGCCGGCGGCATATTGCCCAAGACCCTGCTGGTTACCAGCACGAGCGCATCGGAAGGCAAATCGACCACCGCCGTCGGAATCGCTCGCAGCATCACCGCGATGGGAAGGGCGGCGCTTCTGATCGACGGAGATCTGCGTCATCCGTCGTTGCGCGAATTCTTCGGCCCGGACGAACTTCCCGGGCTTGCCGAAGTTCTCCGGGGAGTGGCGACCGCCCCCCAGACAATCCAAAAGAATGGCGAATATGGGTTCGATGTCGTGCCGGCTGGCCAGATGCTCTCCACCCCCTTCTCGCTTCTGGCCAGCCCACGCATGCAGGACGCCCTGCGGCAGCTGTCGGAGAATTATGACGCGGTAATCATCGATGGTCCGCCGATCCTGGGTCTAGCGGATGCCGTCCTTC
This sequence comes from Sphingomicrobium sp., assembly GCA_035711585.1. GTDB lineage: Bacteria > Pseudomonadota > Alphaproteobacteria > Sphingomonadales > Sphingomonadaceae > Sphingomicrobium. The sequence goes on from DASTCB010000190.1 coordinate 11,702, forward strand.
TCGCGCGCAGCGTGGAGTCGGTGCTGGTCGTTGTGGAGGCCAATCGACTGCACCGAAGCGAGATCGAAATCGCCCTTTCGAGACTGCCCGGAAGCGGGATCATCGGGACGGTCGTGACCAAGTTCAATCCCAAGTCGGCGGGCGTTCGGTATGGCGGGACCGACTATTACGCCTACTAATCGGGGTCCGATACAGGCTGGCCCACCGGCGTGGGCTGGCCCTCGCAGATTCTATTTTACGCGCGTTGCGGCGCAGCAGCGGACGGACAGCCACGCTTCCAGCCTCTTCGAACGCACATTGGCATTAGGCGCGTTTGCGCTGCTCCTATTCTTCTACGTTGCACTGCCTTCGCTAAAGTTCCTTGGGCTGCCTTTGCGCGGCTGGTTGTCGTTGGGCACGCTCTCATTCCTGATATTGGCTCGTCCAGCCGTGGTGGCGACAGCGCTCAGCAGGCATTTCCCGTTGATCGGGCTTGCGGCCGGCCTAGCTCTGCTCGGAATATTTGTCAGCGTCGCAAACGGCAACTCAATCGATGTCATCGTGCAGACGCTTCTCGAAGTGCACTTCCAAATTGTCGTGCTCATCCTTGTCACCGCAATTCTGGCAGAGATTTGCGGCGGCCGGCTTTGCATGTGGGCGATCATCGCAGTTATCGGCGGGAGCGCTTTCATAGCCGTGCTGCAGATGCTGGACGTCGACTTGGCCTGGGATGTGCGAAGATCGCTGGGGCCTCTTTCCAAGGAAGAACTGCAGCCCAGCGTCGTGGACAGGCGGCCCACGGGACTTTCCTACTCGCCTATCCAGCTGTCGACGCAGCTATGCCTCGCCTTCGCCGCCTTCACTGCGGTGCGTTACGCCGAGCGGTTGCGAGAATTTGGAAGGAGGCAGGCTGATCCCGCGGTTATCCTTGCGCTGATTATACTGTTCGCGGGATCAATCGCGGTGGCGACGCGATCCCCGATCCTGGGCGGCGCCGTCTTCCTCTTGACCTATGGAATGCTCCATCGGCAGATTTGGCTGGCGCTGATGATTGCTGCAGGTGCTGCCGTTCTCTACCTGGCCTGGCCGCTGCTCCTCGGTTTCATCGAGAACGAAGCCCCGCGCGTTCTGCGGACGGACGATAAATCCGCGGCCGCGCGCTCGGTATTCGCCTATTACGGAATTCGCCTCTTCATCGACAATCCGGTCGGTTACGGCTTCGCCTTCCACCCGGCAGAACTATGGGCGCCCTACTGGCCCGAACTTTACATGATGCGCGGATCCCGGGGCACCCAAGAAAACATGCTGCACAACTATGTCTTAAGCATGATCAATATCTACGGCATCGGGATTTTGCTATTCGCGCCGCTGGCGATCAGATTGCTCAGGCGAGCCGCTTTCTACTCGATCTTTTTCATTCCCTACGGGGTGCATATCCTGTTTCACAATTCCGGTCCCTATTACAGCGATACGATCATTTGGTTTGTGATTGCAGCGATCGGGACCGCCGCAGCTAAGACCATCCACTCCCAAGCTTCGCCGATGCCGGGACCTGCATTCGCGATGCCCGACGCGCTGGGAGCCGGTTCGAAAAACCAAATTCGGGGCGTTCATAGCTTGTGAAAAGCGGGGGCCGAATTCTCATCCTGGACGGACAGACGAACCAGGCCTTGGCATGCGTGCGATCGCTTGGAAAGGCGGGCTACGACGTCAGGGTCGCAAGCCATGAGCGAATGTCCCTTGGCGCCTGGTCGCGCTTTTGCTCAGGCTCGTTTCACCTGAAAGGGCAGACGGTCGAGGCCTTCGCTGATTTGCGCGAGTGGGCCATTAGCGAGGGCATAACGATCGCTCTGCCCCTCACCGAACGCTCTTGCGTCTTGTGCAATGCCGACCGATCCGCCTGGGAAAATGCCGGGATCACTGTGGGTTGCGCGCCCGATGAGAAGTTGCAGGCGGCCTTTGACAAGGCCGTCACGATCCGGCGCGCTCAAGAACTGGGAGTCACTGTCCCTACGACGGAGATTCCAGGCTCTTATGATGATGCGGTTTCGGCGATCGAGCGCATCGGCTTTCCATGCGTCATCAAGCCTCGGTGGAGCAATGCGTGGAACGGCAAGCGGTTTCTTCCCACGCAGGCGCCCACTTACGCAAACGATCGCGACCAGCTTCTTGCGATTCTATCGGCGCATGACCGCCAGAGCAGCTGGCCACTGCTGCAATCATTCGTTCCAGGCCAGGGCAAGGGTATCTTCCTGCTCTGCAATCGAGGAACGATCATTGCCCATTTCGCGCACGAGCGCTTGCGCGACACCAAGCCAACGGGCTCCAGCAGCAGTCTGCGGCGATCGATTGCTATCGACGATCGCCTCATGGAACCGGCCCGGAAGCTGCTTGCGGATTTCAAGTGGCACGGACCGGCAATGGTCGAGTTCCGAGATACTGGCATCTCGCCCCCCACTCTCATGGAAGTGAACGGCCGATTCTGGGGATCGCTTCAGCTCGCCATTGATTCAGGCGTGGACTTTCCGTCCTTGTGGGTTTCGATCTTGAGGGGAAACGCAGTCGAGCCCGTCACCGAATATAAGGCCGGACAAACGCTCCGCTGGTTTTCAGGCGATTTGAAACGTCTCTTTTTCATCTTGCGCGGAGCACCGGCCGGTTACGTCGGTGACTTTCCGACCGTAGGCCAGGGCCTCAGGGAGGTTTTTGGGCGCCAGCCCGCAGGAACACGTTCCGAGATCCTGCGTGCAAATGACCCATTCCCCGCGCTGGGCGAAATGATCGGCGGGTTGAGAGATCTGGTTCGCTGGCGGGACATCAGCGACGTGCCAGAGCCGGAAGTGGCGCTGGCCTCGATATCGGAGCCGGCCGCAAGCGCCACCGCCGAACGAATGAATGGGGTCGCTCAAATCAGCCCGGTTGAGATTCGCGAAGCCACGCCCGACGAGTTGGAGGGTTGGGATGAACTGGTCATGGGATTCCAAAATTACCGGATCACGCACAAGCGCAGCTGGATGCAGTCCCTCCAATCGACGGTGAAGGGACAGCCGCTGTACCTGATCTACACGAAGGCAAACAGGATCGTCGGCTGCATTCCGGGTTTTCTCACCAACGTTGGTCCAGTTCGGCTTTTCGGCTCACCGCTGCAGGGATGGCAGACCGTCAGCATGGGGCCAGCATTCGACAGGAAATCTGTCTCTACTGACGAGCTGATTCAGCCGCTCATCCAATATTTGGGAAGCCGATATGGCGTCCACCATGTCGAGATAATCAGCAGTGAACTCGACCAGCAGGTCATGCAGGATCTCAGGTTCAGAAGCGAACCTCTTCCTACCTATCGCGCACGACTCTTCCCTGACAGTTACAACGACTCGATGAGAGCAATGAAGGACAGCGCGCGGCGCAATGTCCGGCGTGGAATCAAGTTAGGGCTGGAGGTGAAGTTCGAGACAGACGATGCTTTCGTAGACGAACATTATGATCAGCTGCGGGAAGTATTCGCACGCGGCGGCGCCAGCCTGCCCTTCAGCAAGAGGCGAGCGCTGGATTTCTTCCAATACATGAAGGCGAGCGGAAATCTGGTTGCGGTCTCGGCGTACTTGCCGGACAACGGCCCCAACATCGCCACCGGCATGTTCACGATTGAAGGGCGAGAATTGCTCCTGTGGATGTGGACCCATCGCACCGAGTTTCGCTGGTATCGGCCGACCGAACTCATGACCTGGACCGTGATGAAGAAGGCGATGGACGTTGGGTGCGACACGTTCGACTTCATGGGCCGGGGCGACTTCAAGGCGAAATTCGGTGCGGAGCTCGAATATAGCAAGCACCGCTGGACCTGGAGCCGCTACGAATGGTTGGCGGTCAGCAGGTCGCTGGCGATACGCGCCTACAAATCGCAGCAGGCCGTGCGCGGCAAGATGATCCGCCGGGCAATGTTCCATGACCACAGGAACTTGAGGGACCATCATCTGAACTGAGCAATGGGGGGTAAGCCATGGCGTCCGATGCGTTCTCCTTTATCCTGCTTCGGCCTGGCCCGATGAGCCGATCCAGGAGGGAGTGATGCAAACCCTGCCGCGCATCCTCGTCCTCGATGCCCACAGCAACCCGGCGCTTGCCTGCGTCAGGTCCCTCGGACGAGCCGGCTACGACGTGCTCGTGGCCAGCCCGGTGCGACTGCCGCTGGCATGGTGGTCCCGCTATTGCCGGGGCGGCTTTCGATACGAGGGCCCGACCCTTGCCGCCTTTCAGCGGATCCGGGAATGGGCCCGCCAGCAGGGGGTCTCGATCATTCTGCCGGTTTCGGAAGAATCCAGTGCCCTTTGCAACATGGAGCGGGAGGCCTGGGAATCTGCGGGCATGATCCTTGGCTGTGCGACTGACGACATACTCAAAAACGCGTTCGACAAGGCATCGACCGTCAAAGCGGCCCAGCAGTGCGGCCTTCGCACTCCGGCGACCGAGTATCCCAACTCCCTGGTAGAGGCCGTCGAAGCCGGCGAACGGCTGGGCTACCCCTGCGTCGTGAAGCCGCGATTCAGCCAGTCCTGGGACGGGATAAGGTTCCGGCCGACCCAGGTGCGAAGCGTCGCCGACGCCGCCGGGCTGCGCGAAGCCGTGACGGAGGCCAGGACGCACGGCGCTTGGCCCTTGATCCAGGAGTTTGTGCCGGGACACGGGGCGGGTGTTTTCGCGCTCTATAGCTCGGGCCGCCCAGTGGCATGGTTCGCCCAGGAGAGCATTCGCAGCATCAGGCCCATGGCTTCGCCGAACTGCCTACGGCGTTCGGTGCCGGTAGATCCAACGCTGCGCGATCATGCCGAGCGACTTCTCACCAGCTTCGACTGGCACGGTCCCGCCATGGTCGAGCTGAGGACGGATCCCGCTGGGGACTCGTGGCTGATGGAGGTGAACGGCCGCTTTTGGGTCTCGCTGCAACTCGCCGTGTCCGCCGGCGTCGATTTTCCTCGCTTGTGGGTCGAGGCACTGCGCGGGCTGCCAGTGGCCGGCCCAGTCGAATATGATGACGTCGTGCTCCGCTGGCTCTGGGGAGACGTCAAACGCTTCCTGGGTGTCGTAATATCAGGGCCTCCCGCCGGCTATGTCGGCCCGTACCCGACGATGCGTGAGGCCCTGCGGGACCTGCTCGGGCCACAACCAGACGGCACCATCCTGGAAATGTGGCAGCGGGACGATCGGTGGCCAGCCGTGGGCGAGTGGGCCCAGGCGCTAAGCCAGGCGCTCGGCTTTCTCGAGCGGAGAATTCCCGGCATCCGGACGAGAGATTCCGCGCCGCTTACACACCAGAAGGCATGAGGCGCAGCGTAAACCGAATGAACAAAATTCGGGTCCTGATGGTGACTTCGGAATGGCCCGAGCCCGGGGTCAACGTTACCTCGCATTTCATCAAGCGGCAGGCGGACTTCCTTGCGGCTGCAGGGATCGAGATTACCGTGTTTGCCTTCAAAGGACGCAAGAACCCGTTCAACTATCTAAAGAACTGGGTGCGCCTGCAGGCCAAGCTGAGCCGTCAACGCTATGATCTGGTCCATGCCCAATTTGGCCAAAGCGGGCTGCTGGCACTGCCCAAGAGATTGCCATTGGTGGTGACTTTCCGCGGCAGTGACCTGCTTGGATCGGTAAGCGAAAGGACCGGTCGCCATCGGCAGAGGGGCGTCTTGCAGGTCTTAAGTCGACTGGTTGCGACCCGCGCCGACGCGGTCATTGTTGTTTCCGAGCATATGAAACGAAAGCTCCCTTCATCAATCGTTTCCCATGTCATCCCTTCCGGACTTGACCTCCGTCTGTTCAGGCCAACCGACAAACGGGTCGCTCGCAAGCAGCTGGGCCTGCCCGAGGACGAAAAGCTGGTCCTGTTCGTTGGCCGTCCCAGCCAAGGCCGGAAGCGGGTCCATCTCGCGGAGAAGGCGCTGGAAATTTTGAACAGGTCGGTGCCGGCGAGACTGGTCGTTGGCTGGCGCGTCCCCCATACCGACGTTCCGCTCTACATGAGCGGCTGCGATGCGCTTGTGTTTACGTCGATGCAGGAAGGTTCGCCGAACGTCGTAAAGGAAGCGCTAGCCTGCAATCTCCCTATCGTTTCGGTTTCAGTCGGCGACGTGGAGACGAGACTGAAGGGGGTCGATGGCTGCGAGCTGTGTGCCGACGACGATCCCGAGACCATTGCTGCCGCGCTCAAACGGGTGTTGCTCAGGGGCGGCCGCACCAACGGTCGGGAAACGGTGCTTGCCCTCGATGAGAAGATCACCACCGAACAGCTAATCAATATCTATCAATCAGTCCTTGCGTGCGGTCGGGAACGTCACACGATAACACTCAGCAATAGAGGATCGACTTTCAGCTGAAACACAAACAATCTTCGAGGGTTACGACTCAAGCTATCTCGCGCAGGTGTGAGGGTTGTCGATGTCGAATGAGTTGAAGCCGCCGATCATCCTGTTCGGCAATTTTCGGTCCGGCACGACGATGCTGCAAAAAGTCATCGCCACACATCCAGACGTCGTGCCGTTATACGAGCCCGTCGGCATATGGCTCTATGCCGATCCCGGCCGGGACAATGATGAGTTTGACGAGGGCGACGCAACCAAGCGTGTGAAGAAATATATCCGGCGGTGGTTCCTGAAATATCAGCGGGAAAATGGGAACAGGACGATCATCGAGAAAACCCCCCACAACATCCTGCGCATTCCCTACGTTCGCGCCATTTTTCCGGAAGCGCGCTTCATCTACATCGTCCGCAACCCGCTGTCGTTCGTGAGCTCGGTTGAAATCAAGTGGCAGCGCCCGGTCGGAATGAAGCGAATCAAGGCCCGCCTGAGAAAGACGCCTGCAACTCAGTGGCACCGTTATTTCGGCCGGCTGTTGAAGCAGCAGTGGATCAGCCGCGTGTTGAAACGGAAATACCTGCCGATTTGGGGGCCGCGCTATCGTGGCATTCAGCAGGACCTGAAGGAAAGCGATCTGCTGACCGTCATCGCCCGGCAATGGGCTCGCGCTTCCGCCAAGGCGGAGCGAGACCTTGCCGAGTTCGAACCCGGGCAAGTGCTGCGGCTCCGTTACGAGGATTTCGTCGACGATCCGCTGTCGGGGCTGCAACGCATCTGTGACCATTGCGGCCTGGAGATGACCACCGATCTGGCGCGACAGGTGCAGGACATGGTCAAGACCGATCGCAAGCACAAATGGCAGCGCTTCGAACCGGGCGAACTGGCTCGGATAATTCCCGAGCTGATGAGGGAAATGCAGAGGGTCGGCTACAGCATCCCAGCCGAGTTTAATGGAGCCCGGGAGGTGGCCTAGGATCGCTTTCTTGCGGCTCGGCGCTCCGCCCATTCCGCCGCAGGAGCCTTGCCGTTGAAAACGCCAGCTGGACGAAGATCAACAGCGAACAGATGATCGCCGCAAATGCTGCGCCCTGCGCGCCGAACCTGGGAAGCAGGAACACCAGCAGCAACCCATAGGCCGCGGCTGCAATCAGCTTCGATCGTAAAATGGTCCAGGACCGACCATGCGCATTCTGGACTGGCTCGAACGCAAACCCAGCCAACTCGATCGCCGTGGCGATCGACAGCAGGAACAGGAAGATATGGGCGAACTCGAATTCCTTGCCAGCAAAGACGCGCAGGATCAGTTCGCCGGCGAAGCCGGTAACAAGCACCAGACACAACGCCAGCGCAGAGGAAATAATCGTAATACGGGTCACCACTTTGCGCAGCTGCGAGTGGTCGTCATCGGCAACCAGCCGCGCCAGCTCCGGATAGACGGCGAGCGCGATCGGTTCGATCGGTCGCACAATGCCCTCGGCAAGCCGCCGAGCCAGTCGGAAAGCGCCCGCCTCGGCGGCGCCTGCGAAGGCTCCGACTGCCAGGGTGCCAAGCTGAATCCAGAACAGGCTGACCGAGTTGGATGCGTTGGTCTGCAGCATGAATCTCCAGATGCGGTCATTCTCCGCAGCAGCTGCGCGGAAATGCGCGCGGCCGAAGGCCAGCCGCGCACCGTTCACCACGACGGCCGCGAACCATTTCGCGACACCCTGCGCCGCGGCCGCTGCAACCCAAACGATAAGGAAACCGACCACACCCCCATCCATGACCCAGACCATGATGGCGCCTGCAAGCCGCATCAGCGGGCCGACCGCTTCGGCATAAGCGGAAAGGTCGAACCGATCGAAAAGCCTGAGAATTCCCGAAGGTGTGCTTCCCGTCGTCAGCAACAGGACGGCAGCAAAGATGGATGTGACGAGCTGGTCCTGTTGGGACCAGCCAAACAGCGGCGCGATCAGCGGGACACCCACCACCGCTATGACCGCTCCGGTGACAGCGCTGCCGAAGTCAAGCGTCGCGGCAAAACCGAACAGTCTCTCGAGCCGGTCTGGCCGCTGGGCGGTCATGTGCAGCGCCCCGAAGCGAACAATGCCCTTCCACGATTGGAACTGGACAAGGTTGGCCAGGAGTTGCGCATAGGTGAGGATGAGGGCGAAGGCGCCGAACTTTTCCGGGCCCAGCGCTCGGGCGGCGATCGCTAGGTAAGCGACGCTGACGACGGAATTGAAGCCGCGCGAGGCGAAGATCCAGACGGTATTGCGCGCCAGGCTGCGGAATACGGATCGGCCGCCTGCTTTTTCCTCTACCGGTTCGGCTTCACTGGCCACGCAGAATCCTAGCCATCATGCAATAGGCCATTCGAGCGGCGCTGATGCCCTGGTGGAAAGATCCTCGGTGGAAGGGAAGGCGTGGTTGGCGAATTCGGCGACGACGGGGCAGCTGATTCCGCCTGAATAATAGCAACCGAGACACCAGTAGGAACCGCCGACCTGCGACCCGATCGAAGCGCCGCGCAATTCGAACACATGCTTCCCATCGAGCCAGACATCCAGTTCGCCTGAGCTCGGATGGAGGATCACACGATAGACGAGGTCGTGCGCCTCGTCGAAGGAGACCGGCGCCATCCAGCGCCGATTGTTTCCATCATCGAACTGCCCGCGAGTCGTGACCAGGAAGCGGCCATCACGGGTCCGCCGAAAGGCGAGCGCAGGCGACCCGCCGAACTTGCCCATATGGATCTGGCCGTGCACTCCGCCCCAACCCTTCGCCATGCCTTCCGGATCCGACCAGCTGTGGTGAATGAAGGACATGGCGCCCCAAAGCGGCACGCCGTTGGGCAATCGGTTCCGCGTGCAATGAAGTTCGCTTCGGCGCTTGTCGGGCGCATCGCCGGCCGCACGGTCCCGCGGTGTGGGCTGGATTTCGAACCGGGCTCTATCCTGCCCGGGCTGGAAACTATGCTCCATTCCGGCAATCCAGGTCGAGCCCATGTCCGCGCTCCACCGGTAGCCATCCCAGTCAACCCGCTTGGGTGTGTATCCGTCCACGAGACTTGAGCGATAGCCGGCCGATGCTTGCGATGTTTCCACGCCACGGCGCGCAAGCAAATAGGTGGCGATGGAAGCGACCGGCACCCCCAGTCCCGCGATGCATAACTCTCGTCGGCTAAGCGGCACCCTACTCTCCCGCTGACGCGCACCGCTGGGACGGATCGCGAGCAGGAGCCGACTATACATCAAGTGAATTTGCAGACCATCTACCTGCGGCGTTTGGTGGCAGGTGCGCCCAAGCGCCGCATGATCTCCCGCAATTGTCCGGCGGAAGTTTCAATCGGCAAGGAGGCGTCCAACCGCTCGACCCTCAGGCCAGCCAATCTTGCGGCGTCCACCAACCGGGAAGGCAAGTCGGCATGTCCGATCAACTCACTGCGTAATTCCTCTTGGGAGAGCCGATCGAGGCGGCTCTTACCCTGGGTCCTGGCGCGGATCCGATCGAATGCAGATTGCGGATCGACCTCCAAATAAACAATCTGGACGTCCAGGCCGCGATAAAGGCAGCGTATGAGCGGTGCGAGTTGCCGCGGGTCCGGCTCCCTTCTGCCCGCGGAATAGAGGATCGACCACAGATCCTGCAGGTGGCCCTCTTCCAAGAGGAACGGTCCGCTTTGAGAGCGAAACCAGTGACTCTTGATCAAAAGGCGGACAAGCCGGGAAAGGCTGTCTCCGCTGAAGAGCCGGCCATTCAGCGCAACTTTCGTTGCTGCTGCAAGGCAGGGAGCGTCCAGGAGCGTTCGCGCCAAAAGTGCTGCTTTGGACAGTTTGGGTTGCCGTTTCCAGGCCACCGACAGAGCGGCCCGGGTCGGCAGCTCCGAACCCTCAGCCACGAATCGAGCGAGCGTGGATTTGCCGGCCCCTGGCTGACCGAAAAGTTCAACCACCAATGGCGGATCAGCATCCACCCCGTCCTCCGCCCCCATGTCTCACTTGAAGGCGTAGCTTAATCGCCCCCCTGTGAAAATTAGTAGCGTCATGGAATTGGTCGCCAGTCAGCGTGCAATTACCGCCGCACCCGCGATCACCAGGGCCCAGCTAATCAAGGACAACAGAATGATCATGCGGAGTCGCGCCGTATAGGAAGTTGTTTCGGCATGGGCGATCATGTCGTTTTCCGAGCCGCGATCGTCGTCATCGAGTGACGCCTGAGGCTGCTTCGGCTCCTCAAAATTGTCGACCATTGCGGCTTCGAAAACCCCAGACCCTTGAAGCCCTTCTTTCATAGGTTGAGGCTAGCGTCCAGTACCACAAAAATCGTGTGGATTCATCGGCTTACCCCTTTCATTCGTCGGGCATTGAGGGCCGTTCGGCTGCACCTCATGGATCCGGCCGTGGATTAAGGCTGTCAGTTTACAGATGGATGTGGCAATTTCGCTACAACCGGAGCCATGAGCGGGGAAGCCATGAGCGGGTGCGTACCATGACCGCGACGTTGATACTGGCCGGTCTCTCCGCGACTTGCTTGCTGTTCTTTCTCTATCCTTACCTTCTTTACCCGCTCGCCCTGCGGCTGATGGGCAAACGCCCAATCCATGCCGCGCCAGCCGATTTGTCTGTCTCTTTGCTCTTCTGCGCGTACAACGAGATCGATTGCCTTCAGCGAAAAATAGAGAATTTGCGTGAGCTCAAGTCGCGCACGCCAAGCTTGGAGATATTGGCCTATGATGACGGGTCGACCGACGGCTCGCATGAGCTGCTCGCAAGCGTTCCCGATCTGCTGACGACCATCCGCGGCCCTGGCCGGACAGGAAAGGCGGCGGGGATGAAGCGTCTTGTTCAATTTGCTCGCAGTGACGTGCTTCTCTTCACCGATGCGGATGTTCTGATCGAGCCAGATGCGATCGCTCAACTGCTGCCATATTATGGCGACCGCGAGGTAGGCGGCGTGTGCTGTTCGGTCAAAATGCTGAGTGAGGTGCCCAGCGCCACCAGCCGCACCGGTTCCTCCTATTGGGCATGGGACGACAGGATAAAGCAGCTGGAGTCCGAGACGGGCAATGTCATGGGCGCTTCAGGGGCAATGTTCAGCGTCCGGCGCGATCTGTATCCCGAGTTTCCGGACACGGTTCAAGACGATTTCACGGTTTCGATGAGCGTCATCTTCCAGGGAAGGAGGCTGGTGAAGGCCCCGGACGTGGTTGCGTCAACGACCGGCGTCAGCGAAAGCGGCGATGAACTGCGGCGCAAGATCCGGATCGGCTCACGTGCCTATCACACCCATTGCTTCCTGCGCGCGCAGATCAAGCAGATGTCGATCCGCGACCGGTTCAAATATGTGTCGCACAAGCTGCTTCGCTGGTTCGGCGGGCTGTTCTTCGCGCTCGGCTCGCTGTTCGGCCTGGCCGCTGTGGCATCGCTGTCCTTGCAGGCGGCGGTTTTAATGTTGCTACTTGCGTTCATAGCCGTCGCCATCTCAATCCGGGTGAATGATGGCCACTTCGGAAAGGCGGGCCAGATCGGCCTCGCGACTTTCGCGACCCAGTTTGGAGTCTTGCAAGGGATGAGAGGGCGGACGGTGGCGACGTGGGCCCGGGCAAATTCGCGTTAATGCGGGACTGGAAGGAACTCCATTCGATCCAAAACGTCTGGAGTTCAAGTAAATCGAATGTTAATTTGACGCCTAGCTTGGAAGCATCCCCCAAATTCGCAGGCTGACAGGCGGTTTTTGTGGTGCGTTGCCAGGAAAGAAGGCGATGTTAGTAACGCTTTCAGGGTTGGATGGAGCCGGCAAGTCGACCTTGGCCGAAGCACTGAAGGCGAGTCTCGAAAGGGACGGAAAGCCGGCGGTTATCTTCCATATGAACAAGGACGTCGGCCTGTACGCTTACGTTCGCAGCGCTCGTGACGCGGTCAAGGCCTGGATTGGAACCGCAAAGCGACAGCCGGCAACTGCGGCGGCCGCAGAGGATGGTTCCACGCAAGAAACAAGCGCCAAGCGAGCATTGCTCGAAATCCGAAGGCGGATCATCTGGAACAAGCCACTGAGACGATGGGTCGACCTGGGCGACCTCGTGCTGTTCCTTGCCTACCGGCTGTACATCGAAAAATTCCGCGGCCGAGTCCTGATCATGGATCGCTACTTCTACGATCGGCTGGCCGACCAGGCAGACGGTAGCCGCTGGAAATATTTAAAGTGGTTCGCCGGAATCACGCCGGAGCCTGATGTCCCCATTCTGGTGGAGGTCAGCCCGGAAGAAGCGTTTGGCCGAAAGGGCGAATATTCGATCGAGTCGATGACCCTCCGACGCGCCAATTACCGGGAGATATTCGGCTGGGTTCCCGGCTCAATCATTCTTCCCAACGACGACCTTGAGACCGCAATGGAGACGCTGGAGCAGATCGTCCAAAACCGCATGGGCCGGCCGCAACCTCGCACCGTGGCGGCGGGAAACTGATGCTCTCCCGCATGCAGTTCAAAAGAGCGATCAAGGGCGGGGCAGGCCTGGCTGCAGTCGCGGCTGGCCCCTTCGTCCGTCGTACGCCCGCGACGACGGGGTGCATTCTGGCCTACCATCGCATCGCCAATCTGGGCTTTGTCGATCCGAGCGACGACGACTGGAACGTACCGCCAGCCCTGTTCGAGCGTCACTTGGCGACGCTGGCGGAATGCGCCGACATCGTCCCGCTCGCCGATCTCGCCGGCCGCTGCCAACGCGCGTCGGACGAAGGACGTCCACCGGTCGCGCTGACGTTCGACGACGGCTACGCCAATTTTCATTCGCAAGTTCTTCCCTTGCTGAAGCGTTACCAGGTCCCGGCAACCGTCTTCGTCATAACCAGCTTGATCGGAAGCGACGGCCCGCCGCCATTCGACGCCTGGTCAGTGAAGCACTGCGGGCGGTTGGATCCAGAGGCATGGCGGCCGATGAACTGGGCCGAGCTCAAGGAATGTGCGGCGTCGGGGCTGGTGTCGGTTGGCGGGCATTCCCATCAACATCTGAAGGCGCTGAACCTCTCGCCGGCCGAGTTGGCGGATGAAGCGCAACGCTCGAGGAATATCCTGCTTTCCGAGCTGGATGACATAAGCTGCTATGCCTATCCCTATGGTTCCAGCCGCCTGGGCTATGTGCCTGACAGCTATGTCAGCGCTGTCGCAGAGGCCGGCTATGACTATGCCGTGACTTACGACCTGGGGCGTGTGACGGCGGAGACGGACCCGCTGCGGATGCCGCGCATCGAGGCGCATGGGGTCGATAGCGAAGCGATTATCCGCGCCAAGGTTCTCGGGACGCTTGCTCCTTACTGGTTGACCGACCGGCTCCGGCAGGGGCGGCGCTCGGCGTGAGCGCGAACGAGCCATGAGCGCCGCCCTCCAGGTGCTGATGATCACCACAAATTGGCCCGCGCCGGGCGGCCCGCGGACCAGCCACTTCATCAAGAGGCAAGCCGATTTCCTGAGGGCGGCCGGCGTGGAGGTGGATGTCTTTCACTTCCAGGCGCGGAAGAACCTGCTGAGCTATTTGAAAGCGTGGCTGTCGGTGCGACGGAAGCTCCGTTCGCGCCGCTACGACCTGATCCACGCCCAATTCGGACAGAGCGGTCTCATGGCGTTGCCGAAGCGCATCCCATATGTCGTGACGCTTCGGGGAAGCGACATATTGGGAACGGTGTCGGATCGGACCGGCGGATATACCTTCGCGGGCAGGATCAACCAGAGCGTCTCCAGATATGTCGCCGAGAGAGCGGACGCGGTTATCCTCGTCTCGGCACATATGCGGGGTCAGCTGAACGGAACGAAAAATTGCCGCGTCATTCCGTCGGGCATCGATTTCAACCTGTTCCGACCCTCGCCGCGCGACGCGGCTCGCCTGCAACTGGGATTGCCTGCGGACGAGCGGCTGGTGCTGTTCGTGGGCAACCCGCAGCAGGCCCGCAAGAGGTATGATCTCGCGAAGCAGGCGGTCGACTTGCTGAACGAGCGGCTACCCGCCCGGCTGGTGGTTGCCTGGGGAACAGCGCACACGGACATTCCGGTTTACATGTCAGCCTGTGATGCGCTGGTGTTCACGTCGATGCAGGAGGGCTCTCCAAATGTCGTGAAGGAAGCGCTCGCCTGCGATATGCCGGTGGTTTCGGTGTCGGTCGGCGACGTCGAGCAACGGATTGGCGCAGTCGAGGGCTGTGAGCTCTGCAGCGACGATTCCCCGCAATCGATCGCTTCAGCCCTGGAGCGAGTGCTGGGGCGGGATCAGCGCATCGAAGGTCGAAAGTCAGTCGAGCAGTTGAGCGAAACATCGATCACGGAGCAGGTGATTGAGGTCTATCGCTCGGCGATCTCCCACTCAGGCGGCGCGCAATGACTGCGCCGGACGGTGCCATTCCCGACGCCGTAGCGAGCGAAGTGCGTGGGGAAATCGTGGATTTCAATATTCACGACCTGGTGGGCATCCGGCTGATCGATCCGTCCCCAAAGGATGTCCGAGCTGTCGAACGGCATCTGGGCCTAAGCCCTGCGAGGATTCCAGGCGCGCCCGCCATGACCATCCGATTCGTCGACCGGATCCATTCTAGCGAGCCATTGCGCTATCTAGGACGCGAGGACGTCGCCTTTACCAGCGACGCCTTCGTCGTGCTGCGTAGCCATAGTCTGGCACGAGCACGAACGCGGTTGGCGATGGACCGGATCGGCGAGACCTGTGAGCTGACTTGCGAACAGGGACTGCCGGCCATCCCTTTGTTGAGGCCGTTGCTGAATGTCGTGATGCTGGCCCGCGGCATCGTCCCGGTCCATGCGGCGGCCTTCCGCCATGAGGGCCGCGGGGTGTTGGTGACCGGTTGGTCTCATGGCAGCAAGACGGGCACCTTGCTGGCGTTCATGGCTGCCGGGGCCGAGTTCGTCGGTGATGAATGGATCTACCTTAGCGAAAGCCGCGACCGGATGTACGGATTGCCCGATCATCTGGAAGCCCGACCTTGGTATCTTCGCGAGCTTCCCAATTATCGGCGGCAGGTCAGCGCCGGCGATCGGCTTCGAACTGGCATGACAAGCGGTATAGCCAATCTGCTTGGCCCGCTCGTCCCACGAAGCGAGCTGAGCAACTCGCTTGGGAGCAAGCTCATTCGTCGGACTCACCAGGCGCTGCTGGACCAGCAGTCCATCTGCCTGCGGCCCGAGCCCTTGTTCGGAGCGGAAGCATGTGCGCTCGAATCCCAACTGGATCTGGTCATCGTGGCGGTGAGTCACGAAACACCGGAATTCGACATCTCGCCGACGTCAGTCGAAGAGGTCGCAGACAGGATGGCGGCCTCATTCATTCACGAGCAAGCCAGCCTGCTGTCCTGTTACCACAAGCATTTGTTTGCCTTCCCGGACCGCCGCAACGATCTGCTCGACCAGCTTGAGCGCGTCTATCTCCGTCAGGCCATCGTCGCGCTTGCCGGCAAGACTGCTTACACCATGATCCACCCTTACCCCGTCAGTGTCGAAGGGCTGCGGTCAGCCGTCCAACCTTTGATAGAGCGCCGGTGAGGATCTGATGCGGATTCTTCTGACCGGCGGTTGCGGGTTTATCGGTTCGCATACCGCGCTCGCTCTGCTGGAGGCGGGCCACGAGCCCATCCTGTTCGACAACTTTGCCAACAGCTCGGCCGAGGTCGCCGAGCGCCTGGCGGGCCTTGCGGGGCGCCTGCTGACCAGCATCGAAGGCGACATTCGGGATGTGCCCTTGGTCCGGTCAGTGCTCGCCGACCAGCAAATAGACGCGGTCATTCACTTTGCCGGACTCAAGGCGGTGGCCGAATCCGTCGCGAACCCGCTCGCTTACTATCTCAACAATGTCGGGGGGATGCTGGCTCTGGCGGAGGCGATGCAGGCCGAGCAGATAAAGCGGATCGTCTTCAGCAGTAGCGCCACGGTCTATGGCGAACCCCAGGTCCTTCCGATCCCCGAGGACCATCGGACACAAGCGGTCAACCCCTATGGCCAGGGGAAGCTGATCTGCGAGCAGATCCTGGCCGACCTGGCGCGCGGCGATGGACAATGGCAGGTTTCCCTGCTGCGCTATTTCAACCCGGTGGGCGCCCATTCGTCCGGCCTGATCGGCGAGGATCCCAAGGGAATACCGAACAATCTAATGCCGTTGCTGACGCGCGCGGCGAGCGGGGAACTAGGTCCCCTGTCGGTCTATGGCACGGACTATCCGACTGCCGATGGAACGGCGGTGCGCGACTATATCCATGTGATGGACCTCGCCGAAGGCCATGTCGCCGCGCTGGAAGCCTTGGGCAAGGGTCCGGGCTGCGAGGTCTACAACCTGGGGACGGGGCGAGGCACCAGCGTCAGCGAGCTGATCGCCGCATTCGAGGAGGCGACGGCCGTAACGGTTCCCCAAGTCCCCGCCGACCGGCGCCCGGGTGATGTGGCGGAAATCTACGCGGCCACGGGTAAGGCAGAACGGGAGCTGGGCTGGCGCGCGAAACGGGGGTTGGCCGAGATGTGCGCCGACAGCTGGCGCTTCGCCAAGCGCAACGATCAATCTCGGAATTAGCCGCTGGCGGAGACGGAGGCTGCCAAACTCCGGAAGAGCAAATTGAAGAGTTCGGATAAGCTTCCCACATCTGTTACCCCACTCAGCAGTACGGCGCTACTTTCCACCATGTCAGACCGGGCAACTTCACAAACGACCGCTGTTGAAGCACCAACTGCTCAGCAGGGGGCCGTGGATTCTATTGCGCCCCATCACCCCTGGCATGCCAAAGCCCGCGGCGGTTTAGCCGGGTGCACCCGTATATTCACGTAATGGCTGCGCTGTGACTTCAAGATAGATGCACGACCATCCGGCGTTTTATCTCCTAAGGTAATTCAAGATGCGTCATGAACAGCTCAAAAAACACGACAGTTTCAACGTCGTCGAGATCCCAACCAACGATGGGCCCACGGCGGAAGCACTTGCCCGAATGGAGCTTGGCCACAATCGTGGTTCAGAAGCGGCAGTGCCTGACGTGCCGCCTTCCATCGGCGCTCTGATGGTCGGAGTTTACCTCTCGATTGTCGCGCTTTTCGCGTTAACGATTGCCAGTGCGGGCCAAGGGCCGTTCATGATCGCGATCGACGCCATGTTTCTGCTCGCGTTCTTCACTGTACCGGCCATCTTTCTGAAGCAGGAGCGCGATCCCGCGCGGCGTCCCAGCATGTCTCGCTTCATGTCGCAGGGCATGCAAACCTATACCGGGCATGTCACGGGCGGCGGAGCGCTCATCCAGATGTTCGTGGTTCCGGTCCTGCTCGCCTTCGCGGTGCTGGCGATCGGAATAATTGCCGCCTTGCTCTGAGCACTTGGCTGGCGAACAGAAAGTCAATTTGCCACCGCAGCGTTCAATAATCCATGCAAAGAACAGGCGTTCAAATGGCGCTACTAAATCGCCTTGCTGCGGGTTGACGGTACTCGTCCAACAACGACGCTACCACCCGAGCATAAGGGCGTCCATAATCGGGAAGCCGCAGCCGTCCGCATTCGATCGTAGCCAGGCCGCGGTCGAGGAACGGCTGAAGCCGGCCCAGCAGCTTGGGGTCGAAATGGCCCTCCATCTCCGCCAGGCCGTCGCACAGCAGCTGTTCGATGATACGCCCGCGCCGCCGATCCTCGCTTCCGCGGAGAATGCCATGCGTCGCCGCCAACAGGCCCGACGACACGCGGATCTTGTAGCGTCCGGCATTTTTTTCATTCTGGGCAATCAATCCGGGAAACTGGTGGATCGCGCTGGCGCCGAGGCCGATCAAAATGTCGGCATTGTCGTCGGTGAAGCCCTGGAAGTTGCGCCGAAGCCGGCCCTGCCGCGCGGCCAGCGACAGCGGGTCATGGGCCAGCGCATAATGGTCGAAGCCGATCGCGGCATAGCCGGCATGGGTCAGGACACGATGGCCAAGCTCGGCCTGGGCGAAGCGAAGCTCGGCATCCGGCAGCGCGCTGCCGTCGATCCGCTTCTGCCGCGGGATCAGGTGCGGCACATGGGCATAGCCGAACAGCGCGATCCGCTCGGGCCGCATCCTGATGGTTTCTTCCAGCGTCGCCTCAAGCTCCGCCAGGCCCTGGTAGGGCAGGCCGTACATCAGGTCGAAATTGAGCGAGGCGACCCGGGCGCGGCGGAGCTCCTCGACGGCGATCTCGATTAGCCCGAGCGGCTGATGGCGGCCGATCGCGCACTGGACCTTGTCTCCCAGGGTTTGCACGCCAAGGCTAGCGCGGCTGATCCCCGCAACGCCAATGGCATCGAACCAGGGCCCGCTCAGCGACCGCGGGTCGAGCTCGATCGACAGCAAGGGATTGTCCACGCCGAATGCACCGCGGAGCTTCGCCAGCAGCGCGGCGAACTGTGCCGGCGCGATGGCGTTTGGGCTTCCGCCGCCGAAGGCGATCCGGTTGACCCGGCCCCGCCCGGCCAGGCGGCCGGCGATCAGCCCGATCTCTTCGTGCAGCGTATCGAGATAGCCATTGAGGCGCTGCACCTTGTTGGCCGCCCCGGTGCTGCAGCCGCAGTACCAGCAGATCTCGTGGCAATAGGGAATGTGGACGTAAAGCGAGATCGGCTGGTCCGGCTCGATCGCCGCCAGGGCCGATTCCAGCTCGGCCGCGCCCACCCTGTCGCTGAACTCGGCCGCGGTCGGATAGCTGGTGTAGCGCGGGACCGGCGTCGCCAGCAGTTCGGGATAATAGGTCCAGCCTGTCATTTCTCTTCCTCGTCGATCAGGATGCGCATGCCCGCCCCGTCCATGTCCTCGAACTGGCCGCTGCCCATCGCCCGGAAAAAGGCGCACATCGCGCCGCGGTCCGCCGCGCCCTGTAGGAGTTCGTCAGCCCATTGCGCCCGAATCCGCTGATGCTTGGGACGGGCTTAATCTTGCGGCGATGCCCAACGCGCTACGCAAACCTACCTAGGGCGCCCTTTGAATTTTGCCGGACCCGGCTAAATGGGGTCGATGGCCAAGCAGCTCGCCGGGATCGAAAGCATCTTCGCCCAGGAGGCTCACCTTCGGTCGATCCTTGAGACCGTGCCCGATGCGATGATCGTCATCGATGAGCGGGGCTACATCCTGTCGTTCAGTGCGGCGGCTGAGCGGATGTTCGGTTTCAAGGAGGAAGAGCTGCTGGGCGAGAATGTCAGCGTGCTGATGCCGTCGCCCGATCGAGAGCGGCATGATGGCTATCTGGAGCGCTATCTCAAAACGGGTGAACGGCGGATCATCGGCATCGGCCGGGTCCTGACCGCGCGCCACCGTGATGGCGCCACCTTCCCGATCGAGCTCTCGGTCGGTGAAGCGCGGATCGATAACGATCGCGTGTTCACCGGCTTCATCCGAGACCTGACCGAGCGGCAGCAGGCCGAGCTGCGGGTTCATGACCTTCAGTCGGTGCTCGCCCATGTCCAGCGCGTTTCGGAAATGGGTACGCTGGCGACGAGCCTGGCGCATGAGCTGAACCAGCCGCTGACCGCGATCGCCAACTATGTCGAGGCGGCGCGCGATATGCTCCAGACCGCGCCTGACCAGGAGACGCTGGCTACGATCCGCGAGGCACTGGACGAGTGCGCCAAGCAATCGGTCCGCGCCGGCCAGATCGTCAGGCGGCTGCGCGACTTCATATCCCGCGGCGAATCCGAACGGCGGATCGAGAGCCTTCACAGGCTCGTCACCGAGGCGAGCGCGCTGGCATTGGTCGGCGCCGGGGACCAGGCGCTGGAGGTCGATGTGCGGCTCGATCCGCGGGCCGATCGCGTCTTGGTCGACCGAATCCAGATCCAGCAGGTGCTGCTCAACCTGATCCGCAACGCAATCGAGGCCATGGAAGAACAGACCGATCCCCGATTGCTGATCTATTCGGAGAAAGAGGCGGGCGGACTCGTGCGGATTACCGTCGCCGACAGCGGGCCGGGCCTTGATCCCGAGGTCGCCGAGCGGCTGTTCGAGCCGTTCCGGACGACAAAAGAGGCCGGCATGGGTCTTGGCCTTTCCATCTCCGCCACGATCGTCGAGGCTCACGGTGGACGAATCTGGGCCGAGCCATCGAAACTCGGCGGCACAGCTTTTCATTTCACCGTAATCGATGCGGACAGCGAGGAGGCGAAAGCGTGAGCGACAAGATTGTCCATCTGGTCGACGACGACGATGCCATCCGCCGGTCCGCCGGCTTCATGCTCAAAACCTCGGGCTACCAGGTGAAAACCTACGCGTCAGGCGTCGAGCTGCTGAAGGAGCGTGAGATCGATCCGGGATGCATTCTGCTGGACGTCCGGATGCCGGAGATGGACGGGCTCCAGGTCCAAAAGGCCCTGCAAGACCGCGGCCTGACCCATCCGGTGATCGTCATGACCGGCCACGGCGACGTCACCGTTGCGGTCCAGGCGATGAAGGCCGGCGCGGTCGACTTCATCGAAAAGCCGTTCGAGAAAGCCCAGATGCTCACCGCAATCGAAGAAGGATTCTCCCGCATCGCCCAGGCCGGGAGAAGCACGAAAAGGGCGGATGAGGCCAAGGTCCGCCTTCAATCCCTTACCCCTCGCGAGCGCGATGTTCTCGAAGGGCTGGTGCGCGGCCACCCTAATAAAACGATTGCCTACGATCTCGACATCAGCCCGCGCACGGTTGAGATCCACCGTGCCAACTTGATGAGCAAGTTGGGCGTGGCCAGCCTCTCGGAAGCGCTGCGGATTGCATTTGCGGCAGGTTTGGATGAGCAGCGCGCCGAATAGCTAGACCAGGTTGGCGATCCTGTAGCGCACCTGGTGCCCGTCGGGCTCGGTCAGGAAAATTTCTTCGCCAAGCTTGATCGCATCGGCGCCGAACTGGAACAGCCTTGGCTCGCTGTGGCCATTGGAATGACCGTTCAGCTTTGCAGATCCGTTCATTTCATAGTGGATTGCATAGCCCATCGGCGTGTGAACGAGCTGTCCGACCATATCGGCTTCGTTCGGCCAATAGCGGCGCACGGTCGCGCGCGACGGCTGCTCTTCGAGGGCGGCCGTATCGATGGCGCCATCGTCCTTCAGCGGCAGCCGAACGAGATAGCTGCGCCCCGCCGAACCCCGCGGGTACTGCCAGCTAGACGCCAATTCGAGTCGGATCATCTTCCAGTTCATGCTGGCCGAACTGGACCGTTCGTAACCAATTCTAAATACGCACATCTACGGAAGCCGGGCGATCCAATTTGAGGTGAATCAATGCCTTGTCGGCCCTCGCGCCCGATTTGCGGCCCCAGCGAGGCGCGACCGCGCGACTTCGGAAAACACGTACATCCTGAGGGTCGCAGCCTCGCTAACCAGCCACCATGACCGGCATCGGGCCGGGGGGATTTTGTAAAATGTCATACAATAAGAAACTCTGGGCCTGGCTGGCCGGGATTTTCCTCATTTCCTTCGGGGTCCTCGGCCTGCTTGGCCGCGATATCTACGTCCAGGCGCCGCCCGTGCCCGAGCGCGTCGTGACCGAAGAGGGCCGCACGCTCTACACCAAGGCCGACATCCAGACCGGCCGCGAGGTCTGGCAGACGCTGGGTGGGATGCAACTCGGCTCCGTCTGGGGCCATGGCGGCTATGTCGCCCCCGACTGGGGCGCCGACTGGCTGCACCGCGAATCGACCACGCTGCTCGACATCTGGGCTGCCCAGAAGGGCGCGAAGAATTTCGCCGCGCTCGAGCCCGAGATGCAGGGTGCGCTCAAGGAGCGGCTGAAGGCCGAGCTTCGCACCAACAGCTACGATCCCGCGACCGGCGCGATCACCGTGAGCGAAGACCGCGCGCGCGCCATCCAGGCGGTGGGCGCCCATTATGCGCAGCTGTTCAGCAGCGATCCCAGACTGTCCGAGCTTCGCGACCAATATGCCATTCCCGAAAAGACGCTGACCGACGCTAAGCACCGCGAGCAGCTCGGCGGCTTCTTCTTCTGGACCAGTTGGACCAGCGTCACCGAGCGCCCGGGCCAGGAGATCAGCTACACCAACAACTGGCCGCATGACCCGCTGGTCGGCAATGAACCGGCAGCCGCGCTCGGCATCTGGTCGATCGCCAGCGTGCTGTTCCTGATCCTCGGCGTCGGCTGGCTGGTCTGGTACCAGGCGCGCAAGGGCGAGGACGAACATGTGACCGCCCCGGCCGCCGATCCGTTCCTACGGCTCAAGCCGACTCCCTCGATGAAGGCGACGACCAAATATTTCGTCACCGTCATCGCCCTGTTCCTGGCGCAGATCCTGCTTGGCGCAATCACGGCCCATTATGCGGTCGAGGGCCAGCAGTTCTACGGCTACAATATCTCGGAGATCATTCCTTACGCGCTGACCCGGACTTGGCACACCCAGCTCGGCATCTTCTGGATTGCCGTCGCCTGGCTCGCCACCGGTCTCTACTTCGCGCCGATGCTGTCCAATCACGAACCCAAATATCAGAAGCTGGGCGTCAACCTGCTGTTCGGCGCGCTGCTCGTCGTGGTCGTCGGCTCCTTCGCCGGCGAGTGGTTCGCGATCCAGCAGAAGCTCGGGTTCGCGGAGAACTTCTGGTTCGGCCACATGGGCTATGAGTTCGTCGACCTGGGCCGCTTCTGGGCGATCCTGCTGTTCGCCGGCCTGATGATCTGGCTGACCCTGGTCGGACGAGCCTTGTGGCCGGCGCTCAAGCAGCCGGGCGAGACCCGCGGACTGGTCGGCATGGTGTTCATCTCGACCATCTGCATCGGCCTGTTCTTCGGCGCCGCCCTCACCTGGGGCCGTCACAGCCCGCTCTCGATGATCGAATATTTCCGCTGGTGGGTCGTCCATCTGTGGGTCGAGGGCTTTTTCGAGGTGTTCGCCACCGCGATCATCGCGCTGATCTTCGCCGGCCTCGGCCTGGTGCGGGCTCGCGCGGCGAACTCGGCGGTGCTTTTCTCGACGGTCGTCTTCCTGACCGGCGGCATCCTCGGCACGCTGCACCACCTCTACTTCTCGGGCACAACCACGCCGATCATCGCCTGGGGCGCCATGTTCTCGGCGCTCGAGGTGGTGCCGCTGGCGCTGCTCGGAGTGGAGGCGCTGCACAATTATCGCCTGACCAAGGCCGCGCCCTGGGTCGAGACCTACAAATGGCCGATCCTGTTCTTCGTCGGCGTGTCCTTCTGGAACTTGGTCGGCGCGGGCGTGCTCGGCTTCGCCATCAACCCGCCGATCTCGCTCTACTATGTGCAGGGGCTCAACCTGACCCCCAGCCATGGCCATGCGGCGCTGTTCGGTGTCTATGGTCTGCTCGGCATCGGTCTGATGCTGTTCTGCCTGCGCACCTCGTTCCGCACCGCAGCCTGGTCGGACGGCCTGCTCAAGCCGGCCTTCTGGACGCTCAACGTCGGCCTCGCCGCGATGGTCTTCCTGAGCCTGGTGCCGCAGGGCATCTATCAGACCTACCACAGCGTCACGACCGGCTTCTGGTACGCCCGCTCGCCGGAGATCATCCACAGCCCGGTCATGGAAACGCTGGTGTGGATGCGGGTCCCTGGCGACACGGTGTTCAGTGTCGGCGCGGTTCTGCTGGCCCTGTTCATGGCCAGGCTGCTGATCGGCCCGAAGGCCAGGCAGCAGGCTGTCGAGCCGGAACCCGCGATGATTCCCGCCGAGTAAATCGGGGGAGAGAGGCTGGCGCCGAGGCCCCCGACCCGGCGCCAGCCTCTCGTTCGGAGAAGAAACATGAATGCCAAAGCCGACGTCGATCGCCGGACCTGGATGCCCAAGGAGAAGCTGCTGAAACTGCCGCCGGTCCTTCGCGCCGGCTTCCGGCCCTTCTTTTTCCTTGGCCCGCTGTGGGCGATCGTCGTCGTCTCGCTGTGGATCCAGGCGCTGGCGGGCGCAATCGAAATTCCTACCCTGTTCGATCCGCTGTCGTGGCACCGCCATGAGATGCTGTTCGGCTTCCTCGGCGCGGTAATCGCCGGCTTCCTGATGACCGCGATCCCCAACTGGACCGGCCGATTGCCGATCGCCGGAGCACGCCTCGCGGGCCTTGTCATGATGTGGTTCGCGGCGCGCTTCGCCATCGTGTTCTCGGCCTCTGTCGGTGCGGCGACGGCGATGGTCATGGAAGCGGCGTTCCTGCTCACCCTG
>DASTCB010000191.1:0-4173 GCA_035711585.1 Sphingomicrobium sp.
GAGGTCTTCAGTGGCATTTAGATCCTCGACATTTTCCACGGCCATGTTGTTTTCTTCCGCGCCTCCACAAGCGCCCAATGATAGCGCGACCGCGGTCAAAGCAGTGGCCAGAATCCGTTTCGACATTCTCTCTCTCCCTCATGGGACCGCCCTCCAACGAACGCTGAAGAAGGGCGTTCCACCTCACCGGACTCCACTTCCGGATTAAATTTCGGTTATACGCTCGCTGAGCGTAGAGGGGCTGGGTCATGATGCGAGCGGGGATCGCATTGATTTTCCTGATGTCAGGCACGGCTGCGGCCGGCGCCGACACCAATTGGGGTATCCGCGAGATCGGGGGCAGCCCAACGGTGGCGGACGAACCCGCGCCGGCCGGGACCTGGGCCCTGGGAACTTCGCCGGGCCGCGCCGTCGACATGGGCAGCATCAAGCAGATCGGCTCGAAATGGGGCCAGGTGACGAGCACCTATCGCTCGCCATCGCACAACCGGCGCGTCGGCGGGGTCGCCAACAGCTATCATTTGAGCAACCGGGCGATCGACATCGCCCGCCGTCCGGGGGTGAGCCACTCCCAGATCGCCGCGGCCTTTCGCAATGCCGGCTATTCGCTGGCCGAATCGCTCGACGAGGGCGATCACAGCCATTTCGCGTTCGGGCCGCCAAAACGCCGCGGCAGCCGGGTGCAGGCGCAGATGGTCGAGGTCAAATCGGGCGAGAAGACCGAGTGGCGGATCGTCTACGCGCCGCCGTCTTCCTCAGCTGCGAGCGGCGGGAATTAGGCTTCAATCGGGTGTTCCCGGCCCCGCGAATGCGCTAGTGCATCGCGATGGACGGTGAGCGCCCGGACCGGACTCGCATAGCCGCTGGCATACTGCTGATTGCCCAGGTGGCCCTGTTCCTGGTCAGCATCAGCTCATTCATGGCGATCTCGGCCTTCTGCTCGATCACGACAGGCCGGTCGCTGCCATTTTTTACGATCATTCACTTCGCCTATCTGGGCCTGTTCCTTTTCGGCGCCGCGTCTCTGTTTTTCTGGCGCCTGGGCAGGAAAATCTACATCGCCGCGATCAGCGTGGCGCTCATGGCCCTTCCGGTTCAGCTTTGGCTACTCGATAGCGGCTATCTTCGTTGCGATGGGCCCTAGGTTGCACTTGCGGCCTTCGCCATGGCTGCGTCGGAAGAGGTGACGTGACGCATCTCCTTCGCTAGAGGCGCGCTCAAATCCTCTCTTACGGTGAGCCAGATTGTCCCTTTACGCCCGCTATTCCGCGCTTCTTGACGGAATCCTCGATGACCTTGTCGCCGACGGGGTGCTTCCGCCCGAGATCAACCGCAAGGCGGTGGCGGTGGAGCCGCCGCGCGATGCGGCCCACGGCGATCTGGCCACCAACGCGGCGATGGTGCTCGCCAAAGCGGCCGGGACCAATCCGCGCTCGCTGGCCGACACCATCGGGCTGAAGCTTGGTGCGCTGCCGGACGTCACCGCGGTCGAGGTCGCCGGCCCGGGATTCATCAACCTCAAGCTGACGGACGATGCGTGGCGGGGGGAACTGAAAGCGATTCTTGCCGAAGGCGAGAGCTACGGCCTGTCGACCATCGGCAAGAATGAGCGGGTCAACGTCGAATATGTTTCCGCCAACCCGACCGGGCCGATGCACATGGGCCATTGCCGCGGCGCGGTGGTCGGCGACGCGCTGGCCCGGCTGCTCGAGGCGGCGGGGTTCCGGGTCACCAAGGAATATTATGTCAACGACGCAGGGAGCCAGGTCGACACGCTCGCACGCTCGGCGCACCTCCGCTACCGTGAGGCGCTGGGCGAGGAGATCGGCGAGATCCCCGAAGGCCTCTACCCGGGCGACTATCTGAAGCCGGTCGGCGAGGCGCTGGCCGCCGAATATGGCGACCAATGGGTCGGCAAGCCGGAAAGCGAATGGCTGACACCGTTCAAGCAGAGGACGGTCGCGGCGATGCTCGAGTTGATCCGCCACGACCTGGCGCTGCTTGGCGTCCATCATGACATTTTCGCCTCCGAGGCCGAGCTGCAGGCGTCGGGCAAGGTCGACGAAGCGATGGCCAATCTCCGGTCCAAGGGCCTCGTCTATCAGGGGGAACTGGAGCGGCCGAAGAGCCTCGACCCGCATGACGAGTGGGAACCGGTCGAGCTGACCCTGTTCAAGTCGAGCCAGTTCGGCGACGACCAGGACCGGCCGATGAAGAAGTCGGACGGGTCATGGACCTATTTCGGCGCCGACGCCGCCTACCATCTGCAGAAGGCACAAGGGGCCGACCACCTGGTCAACATCTGGGGCGCCGACCATGCCGGGACGGTCAAACGGGTGCAGTCGGCGGTCAAGGCGCTGACCGACGACCGCGTCGACCTGGACGTCAAGATCATCCAAATGGTCAAGCTGCTCAGGGCGGGCGAGCCGATCAAGATGAGCAAGCGCGCCGGCAATTTCGTGACACTCGCCGACGTCGTTCGCGAAGTGGGCAAGGACGTGGTCCGCTTCATGATGCTGACCAAGCGCGCCGATACCATGCTCGACTTCGACTTCGCCAAGGTGGTCGAGGCGTCCAAGGACAACCCGGTCTTTTACGTCCAATATGCTCATGCCCGGATCAGTTCGCTCCTGCGGCGGGCTGCCGAAGCAGGACTGTCTCTTCAGGAGAAGGCGGACCTGTCGCTGCTCGACGGAGAGGAATTGGCGCTGGTCAAGCTGGCCGCCCAATATCCGCGGGTGGTCGAGGGCGCGGCGATGGCCCATGAGCCGCATCGCGTCGCCTTTTATCTCTATGACTTGGCGGCTGCTCTTCACGCGCTGTGGAACCGCGGCAATGATGACCCCGACCGCCGCTTTCTCCTTGAAAATAATCCACAACTTTCTCGATCAAGGCTGGAACTGGCGCGCGGGATTGGGCAGGTTATCAGGAATGGCCTCGGGTTGATGGGCGTCGAGGCCGCGGAGGAGATGCGCTGAATGGCCGACGCGGGGGCGGTACGGGATCCAGGACGACTCCCCTGGCTTGAGCCCTATCGAGCGCCGCCGCGCAGCAAGTCCAACCGCCGCGCCGGCTTGACGGCCGCGATCGGCGCGATCGGGCTGGCTGCGGTGGTCACGCTGCTGACGCGCGACATGATTCCCATGCCGGCGCTCGACGAGCCGACGCCGCAGGCGAGCGTGGTGCTGCCTGCTCCGGCGGACCTGCAGCCGGGGATCGTGCTGCCGCCGCTGGACGTGGGCGCCCCGGATACAATCGCAGAGGAACCGGCGAGGCTGGTACGGCCCGCCCGGCAGGTGCGGCACGTCCGCCGCAAGCTGACGGTGGTCCCGACCCGCGCGGCCTATCGCGAAGTGGTCGATCAGCAGGAAGAGGAACCGGTCGAGGCCGAAATCTCCGAAGCGGCGCTGGCGATCGCCGCGATCCCGCTGCCGCCCGATCCGCCACGCCCTGCAGTCAACCCGTCGGCACGGGTGGTCCGCGGCAAGACGGTTCAGCTCGGCGTCTATTTGACGGCGGGGCAGGCCGAAGCGGCGTGGAAGCGTGCGGTCAACGATTATACCTACCTGGTCACGATGCCGAAGAGCATCGAGCCGATCTCGATCCGCTCGAAGCGCTTCTACCGGTTGCAGCTCGGGACCCCGTCGAAGCGGCATGCCCGGCAATTGTGCACCAATCTCAAGACCATCGGCCGCGCCTGCACGGTGGCGTAGTTCCTTCCGAGCGACGGGCTTGGGAGGGGGACCGCCGAAGGCGGTGAGGGGTGGCTGGCGTGCGCCTTTACCCATCCACCATGCCGCGCATGATCCCACTTTCCACGCTTCGCATAGGGAGGAATTTTTACCGCTCCCTCTCCCAACTTGGGCGAACCGCCCCTAGGATAAGCGCCAATCGAGGGGAGATGAGGAATCGATGAGCGACGCGCAGGCCTATGACAGCGAGTCATTGCCCTGGCTGGAGGCGGTCGAGAATGAGGACGGCCCCCGCGCCATCTCGGCTCGCAAGATGCTGGTCGGGCTGTTGCTGGTGTTGCTCGCCGCCGCGGTGGTCGCCGGGACCATGTTCTGGCTGGGCCGGCAGGACCCGGCTCCGGGCGGCGCGCCGGAGCTGATCCGGGCCGAGCCGGGACCGTACAAGGTCCGGCCCATCGATCCGGGCGGGCTCGACGTGGCG
>DASTCB010000192.1:0-3816 GCA_035711585.1 Sphingomicrobium sp.
GCGGTCGTTCGCGTCTTCCACCGCACGGGCGTAGGTCGCCTGATCGACCGTGCCAGCTGCCAGGAGTTCGTTCAGCTTCTGGACCTCGGCCGCGTGCTGCTCGGTCGCTGTCCGGGTCCGGTCGATGACCGAGCGGCCCTCGTCCATGACCCGCTGCCGAGCCTGCCGTCACTCAGCAGGTTGACAAGCGCGACGCCCTCAGAGTCGAACAGCTTGAACGCAAGCCGCACGCGCTCGGCCGGGTCCTCGATGAGGGCGAAGGCGTCGGCGATGTCGCCGAGCAGATCCTCGCTGCGGCGGAGATTGCCGCTCTGGTCGCGCAGCGCGATGCCCATCTGCGCGAGCGCGTCCTTGGCCTCGCCCGTGCCTTGCGCCGCCTCGGCCGCACGGCGGGTGAAGCGCTGCAGCGCCATGTCCAGCGTCTGCTGCTCGACGCCTGAGGCCTTGGCCGCGAAGCGAAGCTCCTGCAGCGCCTCGACTCCGACCCCGATCTTGTCCGCCGTCTTGCCGATGGCATCGGCGGCCGAGATGGATCGATCGATCAGCGCGCCGAGCCCGCCGACCGTCGCTGCGCCGATCAGCGCACCGCCGAGCGTGCGGATGCCGGTGCGCAGCAGCTCCGCCTCACGGCCGAGACCCTTCAGCCCGCCAGAAGCAAGGTCGCCCGCGCCCTAGATGCGCTTAAGGCTCTGCTCGCCGCTCTGGCCGAACGAGACCAGCTCGGCCTTGACCTGCCCGCCGCCCTCGACCGCCAGGCGAATGGCATAGGTGTTCGTGCGTCGGGGCATGGTTCAGCTCGTGGATCGCGGCCCACTGCGGGCGAAGACAGATGGTGGAACAGTCTCGGACTGCGACGGTCGGTGTTAGGTCTATAGCGGACCAGCAGTCGCGCGAATCTGTCGGCAAGGGTTAGTCAAATGCTGACATGCCGGGACGGCCGCTTCGGTGGCCCACGAAGGACCGGCGAATTCGCCAACTTGTCCAGGTCGGACAGTCCTCAGTTCACGAACTGACTTGCCCAGAATCGCTTGCTGGCGGTAACCCGGCCAGCTGAAGAAGGCTTTGATAGCGCGGGTGCGTGCGGATAGGGTCGAGATCGGCATCCTTCTCGAGCCACAGTTTGCGTTCGGGTGCAAACTGCTGCAAGCAAATCTCTAACAGGTCGATGGCCCTGTCCGCCTCGCCCAGCAGCGAATAGGTGCAGGCAGCATTATAGTAGCCGACAACGTCATCCGGATCGATCGCCAGGGCTCGCTCCAGCCATTCCTCCGCCCGGTCACGCTCGCCAAGGAACGCCAGCGCGGCAGCGCCCTGCTGCGCGGGCCTGGAGCTCTCCGGGTGAAGCCTCAGCGCCTCCTCGGCTCTTCTCAATCCAAGGCGCGCATATCGTGCCGCTTCCTCAGGCTGCCCGAGCGACTGAAGGACTAGCACGAGGAGAAACGTTGACTGATAATCGTCGGGCTGAATTTCCATGGCACGAAGGAAATACCGTGCGGCACGATCGAAATCGCCTCCAGTGAAGCAAAACTCGGCATATAGTTCATTGGCCTCATAACAATCGGGGCCCAGCGCGAGAGCTTGTTCGAAGGTCGAAGCCGCCTCGGCGCGACGGTCGCTAATCATCAAAGCGTAGCCGAGTGCCGCATGGGCTTCAGCCAGATTAGGGTCAATCGCCAGAGCCTTGCGGGCGGTAGCAAGGATTTCGTCGGCCGAGATGGTAGCGCCGTATCGAAAACACAGGCGCGAATCGCAATAGGCCATGCCGGCATAGGCGCGTGCGAAGCGCGGATCCAAGTCCACTGCCCTCGCAAACATCCGCCGACCCAGCGTCATGGATGATTTGGTTCCCATGTGGAAAAATTGGCGGCCTCTCAGATAGTGCGTATAGGCCTCGACATTTTTTGTCGGCGCCTGCTCGATTGCCTTTCTCTCCTCCGGCAGCAGCTTGACCTTGAGCTGCTCGACGATGGTTTTGGTTATCTCGTCCTGAATCCCGAAGATGTCTGTGAGATTTCGGTCGTAGCGGTCGGCCCAAATATGGCGGTCGGTCGCCCCTTCGATCAATTGGGCATTAATCCTGACTTGGTTCCCGGCCTTACGAACGCTGCCCTGGACCACATAGGCGACGCCCAGATCCCTTGCAATGCGCGTCAAGTTCGAAGTCTTCTCCTTGTGGCTGAAGACAGTGTTGCGGTTGAGAACGAAGAGACCGGAAACCTTCGACAGGTCTGTGATGATGTCTTCTGTGATACCATCGCTGAAATACTGCTGCACCGGATCGCCGCTCATGTTGGTGAAAGGGAGCACGGCTATGGATGGTCTTGCCGGCGTGTAGGCGCTGATTGATGCCGCCGTGGGGGGCGTGCTGATACTGATTCGAAAGACATGAAGCGGCCGTTCCATATTCTTGACGAGGAGCGCGCCGAGATCATCGTACGCAAGCGCGAGCTTCTTCTCGACCTGCTCATGGACGCCGCTAGTGATACAGATGCCGTCCGGTTCTGCCATCTCCTGCAACCGCGCCGCAATGTTCACGCCATCGCCATAGAAGTCGTCGCCGTCGACAATGATGTCGCCCAGATTGACCCCGATGCGAAACTTGATGTGCCGGTCTTCGGGAACCCCTGCATTGCGCTCCAGCATGCCGCGCTGAATCTCGACGGCGCAGCGCGTGGCGTTGAGAACGCTGCCGAATTCGACCAGGAAACCGTCGCCCATCGCCTTGAAGACGCGCCCGCCATGCTTGGCGATCGTGGGATCGAAGAACTCGCGGCGATGCTGCCTCAGCGCGCCCAGCGTGCGCTCTTCGTTTGCCTCCATCAGACGGCTGTAGCCCACCACGTCGGCCGCCAATATGGCGGCAAGCCGGCGTTCGACCTGCTCTTCGCTCATGCCCATCCCCTTGGAGCCCATGAGACGGGACGCCAACCTATGAGACAGGACGCTACTCTATGCAGGCACTGATGGACAGCGCCATCCCACCACCGAGTGCCAGGGGATTCGGAAGTCACGTATGTGCTCCGAAATGGCGGCAAGCTATCGGACAGCGGCCATTGTTAGGACCTCATCAGCGTCGTCATCTCAAACTCGATCGCTAGACCGCGCCGCGACCAAGCCCGCCTCGGCCGCAGGCAGCAGCTCTGATAGCGTCGCACGATCGTAGCTTCGGGCCTCACCCACCTTGAGCGCCGCGTCCAGATCGATCCCGACGACGTGCCCGCTCGGCGCGAGCCGGATTTGCCCCTGGCAGGCAAGCAGCACCTCCCAGGCTTCATGCTCATGGCGGCTGATCAGCGCGTGCTCGCGGTAGGGGCAGCGCTGTCCATCGGCTCCGGGCGCGCCTCGGGCACAGGGCAGGTCGTCGTCGCGGCAGGCCCGGCAATATTCGGGCCCTCCGCCCGGCTGGAAGTGCCAGCGGCAGAGGGCCCGAACCCGTTTTTTGCCGCGTTCAGCAGCACCTGGCGAAGCGTGAACTCCTGGAAGAACCGCTCGCCCACGGGGTAGAGGTCCATGACCGCGGCGATGTTCGGGCGCGTTGGCGGCGCGGGTCCGCCCTCCAGCTCGACACCCATCCAACTCACGACGTGTCGGACAGCAAGCTCGCGGATCAGCTGCGCCTGGTAGAAGCCGTCGCGCTCGCCCTCGGCAGAGAGATCGGGCAGCCCATCCAAGGCCAATCCCGCGTCGCTGCGCTCGCGGGCTTGCCGCTCGATCGCCTCGATGGTCCGCCGCGCCGCCGCCTGCGCTGCAGCCATGCCGGCTGTGGTCAGCGGCTTTACTGTAACCTTCAGCCCGTAGGGGAGCTCCAGCTCGTAC
>DASTCB010000193.1:0-3430 GCA_035711585.1 Sphingomicrobium sp.
GCTCCAGCGCAGCGACTATTTCAGGATCGACCATGTCGCCCGCTCCCCGGCCGAGATGGATGAGCTGATCGAGCGCGGCTCGGTCCAGTTCGCGATCACCATCCCCGGCGATTTCACTCGCCGCGTTGTCCGGCGGGACAAGCCCCAGATCTTGGTCGAGGCCGACGCCTCCGATCCGGCCGCGACCGGCAGCGCGGTCGCCGCGCTGGCCGCGCTTCCCAACGAGGGGCTGAAACATGATCTCAAGGGCCCGCTCGCGAGTGCCCAGCCGACCGCCCAGCCCTTCGAGGTGGTGATCCAACGCCGCTACAATCCGGAGAGCATCACCAGCTACAATATCGTCCCCGGCCTGGTGGCGACCATCCTGACCATGACTCTGGTGATGATGACCGCGCTGGCCATGACCCGCGAGACCGAGCGCGGGACGATGGAGACCCTGCTCTCGACCCCGCTCCGGCCGATCGAGGTGATGGTCGGCAAGCTCACGCCCTTCGTGCTCGTCGGAATCCTCCAGGCGACGATCATCATCACCATGGCCCGGCTGCTGTTCGGAGTGCCGATGGCGGGCGGCTGGGCGGCGCTGATCCTCGGCCTGTTCCTGTTCATCGTCGGCAGCCTGGCGCTGGGCTTCCTCGTGTCGACCGTCGCTCGCAACCAGCTGCAGGCGATGCAGATGAGCTTCTTCTACTTCCTGCCGTCGATCCTTCTCTCCGGCTTCCTCTTCCCCTTCCGCGGCATGCCGGAATGGGCCCAGTGGCTCGGCTCGATCCTGCCCGTCACCCACATGCTGAGGGTGGTGCGCGGAGCGATGCTCAAAGGTGTCGGCATCGTCGAAGCGGCGCCCAGCCTCGGCGCATTGGCCCTGTTCGTGGTGATCGTCGCCGGAATCGCCGTGAAGAAGTACAGGACAACTTTGGACTAGCGTTCCGCCGTCCGGCCTTCCTTCGCCCAATCAATCGGGCCTTCGACAAACCGGCGGCGCAGCCGTTCGAGCGAGATGCGGTTGCCTTCGGTGAAGAAGCCGAGCAGCTGCTTTCCCGCCTCATTGTCGGGATAGCCGCTGCCGATCAGGCGCACGCGGGTCTTGCCCTCGCCTTGCGGCTCCAGCTCGATGATATGCGTCACCTCGCGGAATGTTTCGAAATTGGGAAAGCCCTTGGGCGCCTTGGTCGTGCGAAAGGCGATCAAGCGCTGCGGGACCGCGAATAATATTTGCTGGCGGATGGTCGTTTCGTCGCCATGTTCGGCGTCGGTCGCATAGCTGGTCTCCAGCAGCTCGCCGTCCAGCCAGGCCGCCGGCACCGCCCAGCTCTTCCAGCCGTCGGCGGTCGCGATGGCCCACCAGGTTTTCGCGGAACCTGACTCGACCATCGTTTCATGGACCAGCGTCGTCCCGCGGTCGCCATGTTCGATCCGGACCGAAATCGGCTCCGCGACGCGCCGATAGGCCACCGTTCGGTTCATCGACGGCAGGTCGGCCGAAGCAGTCACCGCCTCATAGGCGTCGGCGCCCTGCCGCTGCCAATGGGTCGAAATCGCCAGCTCCTTGCCGTCCTTGGTTTTGTGACGTTCAGTGCCGAAGTCGAGCATGTCGCCTTCGCCTTTCATCGAACCACGGCTGACTCCGCCGAGCGAGTTCCAATAGGTGTAGCTGACTTGGCTACCCTCGCGGCTGTAGATGGTCTCGCCGCGATAGACGGGCTTGCCGCCCGTCACCTCATGCCGGTCGCGGATATGCTGGCCGTCATAGACGGCGTCGAAGCAATGGGTGTCGGTCTTGCCGTCCTCAAACTTCCCCTCCCAGCAGTGGCCGACCAGGAAGGCCATCGGTTCGAAAACGGCCGGGAGCCCGGCCGGCCCCGCGGCCACTGCGGCGATCAACATCCACATCGGCTCACTCCTTCTTGAGGCAATCCAGATAATTGCGCAGCTGCTCGAGGGCGCGGTCGAAATAGCCGATGTCGCGGTGGGTTCGGGTCTGCATCACACCGCCCTCCATCACGTTCAGCACCATCTCGGCCAGCGCAAGCGTGTCGGTTTTCTCGGCCAACCCCGCTTCGTCGAGACGCGTCTTCACCGCCTGGGTCCAGTTGGCGAAATTGGCGGCAATCAGCTCTCGAACCTCCGGGTCCGGCTCGTGCAGCTCCAGCGCAACGCTGCCGATCGGGCAGCCGTAGAAGCAGTCGGTCTCGACCAGCAGCCGGCGATAGGTGCCGAGCAGCGCAAAGACCTTGTCGACCGGGTCCTCCACCTCGCCCCAGCTCGGCTCGAGCAGCATCGGCCCGATGCCGTCGCGATAGGCCTCGAGCACCGCGACCAACAGCTCCTGCTTGCCCTTGAAGAAATAATAGAGGCTGCCGCTGTTGACCTGGGCGGTCTCCAGGATGTCGGCGATGGAGGTCGAGCCATAGCCCTTTCGCCAGAACAGCTCCATCGCCGCCTGCACGATCCGGTCGCGAGTCGAGGCCTGGGCGTCCATGCATCCTTGTTGATTGAACGTTCAACTAAGTCAAGGTTCGACTTTTATTTTGGCGGCCTCCCGCTTGCGATCGAGGCTGACGGCGCCCAGGCCGGCGAACACATGAGTGCCTGTCGCGCGAGGCGGTTGTCGAGCATCTTGTCTCTATCGGCTGGTTCAGTTGAGCGGGGACCGTCCGTCATCTTTGCGCCGGCAGCGCATAGGCGATCAGTTCGTCGCCGATCGGCGTTTCCATGAAGTGGTGGCCGCCGGCCATGATCAGTACATATTGGCGGCCGTTGTGGCTGTAGGTCATCGGAGTCGCCTGGCCGCCTGCGGGCAGCGCATCGTGCCACAGCGTGTTGCCGGACCGGAGATCGATCGCCCGCATCAGATTGTCGGTCGCGGCGGAAATGAAGATAAGCCCGCCAGCAGTCACCACCGCACCACCATTGTTTGGCGTGCCGATTTCAAAGGGAAGGCCGGACGGGATTCCGAATGGCCCGTTGCGCCGGGCCGTGCCGAACGGCCGGTCCCAGATTGTACGCCCGGTCGCGAGCTCGATCGCCCGGATGCCGCCATAGGGCGGCTGCTTGCACAACAGGCCGGTGAACGGCATTCGCCAGCCGGCATTGACGTCGACCGCATAGGGCGTGCCAGCCTGGGGGTCGCCGGCGCCTTCGCTGCCGCTGCCCATGTCGCCTCCCCGCGCCTCGCTCCGCGGCGCCCAGCCCTTCTTGTCGGCCACCGCGCGCGGCACAAGCCGGACGTAATTGGGCATGTTGTTGTAATTGGCGACGATGATGCCGCGAACCGGGTCGACCGCGACCCCGCCCCAGTCGGTGCCACCGTTGTAGCCGGGATATTGCACGCTATGCCGGTCGGCCCGCGGCGGCGTGTACATGCCGTCATAGGCCGCGCGGCGAAACTGGATGCGGCACGCCATCTGGTCGATCGGCGACATGCCCCACA
>DASTCB010000194.1:0-6724 GCA_035711585.1 Sphingomicrobium sp.
AGCGCGGGAACGCCGCCCTGACCGAGGTTGGCCAGGTACCAGCCGGCGCTCGCGCCGATAAAGATTGCGCGTTTGAGTTTCGTCGGGTCGAGATTTTCCGGAATGTCTCTCTGCGTATGGATGTAGCGGTCAGGCCAGTCGGCCAAGTAGATAACCGGAATGCGCCAGCTACCCTCAGCCCAGACAGTGTGATCGCTGCCTTCAGTGAAGCCGCCGACCTTTGCCTGGAGGGGCCGCTTGCTTCCTTCAGGATCAAGCAGGGGCCATTCCGCGGTGCCGGTGTCCGCATAAGCCAACGACTGGCCATTGACCCATTTGGCGATCGAAAAGGCGACGTCATCCACAAAGCTCGGCAAGCTGGGCGGAGAGCCTTCGACGCGCAGGATCGACTTGGTTTTCTCCGTGTCGCCTCCGATCATGTCGAGGTGGATCGTCGCGAGCGTGCGGCTCGCAAACTCAGGCCGGCCGTTGAGCAGGGCGATGGTACACTCGACCTCGCAGGGCCA
The DNA here is from genome assembly GCA_035711585.1 of Sphingomicrobium sp. GTDB lineage: Bacteria > Pseudomonadota > Alphaproteobacteria > Sphingomonadales > Sphingomonadaceae > Sphingomicrobium. Next base: position 507 of record DASTCB010000194.1, read on the forward strand.
AATGAACCGGATGGTCCGCTCCGGCTTGGGCAGCTTCCCTTCCGAAATCAGGCGATTCAAGACCCGGGCGATTTCCAGCTCGCCGGCACAGCCGCTGGCATTGTCATTGGCGCCGGGGGACGGATGATCGAGGTGGCAGGAATAGACGATCTCGCGCGTGCGGTCCTTCCCCGGAATGATGGCCGTGGGAACGAGATAGCTTCCCGGCGATCGCCTAGCCTCGACCCGCGCGCGCAGCTGGACCTGTTCGCCGCGCCGGAGGCGCTCCTGCCATCCACGCGCCCGCGCCGGCGAAACCATGAATGCGAACGCCGGATCCTTCCATGTATCAAGATGCCCCCAGCGGATCAGGCTTTCGTCCTCGCCCCACCAACCCTGTTTCTGGTTTTGCGCCCAAGAGACGATTCCGACGGCGCCATATTTATTCACCGCGAGCTCAGAAGCGCCATCAGGCTGCGCCGAGACCAGCACAATCTTCCCACGAACATCCTTGCCCGCGTAATCCGCTTCGGTGTTGCCCGGCCCGACGTCCACCAACTCGGCATTCGCGCTTCCGCTGATGCTGTCCTGGGCCAAGGTCATCGGTTCATCCGCCCACGATGCCACCCGCTCTGCGTCCGTCCAGGCTTTGCCATTGCGGCGTTGCTCCCACAGCTCGGCGAAGCTCACGTTCCATGCGGGCCGCGCACGCTGAGTGCCGTAAAATATCTTTCCGTCAGCCGGCAGTGCGATGATCTCGACTTCCTGCAGCCCATAGCTTCGAAGCTGGTCGCTAATCAGCTCGGCGGCTTGGCGATAGCCCTCTGATCCGCGCATCCGGTGATGGAGCGACAAAGACTGGACGGTCCGCTTGGCAGCCGAACCTGACGCTTCGGACGCGATCATCGACGCGGAAGCGGCATCGATAAGTGGTGGCTGTTCCTGTGCCGCTGCAGGAACCGCAATCATCGAACCAGCAAGTAGAAGCAGTTTGCGTAGCACAACCCATCCCCCTAATTCGCCGGCGACGTTAAGCCGGGCCCGGAGCGTTGACCAGCGCCCCCCTTGCGTTGTTTCACCGCAGCGACTTTCGTCCTTAAAGATCGGTGATATGATTTCGTGCACGCAATGGTGGGGGGAAGCATGTTCCACGCGATCCGCCAGTGGTGGCATGACGGTGACGGCAGGAGCACGTTGCGCCTGTTCCTGTTCGAATTCCTCGTCGTCATGGCCGGCGTCCTCGCCGCGCAATGGCTTCAGCAGCGGCAGCAGGAACTCGCCATGCGTGATGAGGCGCGCAACTTGCTCGCAAACAGCCGGGGCATTCATGATAGCTTGTTTGCCCGAAGCCAACACTGGCGCAAGTATGGCCCGTGCGTAATGGCTCGGGCGGACGCGATAGCGCTCGCGGCGGCCGAAGGAAGAACTATGACGAGGGCCGAGATCGGTCGACCGGCGTTGCCTTCTACCGACACGGTCAACTGGTCTCCTGCCCTGCTCCGCGCCGCGATCGACCTGGTTGGCGCGCAACGGATAACGGATCTCCAGGATCTCGAAGCAAATGCCGTGATCAGTGACGGAATAACGGACCGAATTTCCAGCAATTGGGCGACATTCAATCTGCTTGACCCCGCCTATGGAAAGCCTTCCCCACAGGATTTCGCGAACGTCCGGCTGGCGGCCGTCAGGGTGGCAAATGATGTTCGCCTATTGCAGTTGAAGTTTCGCGAAGACGAAGTTTTTGCTCGTCGCTTGGGGTTGGATTCTGCACCTCCTGCGGGCGCACGACGGCTCGACAACTGCGGCATGATCCGCGACTGGAGATAGGAGCCGGACGATGTTCCACACAGTCCGCCGATGGTGGGGCAACGAACGTGGCAAGGTCACGACACGCTTGTTTCTGTTCGAATTTGTCGTGGTGGTAGTAGGCGTGCTCACGGCCCAAGCACTAGCGAGCTGGGTCACGGATCGCGTCGAGCAGCGCGCCGTGAATGAAGAAGATGAGCGCGTCCGCTACGAGATTGGTCGGACGAGGCAGGTCGCACGTGTTTGGTCCGCTTCCGTCCCCTGCCTAGTGGAGCGCGTCGAGAGCATTGCGCGTCAGGCCTCTACCAATGGCCCAGTCGACGTGGCCGAACTGAAGCCGCCGCGCTTCATCGGTTATACGGTGGAGCCACTTTCACCCGACATGAATCGCGAATTCCACGACCGGTTTGGGAATGAACGCGTGGACAATTACACCGTGGTGGCGTCCGCCAGCGCGACACTCCTCAATACCTATCGCGACGTCCGCACCGGCTGGAATCGCTTTGCTTTGCTCGATCCCGCGCTGGGACGGCCGTCAGCCGCAGATCGTACAACCGTGCGAGACGTCGCTGTTCAGTTGCGGTCGCAACTTGACCTCATCCGAACGGCGGCAGAGATGATTGAGACGACGGCTGCTGGCCTTGATATCCCACCGCTAAAATCGGACGCGGATTTTGGTGCCGTGGAGCCTGTGACGAATTGCAACGAAGTATGGAGGGCTGGGCGCATTTGGCGCGAATAGCGTCTGCGTTTTGGCCGGATGTTAGCCGTTGGCTGTCAGCGGCGGGTCGCTTCGCCCGCTTTCCCAAATCGCGCTGCATGATTTCGCGGGACCGTATTCGCTTTCGCTTAGCGAGCGCGGCTTCAGGCCCAGCTTCGAGCCCGATTCCAGAATGTTGTTAGAATTGATGCGCATTCCGCGCAGATGGGCGAGTATATTCGCCGCCGCCTCACGCGCCGCGAGGCGATCGCCAATGCTGACTTCGCCACTCCCTCTCTCGGCGAGTACTATCTTCCCCCATTCGTCGGCAACTTTGGAGCTTCGGCTCTCCAAGTCGGATACGTTGCGAACCAGAGAGTCGAACACGTTAGACCACTGGCCGCCATCTTCTTTCCGCAGGAGCAAAGCCGATTGGTCCGGAATTTTCGTGAGCCCAGAAGATTTAAGGGACGGACGGACAGCCAATTGGCGATCAATCGGCCCTCTGCTTGCGTCGCGCATTACCTCGCGCATGCGCTCCTCAAAGCAGGGGATCGCCGTCAAGTAGACCTTTGCAACGTACATATTGTCGCGAATCTCAAATTCGGCCCGGTCCTTCGCTTCATTCTTTGCGATCAGGGCGGCACGTTCCTGCGCCCAGTTGGCTAGGGCCTGCGCGACCAGAACGCCAGTTACGACGACGATAAACTCGAACGCGAACAGACGCGCAGTGACCTTGCCAGTCCCGCCTTTCCACCAATTTCGCACGGTCTGGAACATCCCGTATCCCCCCGACGACAAGGTAGGAACGCTAACATGAATTTGTTGGCGTGGTAGCCGTCAATCTCCGGACAGATCTGCCACCGCTGGCCGACCGCACCAGACACTAATCTCGCGAAAGCCCATTAGGTTTGCGGCGGCATCTCATTCCGCAGTGGAGGGTCTCCGCCAGCAGCCGCTTCAGCTTCGAGTTTCCGCAGGTCGATCTCAATCTCGTCCGCTAGGTCGTTCAACGCCGTTATAGACTTCGCGTCGGTCATTTGACGCGCAAGGCGCCGGCACCGTTCAATGCGGTCCCGCATGTTTGCTCGAAGGGTGCGAGTGTCGGACACACGACACAAATTATTCAAGGGATGCGTCGTTCCCTAATCTGCGACGGCTGGCAGTCCGGCTGATGATTTGAATGAACTTGAATTAACTGCTTTGCGCTGGCCGTTGGTTCATCGGCCTAGCCCCAACTCGGCTCTGCTTTCCATCCGTTGCGGTCCATCGCCAGTCAACAGGCCTCATCGGCTCGAGTTGGCCGAAAGCTGCCCGTCCGCTTATGGCAGCTTTCGACCCATTCCGGACCTTATCGAGGCAGAGCGTCCCGCAACTGCGCTGCTTCGGCAATCAAGGCATGATGTTCTCGCCTGAGATCCCGCAATCGGTCCACATATGCAGCGTATTCCGGCTTCAGCTGACCCTGTTCGTCGTAGAACGCGCTAGGCTGACTGGTGTAGGGCAGCACACGCTCTTCGCTGAAGTTGTTGTAGCGGATATAGCGGTCGCCGAGGCTGTCGGCTCGACCGTGGAAGCGGGCCAAGCGAAAGAATAGCTTTGGGTCCAAAGCGCGAGCCGCGCCAGTCGCCACAATCCCGTCCCAGGCACGGGTCGGCGGTCGTTCTCCGCCACTTTCGCGATAAACGGGAAGCGTTGGCTGCCGTTGCTGTTGCCGAGCCAAGTTGAACTCACGTAACAATGCGTCGATCTGGCGCTCGATCTCCGTCCCGTGCGCCGCCCAGTCGTCGAGGCTTGTGCGGAGCGCATCCACCATCTGCACGCGATACTGCGTCTCCGCGCGCGCTTCGCGGGCATTTTCAAGCGCAAAGGCTGCGGTGACGCCGACGAAAATGATGACGAGTTCGAACGCGAAGCGTCCGATTAAGTCGCGATGGCCGTCAATCCATCCGTGTAGCTGTTCTGCTGAGCGCCCCACGACCACCAGTGCTACCTCGAACTACGCGTTGTGGCCATGGCCGCTTTCCACCCAAACCGGACATCAAGTGATTTGACCTCACCCGGCCTGGCGAATTTGGCCCTTTAGCCGCTCGGCTTCCGTTGACAGTTGGCGCGCATTCCAGATCTTCTGGTCGAGGTCCGCAATCACGCGGTTGAGAGCCCACTTCAGGTTTGGGATCGTCCGAACCTCAGTCGCGATGCGTTCGGCGGTTCGCGGGTCCATGGTCGACCTGCAGCGATCGGAAAGTCTCGGTGTGACGCTCCCAAATTTGTCCGTCTGAAGAACCTCTGGACAGTCCTTAAGCACTTGCGCCTGGGCAGAGAATGGAATCACGGACCGGATTGTTTCCCGATAGGGCGGAACATTGTCGAACAGGCGCTGCATGGTCGCTTGGCCGACATAATAATTGGCGATGCGCTCCCGCAGCATCCGGTCGCCGAGGAATTCCGCCTTCCCGGACGCAACGACCTCGTCATAGGTGAAATGGCGGATCGCCTGGGGGATGTGGTTGCTGGCTTCATAGGCGTGGATGATGAATGCGCCGGGATCGTTGCTGACCGGCCTGTCGAGCGCGGCCAGTGCTGATTGCGCGTGCGCCAGGACCTGGCCGTAGTATTGCATGCGGAAGGCAATGTCGCGCTGGTCGGATTCCAGGTCGAAGTAGAGCCGATCACGATATTCGCGGCCTTCAGCGCGGTCGAGCCGCGCCTGGTTCCAATTGTTGACCTGAATGCCCAGGAACACGCCAAGGATGAGGATGACGAGGTCTACTGCCACCCCGAACCAGTTCTGGCGCTCCGCTTCCGCCCGTAGCTGTTTGAGGATCATGCTTCCCCCCAAAATCACGCTAGGCGAAGCGAGGAGCTCCTGCCAGCCCCGGCCTCGCGCGCCGAGCCATACTTTCCCACAAGCCAGTAATCGCTATCGTGCACGGCACCGAAGCGGTGGAGGGGGCCATGTTCCAGGCGGTGCGTCGTTGGTGGGGCAGTAGGCGTGGCAAGGTTACGACGCGGCTGTTCCTGTTCGAATTTGTTGTCGTGGTGGCGGGCGTATTCACCGCCCAGGCGTTGGCCAGTTGGCTCAGCGATCGGGCGGAGGATCGAGCAATCCGCGAGGAAAATGAGCGAATCCGTTTCGAGATCGGTCGAGCGCGCCAGAACGCGCGGGTATGGTTGGCCGCGACCCCTTGTCTGGACGAGCGGGTCAGCCACATAATCCGCAAGGCATCTTCCGAGGGGCAACTGAGCCCCGAAGAGATCAACCCTCCGCGCTTCCTTGGTTATGTTGTGGGAGAACTGTCGCCCGACGTCGATCGCGCCTTCCGCAGCCAATTCAGCGCGCGCACTGTAGACACGTATGCAGGCATTTCATCCGCATCCAATGCGATCGTGGATACCTATCGCGAAATGCGACAAGACTGGGAGCGGTTTGCGCTGCTGGATCCGGACCTCGGGACACCATCGCCGGCAGATCGGGCGACCGTCCGTGACGTAGGGGTGCAAGTCCGCTCGCAATTGCGCCGCCTGCGGGTTCAGGCCGAAGCCATCGAACAGGCTGCCGGACGACTTGGGATCGAGCCACGGACTTCCGACGCAATAGTTGGTGACGCGACACCGATAGAAGATTGCGCCGAAATCTGGCGCACGGGAATCATATGGCGTGAAGGCGTCTCCTGAAACTCCTGCTTTATTCCCCTGCATCGGGGGCGTCGATCAGGCTCGAAGCCGGCTA
>DASTCB010000195.1:0-19458 GCA_035711585.1 Sphingomicrobium sp.
CCACAGGTTGAAGATTTCAACCAAAATGACAATCGCCGCGAGCGGCGCGACCCAATCCCAGCGCACGCGCCGCCGATTGCGAAGCAGCTTGTGAAGGCTCGTCGCCATGTCCGCGATGGCGAGGCCAAGGACGACCGCCACGAGCGCAGTAATATATTCGAACGTGCCGATGGGTTCCCCCTTGGGCACATGGTTTCACGTTGCGCAAACGTCCGCAATGGGCGGAAAGCGGACATCAGCATTTCGTTATCCCAGCGAAAGCTGGGATGACCAGCCTGGGTTGAAATGCGTTTGGCATATAAATCGGTCACGCCGACCGAAGGGCTTGGGCGTTGGATCGGAAAGACAGCCGTCACGGGAGTAAATCCCGTGACGTCGATCGGGCTCGGCTGCGCCGACCCGTCGGCCGGCTTTCGGCAGCTCTACGACAAAAGGCCGAGATCGCCTTCGCAATCCCGGCCTTTTGCTCGGTGCCTCAAGACCTAGTCGATCTTCGGAAGGGTCTCGAACTGGTGGTAAGGCGGCGGGCTCGAAAGAGTCCATTCGAGCGTCGTCGCGCCTTCGCCCCAATAATTGTCCGGCGCCTTCTTCCCGGCCGCCAGCGACCAGATCATGTTGAAGAAGAAGATGCCCATGCCGGCGATGGTGACCCAATAGCCCAGGGTGCTGATGCCGTTGAACTCCGCCAGAGCCGGCGTGTAGTCGGGGATGCGGCGCGGCATATTGTCCAGGCCGAGGAAGTGCTGCGGGAAGAAGATCAGGTTCACGCCGATGAACATGACGAAGAAGTGCAGCTTGCCGAGGAACTCGTTGTACATTTTGCCGGTCATCTTGCCGAACCAGTAATACCAGCCGGCAAAGATGGCGAAGACCGCGCCGAGGCTCAGCACATAGTGGAAATGCGCGACGACATAATAGGTGTCGTGCATGTAGTTATCGACGCCGCCGTTGGCGAGCACGACGCCGGTGACTCCGCCGACGGTGAACAGGAAGATGAAGCCGATCGCCCAGAGCATTGGCGTTTCGAACGACAGCGAGCCGCCCCACATGGTGGCGATCCAGCTGAAGATCTTCACGCCGGTCGGCACCGCGATGATCATCGTCGCGGCGGTGAAGTACATCTTGGTGTTCACGTCCATGCCGATGGTGAACATGTGGTGGGCCCAGACGACGAAGCCGACCACGCCGATCGCGACCATGGCGTAGGCCATGCCGAGATAGCCGAACACCGGCTTGCGGCTGAAGGTGGCGATGATCTGGCTGACCATGCCGAAGCCGGGCAGGATCATGATGTACACCTCCGGGTGGCCGAAGAACCAGAACAGGTGCTGGTAGAGCACCGGATCGCCGCCGCCCGAGGCATCGAAGAAGGTGGTGCCGAAGTTGCGGTCGGTCAGCAGCATGGTGATCGCGCCGGCCAGCACCGGCAGCGCCAGCAGCAGCAGGAAGGCGGTGATCAGCACCGACCAGACGAACAGCGGCATCTTGTGCAGGGTCATGCCCGGCGCGCGCATGTTGAAAATGGTGGTGATGAAGTTGATCGCCCCGAGAATCGAGCTGGCGCCTGCCAGGTGCAGCGAGAAGATCACCATGTCGACCGACGGCCCTGACGAGCCCGAGGTCGAAAGCGGTGCATAGACCGTCCAACCGGTGCCGGCGCCGAGCCCGGTGCCGCCCGACACGAAGGTCGACCCGAGCAGCAGCAGGAAGGCCGGGACCAGCAGCCAGAACGAGATGTTGTTCATGCGCGGGAAGGCCATGTCCGGAGCGCCGATCATCAGCGGCACGAACCAGTTGCCGAACCCGCCGATCATCGCCGGCATGACCATGAAGAAGACCATGATCAGGCCGTGGGCGGTGATCAGCACGTTCCAATGGTGCAGCGCCTCGTCGAAGGTGGCGCCATCGCCGGCGCCAATCGGCCAGCCGCCGGTCAGCACCTGAATGCCCGGCTCGGCCAGCTCGGCGCGCATCACGCCCGAGATAGCGCCGCCGATGATCCCCGCGCAGATGGCGAAGATCAGGTAGAGGGTGCCGATATCCTTGTGGTTGGTCGACATGAACCAGCGGGCGAAGAAACCCGGCTTATGGTCCGCGTCATGATGCGCATGCGCATCCTCATGGGCCTTCAGCGGAAGCGCGTCGGCGGGAATGGTGCTCATATCTCTCTCGTTTCCGCTCTGGATCAATTCTGGGCCGTGGCGGCCTGGTTGGTGACCGGCTGTTCAATCGCCGGAGTTTCGACTTCGGGGGTCGGTGGCGCGCCCGGAGCGCCCGGCTCGACCGCCGGAGCGGCGCCCTTCGGCGTGCCGCCCTTGGACGCGACCCAGGCGTTAAAGGTCGCTTCCGGAACCACCTCGACCGCGATCGGCATATAGCCGTGGCGCGCGCCGCACAGCTCGCTGCACTGGCCGAAATAGACGCCGGGGCGGTCGACCTTGACCCAGGTCTCGTTGATCCGGCCGGGGTTGGCGTCGATCTTGGTCCAGAAGGCGCCGACCGAGAAGGCGTGGATGACGTCGTTGGAGGTGACCAGGAACTTCACCACCTTGCCCGCCGGGATCACCAGCCGCTCGTCGACCGCGAGCAGCGCCGGCCCGTCCGCGTCGGTGCGGAAGCGCTCGCCCGGCTTCACGTCCGCCTGCTCCTTGAGCATGTTGGACACGATCTCGAAGCCACCGTTGTCGGGATATTGGTAGGTCCAGTACCACTGGTTGCCGATCACCTTTACCGTCAGGTCGGCCGGCGGCGGGCTGTACTGGGCGCGGATCAGTCGGATCGAGGGGATCGCGATCGCCACCAGCACCAGCACCGGAACCAGCGTCCAGATCACCTCGATCGCGGTATTGTGGCTGGTCCGCGACGGGGTCGGGTTCGCGCCCCGGCGATAGCGGATGATGGTCCAGACCAGCAGGGCCAGGACGAACAGGCTGATGATGACGCACAGCGTCAGCAGCCAATAGTCGTGGAAGTCCGCCGCCTGCTGGCCGATCTCCGTGACCTGCGGGGTCAGGCCCATGCTGCCGTCGGGCTGGCCGAGCCCCGGGGTCGGAGCGGCATGGTCGATCGCCGATGCAGCCGGGGTCGCGGCGGGCGCCGCGGCGGCATCGGCCGGAGCCGTCACCGGAGCCGGGGCTTCCGGAGCGGGAGCGGCGGTCGGAGCCGGGGCTTGAGGCGCCTGGGCCATCGCCGCTGCGGGTGTAAGTCCGGCTGCCGCCAGGGCAATCGCCCATCGCATCAATTTCATCGTCACCCCGATTGATCGGTTTCAAGGAAGGGCCCGCCAGTGCCGGCAGGTCCGAAATTGGCGGCCTTATAGGCGCGACATTCCAGTCCCTCAAGCCGGTGATCGGAATGGATTTCACGGCAGGTTGCGGGGCTCGCCTCGGCGGCCTATTTCCGCATTCGAAAGCGAAGGAGCAACGGGTGACCGACGAGGAAATTTTGGCGGAATTCCGCGCTGCGGACGCGCTCCTGGAAGGCCATTTCATCCTGTCGTCCGGGCTTCGCAGCCCCCGCTACCTGCAATGCGCGCGGGTCCTGATGGACGGCGCCCGGGCCGAACGGCTGGCGCGCGCGCTCGCCGCCAGGATCCCGGCGAGCCTGCGCGAATCCATCGACGCGGTGGTGTCCCCGGCGATGGGCGGCGTGATCATCGGCCATGAGATGGGCCGGGCGCTGGGCAAGCGCGCCATGTTCCTCGAGCGGCCGGAGGGCCAGTTTAGCCTGCGCCGGGGATTCTCGCTGGAGCGCGGCGAACGCGTGCTGATGGTCGAGGATGTGGTGACCACCGGCCTGTCGTCGAAAGAGGCCATCGCCGCCGTGGCGGCAGAAGGCGGTGAGGTGGTGGCCGAGGCGGCGCTGGTCGACCGGTCGGCCGGCAAGGCCGATCTCGGCGTGCCCTTCATTTCCCTGATCCGCATCGACGTCCCGACCTATGATCCCAACGACCTGCCCGAGGAGCTGGCCAAGATCCCCGCGGTCAAGCCGGGGAGCCGCGCGGCGGCATGAGCGAGCGCCTTCGCCTGGGCGTCAATATCGATCATGTCGCGACGATCCGGAACGCGCGCGGCGGGCCGCATCCCGATCCGCTCCGCGCGGCCCAGATCGCCGCGAGGGCGGGCGCGGACGGAATCACCGCCCATCTGCGCGAGGACCGGCGGCACATCACCGATGAGGATATCGACCGGCTGATGGCCGAGATCGACCTGCCGCTGAACCTGGAGATGGCGGCGACCGAGGAAATGCTGGCGATCGCGCTTCGTCACCGTCCGCACGCTGCCTGCATCGTCCCCGAGCGACGCGAGGAGCGGACCACCGAGGGCGGGCTCGACGCCGCCGGCCAGCACAATCAGCTCGCCTATTTCGTCGACAAGCTGGGCGCGGCGGGCATTCGCGTCTCCCTGTTCATCGAGCCGCGCGAAGAGCAGGTCGCCGCTGCGGTCAGGCTTGGAGCTCCCGTCGTCGAGTTCCACACCGGCCGCTATGCCCATGTCGAGAGAGAGGAGCGCGCCACCGAACTAAAGCGCATCGCCGATGCGGTCGCCCTGGCGGCCAAGAATGGGATCGAGCCCCATGCCGGCCATGGCCTGACCTATGACAATGTCGTGCCCGTCGCGGCCATTCCCCAGCTGGCCGAACTCAACATCGGCCATTTCCTGGTTGGCGAGGCGATCTTCACCGGGCTGGAGGACAGCGTCCGCCGGATGCGCGATCTGATGGATCAGGCGCGGTGAAAACCCCTGCTCGTCATGCCAGCGAAAGCTGGCATCTCTCCCGACGAGACCCCAGCTTTCGCTGGGGTGACGGCTTGGGGGAGCCGTCATGATCCTCGGCATCGGCTCCGACTTGTGCAACATCGAGCGGATCCAAAATTCGGTCGAGCGGTTCGGCGATCGCTTCCTCAACCGCGTGTTCACCGATGTCGAGCGGGCCAAGGCGGCGCGGCGGCCGTATACCATGGCCGGGACGCTGGCCAAGCGCTTCGCCGCCAAGGAGGCCTTTTCCAAGGCGGTTGGCACCGGCTTCAAGCGCGGCGTCTATATGAAGGACATCGGCGTGGTGAACGCGCCCTCGGGCGCGCCGACACTTCAGCTGACTGGCGGCGCGAGGGCCCGGCTTGACGCCATGGCCCCGGAAGGCCACGCCGTCGAGGTGCATCTGACGATGACCGACGACCACCCCTGGGCGCAGGCTTTCGTCATCCTCTACGCCCGCAAGATGGAGCCCTGATTGTCCGAAAGTAGTGAGCCCGTCGCCTCCCCTGAAGACGTCGCGCCGGCGGAAACTGTGGAAGAGAAGAAGGAAAGCCGCGGCCAGCTGATCTGGCGCGAGATCAAGGGGCTCGCCTGGGTGCTGCTGGCGGTGCTGGCGTTCCACAGCTTCGTCGCCAAGCCCTTCTACATCCCGTCGGAATCGATGATGCCCAATTTGCTGACGGGCGACCGGCTGGTGGTGACCAAATATCCCTACGGCTGGTCCTATGTCTCCCCGACCATCCCCAATCCCCTCGCCATCGTTCGCAATGTCGCCTTTGGCGCCGGCGAACCGTGGAGCGTCACGCTGCCCTTTTCCAACGGGCGCGTCATGGGCTCGCTGCCCGAGCGCGGCGACGTGGTGATCGTCACTCCGCCGGGCGGCAACCAGGACTATATCAAGCGGGTCATCGGCCTTCCTGGCGACACGATCGAGCTGAATGACGGGCGGCTGATCCTCAATGGCCGGCCGGTCAAATCCGAGCTTCGCCCGCCGGCGATGATCCCGGTAGACGCCAATGCTCCTTGCGGGCCGAACCAGTTCTGGGACCGGCAGGTCGAGACCGGACAGGGCCTTTACTGCCGGCTTCCGATCGTTCGCGAGACGCTGCCCAACGGAGTGAGCTATGACACGGTCGACGACGGCCGCAGCCAGGGTGACGATTATGGCCCGGTCAGGATCCCCGCCGGTCACCTGTTCCTGATGGGCGACAACCGCGACCACAGCGCCGACAGCCGGTTCACGCTGGAAGACCAGGGGCTTGGCGGCCCGGTGCCATGGGAGAATATCGGCGGGCGGGCCGAGTTCATCACCTTCAGCCTGGACGGAACGACCGGATTGAACCCGATGAGCTGGTTCCCCGCCTTCCGCGAGGGCCGGGCCGGCAATTCGCTGCGGCCGCCGAAGGAGTAGATCAGCGATGGCCGAGGACCCGCGAGCGCCCATGGTGGAACGGCCCGGACCTTCGGATTTCCATTCCGCGTCCGTTCGTCTCGAAGCCCGCAAGGCCGCGGTATGGCTGGGCATGGCGCTGGCGATCGTCGGCGTGATCGTCCTCTCCCAGCCGATCCTGCTGATCATCGGCGGCATGATCTTCGCAGTCGTCCTGGATGGCGGCACGAGATTACTGGGAAGGGTATTGCCGATTGGGCGCGGCTGGCGCCTCCTGTTCGTCACACTGGCCGGCTTCGCTTTCGTTGGCTGGGTGTTCTATTTCGCCGGCTCGACCCTGGCCGGCCAGGCCGAGGCTCTGCGGCTGGTGGTGACTGTCCAGGCGGAGCGTGTGTTCGACTTCGCCGTCGACCTGGGCCTGATGCCGCGGGACGGAACGGGGCTGCAGAGTTTCAGTCAGCAGCTGCTGGGCGGCGTCGGGCGGCTAACCTCGGCGGTCGGCACGGCCATTGGCGCCGTAACCTCGATCATCCTGATCATGGTGATCGGCATCTTCATCGCGATCGAACCGCACCTTTACGATCGCGGCGTGGCGTGGATGCTCCCGGTCGAGAGCCGCGCTCGCTTCTACGAGATTAGCGACAAGATCGGTTACACGCTTCGCCGCCTGTTGGCGGGCCGCATCGTCGGCATGGTGTTCGAGGGGATTTTCACCTTCGTGATGCTGATGATCGGCGGAGTGCCGTTCGCGGCATTGCTGGGCCTCCTGACCGGCATGCTCGCCTTCATCCCCAACATCGGCGCGCTGATTTCCGGCATCCTGATGGTCGCTGTCGGCTTCTCGGCCGGGACCGGCGAGGGATTGTGGGCGATCTTCGTCTATTTCTTCGTGCAGAATGTCGATGGCTATCTGGTCGTGCCCTATATCGCCCGGCGCACCGTGGACCTGGCGCCCGCATTGGTCCTGGCCGCCCAGCTGCTGTTCGGAGCACTGTTCGGGATCCTCGGCCTGCTGCTGGCCGACCCGATCGTGGCGACGATCAAGGTCACCCTGCAAAAGCTGAGCGAGCCCCGTGCCAAGCAGGCGGCCGTTGCCGCTGGCCCGGCAAAGGCCCGGGCAAAATCACGGACAAGGAAGAAAGAGGCTTAGTTCTATTGTCCCGGCTGGCCCGCGCCCATGGCGAGGGCGGCATTGGGCGCGACCTGGATCACGTGGACGTCGAAAGAGAGATCCTCGTCGACGCCGATCGGGCTGCCCGCCGGCGGGTTCTTGCCATAGGCGAGGCGGCCGGGGATCAGGATCTTGTAGCGGCCGCCCTGCTGCATCTTGAGCAGGGCCTGCTTGAAGCCCGGGACGACCTGCATCACCAGGAAGGGCGCCGGCCCGCGGCCCTCGGTCGTGTCGAACACCGTGCCGTCCTCGGTCCGGCCGGTATATTCGATGATCACCCCATCCATTTCGCTGATGTAGGGGCCGTTCCCGGCGGTAACGGTGTCGACGGTCACCGCCTTGAACTGGCCGGCACCGAGATAGGCGACCCCATAGGCGATGGCGATCAGCGCGGCGACGGCGAGCCACAGCTTGATCAGCGAGCCTTTCGCGATCGGGCGAAGCGGAACCTGGGAAACCGACATGTTCAGCCCTCGCGACTACGGAGAGGGGAAAGGATTCGAAAGCTGCTCCGGGCGCTTAGCGCGCGCCTTCGCGCTCCATCCGCTTGCGCTCCAGCTTGCGGGCGCGGCGGATCGCGGCGGCCCGCTCACGGGCGCGCTTTTCCGACGGCTTCTCATAATGACGGCGGAGCTTCATCTCGCGATAGACGCCCTCGCGCTGCAGCTTCTTCTTGAGCGCGCGCAGCGCCTGGTCGACATTATTGTCGCGAACGATGATTTGCATAAAAGCCGTCGTACCTCCTTAAAACCACCCGGAAACGACCGGGCAAACCCGGCGCAGGACCGGGACATCCGGCCCCGATTTCGCTGGGCAATGAATATTGTCCGCCAGATGCCCGGGGCGCCTGCGGAGGCGGCCCCTTAGCAGCGTGCCTCCACCATTTCAAGGCGCGGCGACTCGCCAGTCATACGATGAACCGTTTGTCTCATGGGACGGAAGCAGGAACGAGCCCCATTACGGTTATCGGCGATTAACCTCCCGACCAGTATAAGACAGATATGCAGAGCGTGGGGAATAATTCGTTGAATCGTAGGCAAATGTTGCGTCTCGGTGCGGCCGGCGCGGGCGGCCTGTTGCTGTCCGGAGCCGCCAGCAGCCAGGTGCTCTCGCCATCTTCCTTCATCCTTCCGCCGGCGGCGCCAGCCGACCCCTTGGCGCCGGTTGCGGCCGCGCCGACCAGCTTCACCGCGCCGGGCGGAATCAATCCGACCTTGTTCGCCAAGGCCAAGGCGGCGCTCGATTCGCGCCGCTGGATCCGTCACCGCGACTTCATCGGCGTGGTCGACTTCGCCCAGGGATCGGCCGATCCTCGCTTCCATGTCGTCCATTTGCCTAGCGGCCATGTCGAAAGCTATCGCGTTGCGCATGGCAGCGGGTCCGATCCTGGCCATACGGGCTTTCTCGACCATTTTTCGAACCGGCCCGGCTCCGAGGCGACGTCGGACGGCGCCTACACGACCCTGGACACCTATCACGGCAAATATGGCCTCTCGATGAAGGTCCGGGGCCTCGACTGGTCCAACAACAATGCCGAGCATCGGGCGATCGTCATCCACAACGCCTGGTACGCCGAGCCGGAAATGGTCGACATTCACGGCAAGCTGGGCCGCAGCCAGGGCTGCTTCGCCTTCAGTCGCAAGGACCAGTGGAACGTGATGCATCGCCTCGGCGACGGCCGGCTGATCTACGCCGACAAGCTGGCGTAACGCCGAGTAGAAAGCGGCTGGCGCGAAGCGCCGCGCTGACTTCTCCGGGAGACGTGGAACAACGGACGGCTTCCGCGCACTCTGCGCGCTGTTCGACAATTGCTGCGCAATTCTCTCGCTGCGCTCCGTCGCGCTTCGCTAGTTGGTCGCCACCTTCTGCTGTGGCTTCTTCCCCGGCTCCTTGCCGTCCGTGTCGAGCAAGGCCTCGATCACCTTGCCGTCGCGCTTGTAGACGTCGTCATAGGCGACGATCGACCCGTCATTGTTCGCGGCAACGCTGAAATAGACGATATAGATCGGCAGCGGCTTCACGAAATTGGCCTGCTTCGACTTCTTCGAGGCAAGCGTTTCCTGGATCTTCTCCGGCGTCCATTCACCATTGTCGTCGCCGAGCAGCATGGTCGCCAGTTCCAGCACGTCCTTGGTCCGGATGCAGCCATGGCTGGCGGCTCGGATCTCGCTGTTGAACCGGCTCTTGGCGTTGGTGTCGTGCAGGTAGATATTGTGTTCGTTGTACATCACGAACTTGAGCTGCCCGAGCGCATTGGTCGGCCCCGGCGGCTGCCGCCAGCGCTGCACCTTGCCGTCCTTGCCCTTGACCGCGACATAGCCGGGCTTGCCGGCCACCTCCGGAGCAATGCTCTTCGGAACTTCCCACCAGGGGTTGAGGATCACCCCGACCGCAGTCGCATTGAGCGCCGGCGTCGGAGTCTTGATCGCGCCAGCGACCGCCCGGGTCTTCCATCGGGTGGCGCCATTTTCGACCAGCGTCGCATAATAGCTGGGCACGTTGACGATGATGTATTTTTCCCCGAGTTCGCGCGGCAGCCAGCGCCAGCGATCCATGTTGAGTCGAATCTTGTTGAGCTTGTCGACGTCGGTCCGCGGGGTGACCTGCAAGGCGCTCTTCAGCGACGCATATTGGGGATGGGCCGGAAGAAGCCCGTTGAGGGCATCGGCGAGACGATTTTCATTGAGGGCGGCCACCAGCAGCGCCCGCTGCCGGGCCTCGTCCAAGTCCTGGTCGACGACATGCCAGCCAACCCGCGCCTCGCCCTCTACATGACCAAGCGCCAGGTCCGAGGAAAGCTTGTTGAAGCGGTCGGTTGCCTCCTTGGCCAGAATCGCCGGATCCCCGGAAGTCAGTGCCTTGAGCAGGCCGTCGGGATCATAATCATAGGGGTTAAGCCCCTCCCGGCCGACATTATAGATGTAGTTGAGCAGGGCCCGCGCCTGGTCCGGCCGCCAAACAGGCGGCGGAGGGGGCGGCAGCGGAGCCAGTTCCTCCGGGGCCGGCGCCTCCTCGGCCTCGGTGCCCGACAGGGGGGCGATCGGATCGGCCTTCTGAGCCGGAGAAGCAGGTGCAACGGCCGGGGTCCCCGGCTTCGGTTGCTGGGCGATAGCGGCGCCCAATGGAATGGCGGCCGACGCCGCCAGAATCGCCATCCATGAAAAACGCGACTGTCTCACTACCTTCAACCCCTGTCCCCAAGGCTCCAATACCGGTGAATCGGCCAAACCTAACCAAAGTTAGGCATACACAGCATGAACCAGCAGCACTAGGCCATCGCGGCGGCACGATTGCCGGTTCCGCTGAATCGCCAACCAATCCTTAAACAGTTGGGAAGCATAAGCTTTGCCGGCAAGAGGCTTGTTGAGGGAGAGCGCATGAGTTCGCGGTTCCAGCTCCACGGAAGCATGATCCCGCGCACCGTCAAGCGCATGTTCGACGAGCGCTCCGAAGATCGGCTCGACGCGGAATCGCAGACCGCGGTCCTGTCGCTGCGCGGCCGCAACAATATCGTCGGCGTGGTCAACCTGTCGCGGTCGGGAGCGATGCTCCGCTTCACCGGCGACGCGCACATCGGGGAAAGCGTTTCGCTTCAACTGCTTGACCGCGGCACGATTGACGGTCAGGTGCGTTGGCTGCGCGACGGACGGATGGGCGTATACTTCGCCCACCCGCTGGAGTAGCTGGCCGTGGAGATGAATTTTCGGATGATCAAAGCGCGGATCGAAGAGGCCCGTGATCCCAAGGACCGGCGGCGGACGTCCCGTCATCCGGTCGAGATTGGGGCTCGCGTTCGCGAGTTGGGTACGGAAGGCTTCGAGGCCAGGGTGCTCAATATCTCCGAAACCGGGTTCATGGCCGAGGCCGACGGCGAGTTCGAGGTCGGCACCCGAATCTGGCTGATCCTGCCGGGCCGCGAGCGCGCCAATGCGCTGGTTCGCTGGATTGCGGGCAAGCGCATCGGCGCCGAGTTCGCCGAACCGATCTCGCTCGAAGGGCTGGAAGCCTAGGGCTGACGGAGCGCCAGTTTCACCGCCGGCGTGATCCCCGTGACAATCCGCTTCACACCCTGGAACGTGGGGTGCATGCCGTCGGGCAGCTGCATCCCGGGTTGGGCCGCGACCCCGTCGAGGAAGAAGGGGTAGATTGCCACCTCATGCCGTCGGGCGAGCGCCGGGTAGATGGCCTCGAATCGCGCGACATAGGCCGGATCGAGGTTGGGGGCGCCGCGCATCCCGGCGAGCAGGACCGGAATTCGGCGCCGCCTGAGCTCGGTCAGCATCGAGTCGAGATTGGCGTCGGTCAGGCCCGGATCGAGCCCGCGCAGCATGTCGTTGGCGCCAAGCTCGAGGACGACGAGGTCGGGCTTCCGATCAAGACCATCGAGCGTCCAGGCGAGGCGGGCCTTGCCCGCTTCGCTGGTGTCGCCCGACACGCCCCCGTCGACCACCTGGGCGGCGATGCCATGGCGGCGGAGCGTCGCCTGCAGCTGGGGCGCGAAGCCGAGCCCCTGGTCGAGGCCGTAGCCGGCGGTCAGGCTGTCGCCGAACGCCAGCACCAGCGGGCGTCCAGGATTTTCGGCCGGTTTCGGCGGGGCCGCGCCGATCAAGGTCATCGACAAAAGGGCGGCGGCAATCGACCGGCGGATCATGGCAGCCAAGTTGGGGCCATTGTGACGTCGAAACAAGCTTCCTACTTGCGACAGCCATGAGCGAAGCGCTGATCGACCTCACCGATGTCCGCCTGACGCTGGGCGAAGGGGATGTCCGAACCGAAATATTGAAGGGCGTGAGCCTGAGGCTGCAGCCGGGCGAAAGCGTCGCGGTGCTGGGGCCGTCAGGTTCAGGCAAGAGCTCGTTGATGGCGGTCATTGCCGGGCTCGAGCGCGCCGACGCAGGCAGCGTTCGGCTGGCGGGACGAAATATCGGCAGCATGAGCGAGGACCAGCTGGCCAGGCTGCGCGGCCGGTCGCTCGGAATCATCCTTCAGGCCTTCCACCTGCTGCCAACCATGACCGCGCTGGAAAATGTGTCGGTACCGCTCGAGCTGGCCGGCGTCGACGACCCGCGGGGCCGGGCAGCATTCGAGCTGGAGCAGGTCGGGCTCGGCCACCGGATGACCCATTATCCGGCACAGCTTTCAGGAGGCGAGCAGCAGCGGGTGGCGATTGCCCGGGCCACCGCGCCGCGCCCACAGCTGTTGCTGGCCGATGAGCCGACCGGCAACCTCGACAGCAAGACCGGGGCCGCGATCATCGACCTGCTGTTCGAACGGGCGAGCCAGGCCGGAGCGGGGCTCATGGTAATCACCCACGACCCGGCGGTTGCCGCAAGAGCGGGCCGAACGGTCCACATGTCCGACGGGGACCTGACCCAAGAAATCAAATCGGCGTGAAGCTGCCGCTTCAGCTGGCCTTGCGCGACCTGAGAGGCGGGCTCAGCGGGCTCGGCCTGCTGTGGCTGTGCCTGATGGTGGCGATCGCCGGCCTGGCCTCGGTCACCAGCCTCGCCTCCTCGATCGACCGGGCGATCGCCGACAATGGCCGGGCCATGCTGGGCGGGGATTTGTCGCTGTCCGTGGCGCAGCGCGACGCGACCGCCGAGGAGCGGGCGGCCATTGATTCGCTCGGCCGCTCGTCGAGGACGGTGGTGACCCGCGCCATGCTGGTGGAGCCGGGCGGGCGAAGCGTGCTGTCCGAGCTGACCGGCGTTGATCCCAACTGGCGGCTGGCCGGCGAGGTGGAGTGGGCTCCCGGCAGCAAGCGCCCAGCGGGCGCGGAGGTGGCCGTTGGCCGCGAGATCGCCGAGCGGCTCGACCTGAAGCTCGGCCAGCAAATCCGGATTGGGCACGCAACGTACCGGATCTCGGGGATCATTCAGAAAATGCCCGGCGGCAGCAGCTTCGCGCTGGCGCCGCCTTCAATCGTCGACGAAGCCGGTCTGGCGATGAGCGGACTGATCCAGCCGGGCAGCATCAGTAGCACCAATTATCGAATCCTGTTGCCGGAGGACGCCGACGCCGAGGCGGCAGGCAAGGCCTTCCAGCAACGCTTCCCCGAAGGCGGTTGGCGCTCGACCAGCCGGGACGAGGCAGGCTCCGGCACCAGGCGGTTCATCGACCGGCTGGGCCAGATGCTGTTGCTGGTCGCGCTCTCGGCGCTGGCCATCGGCGGGCTCGGCATGTCGAGCGCCGCCGCCGCCTTCGCTGCATCGCGCCACCCGACGATTGCGGTGCTGAAGCTGGTCGGCGCCTCCCGCCGGACGGTCAATTTCATGCTCCTCGCCGAGATCGGGCTGATCGCCGCGACGGCGATCCTGGCCGGCCTCGTGATCGGCGCGCTGGCGCCGGCGCTGGTTGGCAAGCTCACCGCCGGAATGCTTCCGGTCGAGCCCGACACCAGCCCGCAATGGGCGGCTTTGGGCAAGGCCGCGCTGTTCGGCCTTCTGATCAGCTTCGCCGCAAGCTGGCGGATGATCGCCAACGCCGGAGACACCCGTCCGGCGCGGCTGCTGCGCGGCGATGTCGGCAATGGCGAGCCTCTGCGCTGGCGCACCTTCCTCCTGCCGGTCCTTGCCCTTGCGTTGGCCGCGGCGGTCGCCATCGCAAGCTCGAGCGATCCCTGGTTCGCCGCTTATGGTGTTGGCGCGATCGCGATTCTCTGCGCGCTGTTCACCGGTATCGGCTGGATGATCCGCCGCTTGGCGCGCGGCGCGAAGCATCTCGGCGGACCGGTGACCCGACTTGGTATCGCCGCGCTCGACCGGCCCGGTTCGGCGACCGGACGGCTGGCGGTCTCGCTCGGCCTGGGTCTCACCTTACTGGTCACGCTGGCGGGAACTGCGTCGAGCATCCTGGCCGAGATCGACACGACGGTGCCGAAGAAGGCGCCTGCCCTGTTCCTGGTCGACATCCCGCGCGCCGAGGGCGACCGTTTTCGCCGATTGGCCGAGTGGGAGGCGCCGGGAGCCGAGCTGCGGCTGGTGCCATCGCTGCGCGGACCGGTGACGGCGGTCAACGGGGTCCGGGTCGCCGACATGAAGGACATCCCGGAAGGCGCCTGGATCCTTCGCGGCGACCGCGGCCTGACTTTCGCGCGCGACTTGCCGCCCGCCAACCGGGTCGTCGCTGGCCAGTGGTGGCCGAAGGATTATCGCGGCCCGCCGCTGGTCAGCATCGATGTCGACGCCGCGACCGCCCTGAACCTCAAGGTTGGCGATACGCTGACGGTGACCGTGCTCGGCCGGCCGATCGAGGCGCGGATCGCTTCCTTCCGCGAAATCGACTGGCGTAGCCTGGGTTTCAACTTCGCCATCATCTTCGCGCCCGGGCCCCTGGAGGCTGCGCCCTACACGCTGATGGCGACGGTCGCCCCTGCCGCCCGGGGCACGACCGCCGCGCTGGAGCGACGGCTGACCGAGGAACTGCCGATGGTCAGCGCCATCCGCGTGTCGGATGTGGTCGCCGAGGTGAAGACCTTGCTCGAATCGATCGACGGCGCGGTGCGCATCGCCACCGCCTTCGCGATCCTGATGGGGATGATCGTGCTCGCCGGATCGGTTGTCGCGACGAGACGGCAGCGCGCCCGCGACATCGTCCTGTTGCGCCTGGTCGGGGCAACCCGCGGCGAAGTGGCGCTCAGCCAGCTCATCGAGTTCCTGGCCTTGTCGGTGGCGGTGGCGCTGGCAGCCTTCGGCGCCGGAGTTTTGGCCGCCGAGCTGGTCGTCACCTATATTTTCGAATTCCCGTTCAGCCCCGACTGGGCAAGCCTCGCGCTGATTCCGCTAGGGGCCGTTCTGCTGGCCGTGGGGGCGGCGTTTGCAGCGGCGATCCCGGCCCTCAACGCCCGTCCCGCGGAGGGACTCCGATCCTTATGAACCCCGTAACCATGAAACCGGGGCCGAATTCGGTCGTTCATCTGAACCGAAAGGAACGTCCTATGGCTACTGTTTCCACGCTAAGCGAGCTGGGCATGGCCCATGATCCCGCGGCGCGCGGTTACCATGTCGTGTATCGCGAACATGAAGTGAATCATTGTCCCGGATGCGGCCGCACCCAGTGGCTGATCGGCAGGGTCTCCGCGGAATGCGCCTTCTGCTCGACCGCGTTGCCCCTGGCCGAGGCAGGCATGCGTCACCACAGCCGGCCGATCATCATCGAACATAAGAATCGGGTCCTCGCGCCGGCCTGGGCCGCCTAAGGGTTCAAACCCGCGGGAACCGGCCTGACCGGCACGGTCGCATTGCACAAATCAACTCCGCCGGCGGGATGGATGTAGAAATCGTCCCGCCGGTTCTTCTTGACCGCCAGCCACGCCGCGAAGCTACGGCTTTTCTCATCGAGATATTCAAAGCGCGGCCGCTCGCCCTCCGGCATCGACGAAGCCAGGCGGACGGTGGCGATCGGCACGTCCATCGAGCGCTCCTTGTAAAAGCCGAGCGCCTCGGTCCCGCGCGGAAGGCTGGAGAGATTTTCAATGCCGCTGACCACTCGGCCGACGTTGGCGATCACCCGATCGAGCGCCCGCGGCCCATGGCCGATGACCGCGTAAAGCTCTCCTCCCATGCCGGTATCGGGCGATAGCCCTCGGCCAACGCCGACGCTGGCGTAGCAATGGGCGAGATTGACAGTCGAATCGCTGGTGTCGACCGCAACCGGCCAGCCCTGGGCATAGCCGACCAGCGGCTCGTAAGGATCGGGGGAGCCCAGCGGAACCACGTCCAGTCCGGCCAGCGCGCGGAAATATTCGGCCGGAGGCTGCGCCACCACCCCGGCGGGTAGGGGCCTTTCGGTCTCGTTATTGCCCCACTGGGCAACATAATTGTCGTGCACTCGATAGATAGCGGCGCCTTGCCAGTAGCCGGCCGTGGCCAGCGCCTTGATGTTGGCGACATGGACCGGAGCGAAGTCCGGCGCCAACTGGATTACGACCTTACCGCCGTCCTTGAACTCGAGGACCAGCAGGTCTTCCGACGTAATCTCGCGCCAGTCGGACCGCGGCGCTTCGGCGATGATCTCGCCGGGAGTCTTGGGCTTGGCGGGCGTCGGGGCCTGCGCGGCCGCAAGCAGCGGGATGAGGGCAAGGGCGGCGAGTTGGCGCATGGCAGGC
Source organism: Sphingomicrobium sp. (assembly GCA_035711585.1). Taxonomy (GTDB): domain Bacteria; phylum Pseudomonadota; class Alphaproteobacteria; order Sphingomonadales; family Sphingomonadaceae; genus Sphingomicrobium. The sequence goes on from DASTCB010000195.1 coordinate 16,425, forward strand.
CTTTCAATGGTTTCGGCCTCGAACATTGCCGCCTCCCCAAGCCCATGCAACCCCGCTAGAGCGCTTCCCATGTATCTTGCCACCCTGATGCTGCTCGGCTCCGGCGAACTTGGCCGCGAATTCACCATCGCCGCCAAGCGGCTCGGCTGCCGCGTCATCGCCTGCGACCGCTATGACGATGCGCCGGCGATGCAGCTGGCCGACGAACGTGAAGTGTTTCCAATGCTGGACGGCCGGGCGTTGCGCTCCGCCGTCGAGAAACACAGGCCCGACTATGTCGTCCCGGAGATCGAGGCGATCGACACGGCGACACTGGCTGAACTGGAGCGCGAAGGCTGGAAGATCGTGCCGTCGGCCAAGGCGGTCCAGCTGACCATGAACCGCGACGGGATCCGCGATTTCGCCGCGAAGGAACTGGGCTTGACCACTTCGCGCTACCTGTTCGCCGAGACGCGCGAGGAGGCCATTGCGTCTGCGGCCAGCGTCGGCCTGCCCGCCGTGGTCAAGCCGGTCATGTCGTCCAGCGGCAAGGGCCAGAGCGTGGCTCATACGAAAGGCGAGCTAGGGACTGCCTTCGATTATGCCGTTGCGAATATGCGCGGGGACAGGCCGCGGGTGATCGTCGAAGAATTCGTCGAATTCGACAGCGAGATTACTCTTTTAACCGTCGCGACCAGGGAGGGCGTGATCTTCTGTCCGCCCATTGGCCACCGTCAGGAGGCGGGAGATTATCGCGAGAGCTGGCAACCGGCAGCCATTTCCGAAGCGGCGCTCCACTCTGCCCGGCACCAATCGCGCAAAGTGGTCGAAGCGCTGGGCGGCTGGGGGATCTACGGGGTCGAGTTTTTCATCTGTGGCGACCGGGCGATCTTCTCCGAACTATCGCCCCGACCGCATGACACGGGCATGGTGACGCTGATCAGCCAGAATCCCAACGAATTCGAGCTGCACCTGCGCGCCGTCCTCGGCCTGCCGATCCCGTCAATAGAGCTGGCCGGGCCATCCGCTTCGGCGGTGATCCTCGCGGATCGGGAGAGCCATGACTTCGCCTTCGCCGGCGTCGGCGAGGCGCTTGCCCACGGCCGGCCAGACAAGCCGGTGGATGTGCGGCTGTTCGCCAAGCCCAACACGCTCAAGAACCGCAGGATGGGGGTCGTGCTTGCCCGAGGCAAGGATGTCGAGCGCGCGACGCAGCGTGCGGTCGCGGCCGCTGCGAAGGTGAAAATTCACTATCGCGACTGAATGATTGCATAATTATGCATGCGTTTGCATATAGCGCAAATGATTCGCGTCGCAATCCTCGGCGCCTCCGGCTATGTCGGCGGCGAATTGATGCGTCTCGCCGCTGCTCACCCGGCGATGGAGGTCGGCGTCGCATTCGGCGCGTCCAACGCCGGCCAGCCAGTCGGAGCTGTCCATCCGCATCTTGCGCTCGCTTACCCGGACGCGAGCTTCGCTGCCTGGGATGCGGCGCAGCTGAGGGGCTGCGACCTGATCCTTTCCGCCCTGCCCCATGGCGAGACCCAGCGGCTGGCCGATGAGCTGATCGGGCCGGACATTCCCTGGGTCGATCTGGGTGCCGACTTCCGGCTCGACAGTTCGGACGAATTCGAACGCTGGTATGGAGAGCCGCACGCGCGGCCCGAGCTCCTCGGCCAGTTCACCTACGGCCTGCCCGAATTCTTCCGGGAGAAGATCAAGGGCTCGAAGCGGGTCGCGGCGCCCGGCTGCTATCCGACCGCGGCCAATCTAGCGCTGAAACCATTGATCGATGCGCGTGTCATCGAGTCCAAGGGCATCATCGTCGATGCCGCCTCGGGCGTCAGTGGGGCGGGGCGCAAAGCGACCGACACCACCCATTTCTGCGCTATCGAAGGATCGTTCCGGGCTTATGGCCTCACAAAGCATCGCCACACGGCGGAAATGCAGATGGTATCGAACGCGGAAGTGCTGTTCACCCCGCATCTGATGGCCGCCAGCCGGGGCATCCTCGCCACCTGCTACGCGCGCGCAGCCGGCGCATGCGACCCGCTGGCGATCCTTCGGGAAGCCTATGCCGGCGAGCCATTCGTCCATGTCGGCGAGACGCCGCCGGAGACCAAATGGGCGACCGGGTCGAACGCCGTGTTCCTCTCGGCGCGCTACGACGACCGGACCAACATGGTCGTCGCGCTCGGCGCGATCGACAATCTCGGCAAGGGCGCGGCCGGCCAGATGATCCAGTGCGCCAATCTGATGCTCGGCCTCGACGAGGGTGCGGGCCTGTCGAACATGGGAGTCTATCCGTGAGCGTTACCCTCGCCCAAGGCTTCGTCGCGTCGGGGCTTCATGCCGGGATCAAGACGGGCGAGCGCCGCGACATGAGCCTGCTCGCGACCGAGGATGGCAGGCCAGTGCCGACCGCAGCCGTCTTCACCCAGAACAAGTTCCGCGCGCCTCCGGTCGAGGCAAGTCTCGAGCGGCTCAACGTTTCCGGCGGCTATGCGTCAGGAGTCATCGTCAACAGCGGCAACGCCAATGCCGGAACCGGGACCAAGGGCCGCGCCGATGCCGAAGCAATGTGCGCCGCGGCGGCCGGGACCGTTGGCTGCGACCCGCGCGACATGCTGGTCTGCTCGACCGGACTCATCGGCTTCCGCCTGCCGATGCGGAAGATCCTCACCGCGATTCCTCGGCTGGGCGAGACGCTGAACCGGGACGGGCATCGTGACGCCGCCAAGGGTATCCTCACCACTGACACGCGGCCGAAGGAAGCGCGGGTCGTCCGCGATGAATATGCGATTGGCGGCATGGCCAAGGGCTGCGGAATGCTGGCGCCCAACATGGCGACCATGCTTGCCTTCCTGACGACCGATGCCGCGCTGACACCGGAGGAGCTGAAGCCGATCCTGTTCCGGGCCGCCGACGCCACCTTCAATGCGCTCATCACCGACGGAGCCACCTCGACCAACGATACGGTCATGCTGTTCGCAAGCGGCCGCCAGGGCCGGCCTGCGGACCTCGCCCGGTTCGAGGATGACGTCCGGCAGGTGTG
>DASTCB010000196.1:0-7337 GCA_035711585.1 Sphingomicrobium sp.
GCATCAAAATCGCGCGCCTGCCGAATGACTCTGAAGCGTCGCAGAAAATCCCGGCCAACGAGCGCGGCTTTTGCAACCAAATGGCCTGGTCGGTACAGGATTTCGGTCAGCCGAGGGGATTCGAACGGCTCCAGGTCCAGCTTGATTGCGTGATCCCTAGCCAGGCGTGGCGCCCATTGTTCGAAGCGGAACCGCTGACCAGGAGCAAGTCCGGCTGCCTTGCTCGCCAGAACTAGCAGGCGGCGTTGCGGGAGGTCGGCCCCGCTCATCGGATCAAAACAGCCTCTTGGACCAGGTTTCCGGCGTATTCTCGTTCAATATCTCGATGTCGAGGTGATATTTGAACGGCCGAACCCCGCGATTGCTGATCCAGTCGATCATTTGGCCGACCCCGTCCTCAAGCCTTATTTTCGGCTCGTAACCGAGTAGGCGCCGAGCCTTGTCGGCGGAGCAATTGGCAAGCTCGACCTCCTGGGGCCTTCCCTTCATGTGGATCGGCTGCATGTCGAACTGGATCAGCCGTCCGACCATCTCCGCCAGCTCCTTGATCGTGACGAATTCATCGTCGGGCCCGATATTGATCACCTCGCCGGCGCAAGCGGGGTCGAAAGCCATCTGCTTCATCGGTTCGATATCGTCGGTCACATAGCTGAAGCAGCGCTTCTGCGTGCCGTCGCCGTAAATCACCGGCTGGCGCCCCTGGAGCATCAGGTTGATGAAGATGCTAGGCACGTTGCGGTAGGGGTCGTCATATTTCTGGCGGGGACCGTAGATGTTGTGGGGCACCGCGATGACCCATTCCATGCCGTGAGTCTCAGCCAGATTCCGGAGCATCAATTCCGACGTATATTTGCCGATTCCATAGGGGTCCTGCGGGCGGGGCTCCATATCCTCGGTGAACGGCACCTGGTTGGTGCCGTAGCGGGCCATCGAAGAGCACATCACGAACCGGCGCACATTGTTGGCGATGGCGGCGGAGATCATCGCGGTCGACGCGCCGACGATGTTGTGGGTCACCAGGTGCGGCGAAAAGACCGACAGCCCTTCATAGGCGGTCGCCGCGCAGTGATAGACGATGTCGACGCCCTTCATGTGATGGCGCAGCTTGTCGAACTCGTTGCAGTCGAACTGGTAGAATTCGACGCCGTCGGGGACATTGTCGAGATAACCGCCGATCATGCTGTCGTTGCCGATCACTTCGTGCCCGTCGGCCAGGAAGGCGTCGGCGAGGTGGCTTCCGAGGAATCCGGCCACCCCGGATATGAAGATGCGCTGCTTTGCCATGATTTTTGCGGAGATCCCCTGAACGCGGACTTGCACAACGCCAACTTATCCGAATTGGATGCATCCCGATTAGCGAACGGCTCACTGCGTGCCAACCGGCGGGAATTCATTCGGCCTTTGACGCGGCCCCGAAGGTCGCCCAGAGGTGCGGGGCTGTGAAGATCCTGTACCTCAGCTACGATGGAATGGCTGATCCGCTCGGCGGTTCGCAGGTGCTGCCCTATCTGAAGCAGCTCTCGGCGCGCGGGCACCGCTTCTGGCTGGTGAGTTGCGAGAAACCGGAGGCCGGTGAACGCGCGTGGGAGCGGGTTCGCAATGCCTGCGACGAGGCGGGGATCAGCTGGCACCCGCTGCGCTATCACAAGCGGCCGCCGGTCCTTTCGACCGTATGGGACATCATGGCGATGAAGCGGTCGGCGTCCCGGTTGCAGCGTCGCATTGGGTTCGACCTGGTGCATTGCCGAAGCTACGTCCCGGCCCTGGTCGGCCTGGAAATGAAGCGCCGCGATGGAATCCCGTTCCTGTTCGACATGCGCGGTTTCTGGCCCGAGGAGAGGCTGGAGGGCGGCGGATGGAGCCGCAGTCCGCTGCTCCGGTCCGCCTACCGCTATTTCAAGGATCGCGAACGCGACTTCTTCCGCGAGGCGGATGCGATCGTCAGCCTGACCGACGCAGCGCGCGTTCAGATGATGGCGCGCCCTCCAGGCGAGCGGCCATGCGTCGAACTGCGCGTCATCCCCTGCTGCGTCGACCTCGTCCATTTCACCCTGCCCGGCGACGAGGAGCGCCTCGCAGCGCGGAGCGCTCTCGGCATTGCGCTGGATGCGCCCGTCCTTTGTTACCTTGGTTCGCTCGGCAACAATTATCTGCTCGACGAGATGCTGCGCTTCTTCGTGGCGTTCAGGGAGCGCAAGCCGGGCGCTCGGTTCCTGTTCGTCACCCGGGAACCGGCGGCAGCCATCAGCCGGGCAGCGGCGAGCCGGGGCATCGATGCGGATGCGCTGGTGATCCGGTCGGCGGATCGGGACGAAGTGCCGTTCCTGCTCGGTGCGGCCGATGTGGGGATCGCCTTCAAGCAAAGCTCATTCGCGGAACAAGGCTGCTCGCCAACCAAGCTTGGCGAGATGATGGCGACAGGCATTCCGGTGGTGGTCAATCGCGGCGTGGGCGACGTCGACGCGGTGATCGAGGACACCGGCGCGGGGATCATCGTCGACGGCTTCGGCGATCCGGCAATGCAGGGCGCGGTCGATCGCCTCGACCGGCTTTCCACGTCCCGCCAGACGATCCGCGCCGGGGCGGAACGTTGGTTCGCGCTGGAGCAGGGCGCCCAAGCCTATGACTCCATCTATCGCGGCCTGGCCGCTCGAGCTTCAGGGCCTGCGGGCGAGGCCGACGAACTTGCCGCCGCTCTCGGTAACCTGGGCCGGTAACTGCCGGGCGGCGCAAAAATCCCGGAAGCCGAAATTGTCCTGGATGTCATCGGAAATGAAGGTTCCGCCTGCTCGTAACGCCTTCCATAACCGGGGATAGCCGTAGCTGCGGCCGGCATAGCTCTTGTCGCTGTCATAATGGGCCAGGTCGATTGTTCCGCCGCAAGCCGCGATCGCCCGGTCGATGCCGTTGCGGTCGGGCTCGCGAATCAGCGTCCACCGATGACGGAGCTCCTCGGGGACGACGATTCCGACCCAGGGATCATTGCCTCGCTTGACGTAAGGCATGTCGACGCTGACCAGCCTGCCGGTACCATTTCGCTCCATCGCGGCCAGGATCACCAGGCTGCTCCAGCCATAGGCGACGCCCGTTTCGACCATGCATTGGGGCCTGGCGAGAATGACCGAGGCGTAGAGGAGATCGAGGTCGGCTGGCCCGCCCATCGCAACCTTGGCGGCGCGCGCGCGGTCCTGCGCCTCGGCTAGAAGCTCCTGCGGGACCGACGGAAACGGGCCGTCCGCCGGATCGAACAGGCCGGCGCGTCTCAAAGCTTCCTCAGCGGTGACCGCCCGGTCCGCCGCCCAGGCGGCAGCTTCAGGCCGGCAACGCTCGTGACGATCCGCATTGTTCAGCTTGCGGCCCACCAGAGCCAGGGCATGCGGCCAGAAGCTCGGCCGCTGCGCGAACCAACAGGCGGTCTTGAACTTTTCGATCATGCCTCGTCCGGGAACAAAAGGTTGAGATAGGCCCTGGCGGCCGCCTTCGGATTGAAACGGCCGGCCCACTCCATGCCTGGCTTGGGATCGTGCGGCTCGGCAAGAGCCGCCGTAATCGCATCCGCCAGCTTGGCCGCGTCGCCGACGGGCACGAGGCGACCATATTGGCCATCGGCCAGCAACTCGGCCGGCCCCGACGGGCAGTCGGTCGAAACGACGCGGCAGCCCGCCAGCAGCGCCTCGGTGATGACATTGCCAAGTCCCTCCCAGCGCGAGCTCAGGACCAACAGATCCGCCTGCTCCAGATAGGGCTGGGGAGATGGGCGGAAGCCGGGGAAGCGGACGGCGTCGGCTAGCCCTTCGCCGGCTGCAATCCGTTCCAGGGACGCACGCTCGGGACCTTCGCCGAGCACGATCAGCCTGGCATCGACCGTCCGGCGCAATTGACCCAATCCCGCCAACAGCGTCGGATAGTCCTTCTGCGGCTTGAGCGATCCCACGGCGATCAGCCTGGCGTCGCCCTCGCGCCACCAGCTGAGGAGGGCCCCGTCGCCGGGCTCGATCGCCGCGCCGGCCCGGCGGACGGGATTGTGGATGACCTCGACGCGATCGGGCGATACGCCTGCCACCTCGGTCAGGCTGTCGGCGACACCCTTCGATACCGCAACGACCTTGGACGCCCGGCCGTAGAACCAGCGCCCAAACAGCCGCAACGCAAGCCGTTCGATCGGCTTGATCGCCGGAACCCGGCGCAAGTCGTTATGCTCGCTGACCACCAGGTTGGTCGGCAAGCCGGCGAGCCGCAATGCCAATCCGGATAGCCCGGTCACTGGCCACATTGCCGCCAGGACCGCGTCCGGCCGCTGTTCCCGCAAATAGCGCCGCAGGCGCCACGGCAATGACCGCATTCGGGGTGCATCGAGGTCGACAATCCGGCAGCCGTCGGGAACGTCGGAAATCAGCTCTCCCCGCTGCTCCATCAATACCAGGTCCACCGCGAATCCCTCGGCGACAAACTGGCCAGCCAGAAGCAGCCTTACCCGTTCCACGCCACCCCCTTGCAGGTTGGGAAGAACGATCGCGATCCGCTTCTGCTTGTTCATGGCGCGGATGGCGGGTGACGCTCGGCCACCCGGTCCTTGCCGAGCGATTGGGCGACATCGAAGCCGGCCTCCCTGATCGCCTCCGCGATCGCATCGCTGTCGGTATGCGATTCGTAGATCAGCGTTTCTGTTCGCTCCAGCGCTGACCCGCCCCCGGCCAGTGCCTTGAGCTCCGCTCCTTCAAGGTCCAGCTTCATCAGGCGGATTTGGTCGATCCCGCCACAAACGCCGTCGAGTGTTACGGTTTCGACCTCGCGTTCCTCGAACTGCCGATCGCCCGAACCAGCTTGAGCGATCGACGCTTGCCCATATTTGCCGACTGGAACTCGGGCCGTAACCTTTTCGCCCGGTCGGTCCGAAAGCGCTCGCTCGATGATCTCGACATTGGCGCAGCCATTGTCCTCGACGTGCCGGCGCAGGATCGCGGCCGTGTCCGGCATCATCTCGATGGCCACCACCCGGCCGGCAGGGCCGACCAGCCGGCTGGCGAGCACAGTGTAGATGCCGATGTTCGCTCCGGCATCGATAAATCGGTCGCCGCGACGGAGGAGCTGTTTCAACGTCCGGTGAACGCCTTGCTCCCGCCAGGGGAGCAGGTGCCAAAGATCGTCGCTCCGCCGGCGAACGTGGAAACGGCCGATGCCTCGCACGACAATATCGGCGTCGTACAGCATTACCGGATCCTGCCACCGCGTCAGGCCGTTCAGCGATGTCACTGGAGCCGCAGCGGCCGAACCCAGCAACTTCAGCTGGTCTCGCCAGCTCGCGCCACGGAGCTGGACGAGGATGACCACCCAGCGGCCGAGCCGCTGCAGATAATGCCTTCCTGCACCAAGGACTCGTCGCATTCGATTCGGGTAGCAGGCACGGCATGGTGGTCCAAGTCGTTGACCCCATCCAGTGCCACCGCCAGAAGCCGTGCAGTGCAGGAGTATATCGATGGGTCGCAGGAAAGTGTTCGGGCTTGGATTTCACCGGACCGGCACGACCACCTTGCACACGGCGCTTCAGGAACTCGGTTACCGGGTCGTCGGCATGCGTCCGAACGATTGGGCCGCCTATGAGCGGGGCGACCTGGACGAGCTCCGCCGCACCGCGGACCAATTCGACGGGTTCCGCGACATGCCCTGGCCCTTGCTCTACGAATGGCTCGACCGGACCTATCCCGATGCGCGCTTCGTCCTGACCATGCGCTCGACAGACTCTTGGCTAGCGAGTTGCCGAGGCGTGTTTGGGACCAGGCCGCATCCCGTGCTTCCGCGAATCTATGGGGTCGAAAGATTTCCCGGCAACGAGGCTCTCGCCGCGCAGGTCTATGAGGCCCACAACGCTTCAGTTCGATCACATTTCGCCGGCCAGCCCGATCGCTTCCTGGAATTGGATCTCGAGGCAGGCGACGGCTGGGAAGCATTATGCGACTTTCTCGGCGAGCCGATACCGGACCGGCCATTCCCGCATGCGAACCTGGGTGCCTTCACGCTGACCGACCGGATCCGGCGCAAACTGCTCAAGTGGACGAGGCCTGCGGAGTATTTCCGGCGCACACGCGATTTGCGCTGATCAATGGGAGCGGCGGACGGGGACTAGCGAAGTCTCGATCCCAACCAGCCGGCGCGCGTCACGCCAGGACAGCAGGTTCCAGGCGGCCATTGAGATCACATAGGCCGCGGCCGCGCCATACATCCCCCAATTTGGTGCCAGGGCGACGACCGCCACGACGTTGAGCCCAAGAGCGATCGCCATCGCCCGGGTGACCCTCCGCTCATGGCGGGTCATGTTCAGCAACTGTGTATTAAGGCCCAGGGCGGCGCTGAAGAGCTGGACGGCCAGCAACAGCCGCAGCGGACCTGCCGCCGGGACATATTCGTCCCCAAAGATGAACGCCAGGATCGGCTCTCCAGCGACGAGCAGGGGAAGGGCCAGGACCAGCACTCCGGCGAACTGGGCCTGGGCTGCATGGGTAAGCATCGTCTGCAGCCGCGCTCGGTCGCCTTCGGCGTGGAGACGAGAAATCAGCGGTGCGACGACCAGATTGATCACCACCATCGGCGCGACCAGCGCCGTAGTCGTCGAAGCGGCCACGCGGAACCACCCGACCTCTGCCGACGCGGCGAACAAACCAAGCAATAGGATGGTCAATTGCGCCTGGACGACTCGAATTCCTTCGGTCAGCGACAGGGGAATCGTGCTCCTCAGCCATTGCCGGCTTTCCTTCGCCAGCTGGGTCGGAGCCTCGGCGGGCGCGTTCTTTTTCAAGAGGATGAAACCCGCGGCAAGGGCACAAGCGGCGGTGACCGCGTTAAGCGCCATTGCCGCTTGCGGGGTGATCCGGCCGGTTAAGGCGAAAAATCCCAGCAGGAGCAGGCCCAGGAGCAGTGGTCGAAGGAGGATGGTGGCGGTTTGCCCGAGAACGACCTTGTTGAGCCCCTGAAGCGCACCGGCACGGATTTTCGCCAAGGCAAACAGGGGGATGACTGGCGCCCCCCACATGATGGCGGCTCCAAGGGACGAGGCCGGCCCACCCGCGAACAGCAAGGCGCAGACCGCGATCAGCGCAACGATCGGGAGCGAGATGGCAAGGCTGGTGGAATCTGCCCAGCGGATCACGCCAAAAAATATTGGCCAATCCTTTCGGGCGTGCGCCGCCGCGGTTTCGCGCATGACCAACCGCGGAAGCCCGAGTTCGCCCGGCACTCCGGCAATCGTGATAACCGCCATGGCGATCCCGTACTGCCCATATCCTTCGACACCGAGGCCGCGGGCGAGCAGGATGCCGACCACGAAGCCTGCCAGCATCGTT
>DASTCB010000197.1:0-4894 GCA_035711585.1 Sphingomicrobium sp.
CATCTCGCCTTCGAGATCGTCGACCATATCTTCATACCGGACGGTATGGACCCTGAGCGGGAAGATTTCGCGGCACTTCTGCCAGAAGGTCATGGCACGGTCGTAGGCGAGGGCCGCATTTTCGATGTCGAGGAAGCTCGCCATGGCTTCCGTCACCAGGAAGTTCTGCATGAAGCAGCTCAGCACCACGTCGCACGGGTGGCGAACCGCGAAGATGAAGCGGGCGTCGGGAAACACCTGGTGGATAATTGGTGTCCGCAGGGTCGCGAGCGGGTTCTTGTCGATCAGCAGCTTGCCCGGCTCAAGCGGTCGGCTGAGCTCCCGAAAGTAGCGGGCGCGCAGCGCATTGACCGCATCGGTATCGATCTTGCCGATGCGTCCCCAATCGCCCAGCGCCTCCTCGACCCGCGCCAGCATCGGCTCCTCCTCGAACACCTGGGCGGCGGGGTGGCCCATCAGGATGGTGTCGAGCAGCGTCGTGCCGGAACGGAGGAAGCCAACCAGGAAGGCGGGTGACGGGGGCTCGGCCGACGGCTCGACCGGGCGCCAGCTGTCGAACCACTCCTTCGTGGTTTTCTCGGTCAGCTTTGCGATCTGCCGCCGGTATGCGGCCCGGTCGAAATGGACTGCATCCGGATTGCTGCCGGTAATCTGGTTCATTTCAGAATAGGCGGCGAACGCCGTGTCGCTGTCGTGAAGCTTGTCGGCCACCTCCCCGATGAGCTGCGCCCGCCATGACGGATCGAGGCTGGACATGGTCGACTTTTGCGCCAGCTCCAGCGCTTCCTCGAGCGCCCCCTGTCGCCGGAGGATCAGCGCGCGAACATAGCAGATCTCGCTTTCCGGGACGCCGTTTTTCAGCGCCTGCTCGTAAAGTCCTTCAACCTCCTCGATCCTGTTGCCGCGCTCGAGAAGGATCGAGAGATTGAGATAGGCCGCCGCATGAGCCGGATCGACATGAAGGGCGACGCGATAGGATTGCTCCGCCTGCTTGAGATCGAGGAGCCGGGCATAGGTGAGCCCGATGACCAGGAAGACGTTGGGGTTGGTCCGGCAAATTCGCGCGGCCTTGCCGAGGATCGGCAGGGCTTCCTCGGCCCGTCCAAGCCGGGTCAGGCACTTGCCCAGCTCGAACGCGGCCATGCCGTCTTCGGGGTCGCGGCGCGCGGCTTCCTGGAAGGCGCGCAAGCTGTCTTCGTGCCGGTCCGCGCTCGCCAGCGCCCGGCCCAGGTTGAGGTGCACGACCGCCGCTCCGGGGTTCAGCCCCCTGGCCCGCTCGAGCGCCTCCACCGCTCGCTCGGGCTGGTCGGCTTCGTTCAGCGCATTGCCGAAGTTGTTCCAGACGGCATAGTCGGACGGGGTCGCCTTGGCCGCCTGTTCGAGGTGACGCAGCGCCTCGTCGGTCTTGCCCAGCTGGCGCGCGATCAGGGCCCGCGCCTTCAACAGCTGGGGGGAAGCCTTCCCGCCAGGGGCCGATGCAGCCCTCTCCGCCTCGGCGACATCGCCGCTGTCCAGCAGGGCCTGGATGAGGTTGAGCCGCGTGGCCTCGTCGGCGGGCGCGCGGCGAAGCGCTTCGGCCAGGAACTCCGCCCCGGTGCTCGGCTCGCCGGTCTGGCAATAGAGCACGCCGACCATTCGCATGGCGTTGAGATCGTTGGGATTTGCCGCAAGCACATCCTCCGCCTGGCGGCGGGCGCCGATCAGGTCACCGGTGGAATGGAGGCGCGCGACATGGGCGAGCGAAGCGGGAGAATTCATGAGACCGCACTAGCGGTCGATGGTCTGCGACGCCAGCCTTTGCGGCTGCTGATGCAGCGGCCTGTCGGCGACCTCCTTGAGGTCGCGCTGCTGCAGCAGGCTCAGCTGGTCCCACTGCCACCGGGTCAGGCAGCTCCTGACCTGGATGCGCGATCCCGGCCGGGCCTGGCTCTTGCAGACAATCTCGCTGTCCGTGCCCGCCCTGGATGCCTCCGCCCTGCCGACGAAGTGCTGGGCTTCGATGGGCTTCGGCGCCATCGCTGCGAGGGCCGCCAATGCCGGCGGAAATGTTCGCATCATCTTCATGCGCACCTCCTTCCCGCCCCGGCGCCCCGCGGCGTCGAGAAAGCGTCCTAGTTGCCCCGCCGAGTCTCGATCTGCGGTCCGTCGAACATTTCCTTGGCGTCGCGCCTGTTCTGCTCGCGCACCGCGTCCCATTGCCTGACCGTCATGCAAGTCTTCTTCTCGAAGCGGGTGCCGGTGGCCCTCTGGCCCTTGCAAACCACCCTCTGCTCGGGGTCCACTTGCTCTCCCACGACGACCACATCCGGCCCGCTTCCCGGCTGCTGCGCATAAACCGGCGCCGCCATGGCCAGGCCGAGCAGGACGATCGTCACCTTCCTTGAATTACGCATGAGGGCACTCCTCGATTGGCACTGTGAATCTTCGGGCAATTGCTAGCGCGCTATTCGGCGTCGCCATAGCCTAATTTGGCGCATTCGGGTTAGCGCTATCCAATTGAATGCCGGGGCCCGTGGCCTCCTTCATGTCGCGGATATGCTGTTCGCGCATATCGTCCCACTGCCTGACGGTTCTGCAGCTCTTCTTCGCCAGGCGGGTGCCAGTGGCCTTCTGGCTTTTGCAGACGACCCGGGTGTCCGCGGCTTCACGTTCGGAGTCGGGGGCGATCACGACGATTTGCCCTCCGGCGGGAGCGACGGACAACAGTGCAGCCAGCGCGACTGGGGCGATCCGCAAGGACATGGGCACCTCCGTAGACATCAGGGCCTCAGGCGCTGACCCGAATGCCGGCGCCATCGATAAGGCTGCAAGCTCACCCGCCCATTATCAATTTCCGCGTTCGCGGCAAAGCCGGCCGTTGCCATCTGGGCGAAACCAAGCTGCTTGGCGAACAGGGCGCGCCCCCACCTTCGCGACTGCCCGCCCGGCCATGCCCGATTGAATTGGACAAAAAAATGGGGCGAGACCGGAATCTCGCCCCACGATCAGGCGGGACGGAGCTGGTCGCCCCGTCCCATATGTCACAAGTTTTTAGAACCGCAGCGTTGCCGACACGTAAGCGCGGCGGCCGATCACGTCGTACAGCGACGGGTCGGTGCCCGACTGCACGTTCGGCGAATATTCCGGCGGCTTCTTGTCGAACAAATTGTTCATGCCGAGGCGCAGGGTCAGCGGACGGAAGTCCGCCTCTACCGCGGCGTCGAAATACCAGACGCTGTCCGGACCGCTGTGCAGATGCTCCTCGCCCGGGAACTGGACCTTGAGCCGGTTGTCCATCCCGTCGATGTAGCGAACACGCGTCGAGAAGGTGAACGGCTTCATGTTCCAGGCCAGGTTCAGGTTCGCCTTCCACTCGGGGAAGCTGGTTCCCAGGCCCGCGCCGAAGTAGGACGCCGTTCCGGCATAGTCGATCACCAGGCCCGGCAGTTCCTCTACCTTGAAGTTGATCAGGTAGTTGACCAGCAGGTTGGCCGACAGGCGCGAATTCTCGACGATCGAGTCGGTAGGCATGCTGTAGGCCAGCTGCACGTCGACGCCCGAGGTCTTCACCTTGCCCTGGTTGACCGCCTGGAAGTAGCCGTAGGCGTCGCCGCCAAGGGCCTGCGGGATCGAAATGTACGAGATGTCCGGCGTACGGGCGAAGATCGATCCGCCGCCTTCCTCTGCCGGGAAGGAGCAGAACGGGTTGCCGAAGTCCAGGTCCGGATTGATCCCGTGATAGCCATAGCAGGCCGCGATGATCATGTTCGGATCGGGCGCGAAGATCGTGTCCTTGATCGCGATGTTGTAATAATCGATCGAGGCCGTGATCCCCCAGCGCTGGAGGACCGCACCGACGGTCCAGGTGTCGCCAGTCTCCGGCTTCAGGTTCGGGTTGCCGGTGATGCCGATGAACGCCTGCGATCCCGGGGTCTGGACATAGGTGTCCGGGCTGCCGACGCCGGTGTCCGCGCACAGGTCCGCCGCTGCGGTACCGCCCTCCTGACGGAAGGTGGTGTTGACCGAGCAAGGGTCGAAATATTGCGGGAAGCTGCCGCCGCCCGAGAACAGTTCGACGAAGTTCGGCGCGCGGACCGAGTGCTGGTAGCTGCCGCGGAGGCGCGCCCAGTCGTTGACTTCCCAGGTGCCGGTGATGCCGTAGGCATTGTCGGTCGAAGGCTGGCCATCGACACCGTTCTGGATGTCGTTGAAGTCGCTCTTCGAACTACGGAAGCTCAGGCCGATTTCGGCGCTGCGCGCGAACGGCTGGTCCTTGAACAGCGGGATGCGCGCCTCGGCGAAGAAGTCGGTGAAGCGGTTCGTGCCAAGGTCCGGAGTCGCCGTGTTGAAGCCGGCGATCGGGCCGGCCAGCGTGCCCGGATCGAACCTATACTCAAAGTCGCGGCGCTCGGCGCCGAACACGACCGACACGGTTCCGGCGGGCAGCTCGAACAGGTCACCGGTGACGAACGCCTGGGCGACCCGCATCGTGAACTGGGTCTCGGTGAAGCCCGTTTCGTTCAGGAACTCGACGCAGTCCGCGGAGATCGGGTGGATGCCGAACGGGTTGAATCCGCCGTCGCACAGGTCGGCGCCCCCGGTCGCCGACTCCAGCAGCAGCTGGGCGTTCTGCACGTTGACGTTACCGCTTGCAGCGGTGTTGATCTTCGTGCGGCCCCAGGTGTAGCTGGCCTCGTAGCGCCAGTTGTCGGTGATGTCGCCGCGCAGGCCGATCGTGCCCTGCAGCACCTGGTTGTCGATCTCACTGATGCGCAGCCCGGTGTCGAGGAAGCGCTTCGCAATCCGGAACGGCTCGGTCCCGCCCGACCCGACGAAGGCAGGATCGTCTCCGGTTCGCGCATTGAGGACCGCCAACAGGTCGGCCGGGATGAACGGATTGGTGGTCGGGACGATG
>DASTCB010000198.1:0-2478 GCA_035711585.1 Sphingomicrobium sp.
GACGGTCGCGTGTGTTTCCGCGATGGCAAGCTTGGTCGCAAATACGTCCACGTCGAAGCCATTATGCCGGAAGCCGCGGAATAAGCGGGATCGGTCGATAAAGGGCCGCTCCCGGAGGGGGCAGCCCAGACGAGACCCGAAAGGGACTTGAAAAGGGAGAAGAGGGAAGCCCCCTCCTCTCCCTTTTTCGTTGTTCACGAAGGGGACCAAATCTTCTCCCGAAACTGAAACAGAGCGGAGCTAGCCGCCCGCTCGAGAGGAGAAGGAAGCTCAAATGTTCGCCCGTACCGAGCGACTGTTGCTGAGACCCGGCTGGACCGAGGACGCCCCCGCGCTGGCGCGCGCCATTGCCGACGAGCAGGTGGTGCGCAACCTGGCGACGGCGCCCTGGCCCTACTCGCTGGAGGACGCCGAGGCGTTTCTCGCGAGCCCGCGCGACCCGGCGATGCCGAGCTTCCTGATTACCGAACGGACCGACGGCGAGCCGCGGATCGTCGGTTCCTGCGGCCTCGGCCGACGGCCGTCGGGCGCGGTCGAGCTGGGCTACTGGATCGCCCGCGCGCACTGGGGCAAGGGCTTCGCCACCGAGGCGGGGCGGGCGCTGATCGACATCGCCAAGGCGCTGAAGCTGCCGCGGTTGGAGGGTTCACACTTCGTCGACAATCCGGCGTCAGGACGGGTGCTGGAGAAGCTCGGCTTCAAGCCGACCGGCCTCAGCACCACCCGTTACAGCTGCGCTCGCGGCTGCGAAGCGATGTCCAGGCTCTACCGGTTGTCGTTGATGAGCCGCGGAGAGGCCGAGGAGCCGCTGGCGGCCTAGGCTGCGTCGTGAAGGATGATGCCCAGCGTGTGGCGTCGCCCTTCACGGAGCGGGCTGACGCCGTGCCGCATGGCGACACGATAAATGCCGCGCGTGCCCTGGACCGGCCGGTGGTTGACCGGGAAGATCACCGCCTCGCCGGCCTGGAGCGGAACAACGTTGACCCTCGACTGCATGCGCGGGCGCTGCTCGGTCAGGACAAACTCGCCGCCGGAAAACTCTTCCCCCGGCCGCGACAGCAGGAAGGCCGCCTGCAGCGGGAAGTTGAGCTCGCCGTAAAGATCCTGGTGCAGGCAGTTATAATCGCCGCGCCCATAGCGCAGGACCAGCGGGGTGGGCCGGGTTTGCCCGGCGGCATGGCAGCGTTGGATATATTCCTCGAAGCTGGCCGGAAACGGCTCGGCAGCCCCCAACGCCTCTCGCCATTGGTTCGCGAGCGGAACCAGCCTTTCGTAAAACCGCTCCCGAAGTTGCTGGACCAGCGGCGGCAGCGGGTAGCCGAAATAGCGATATTCGCCCTGTCCGAAGCCATGGCGAGCCATCACCACCCGGCTGCGGTACAGGCGATCGACGTCATAGCCTTCGGCCAACCGGACGCATTCTTCCTGGCTGAGCAGGGGTCCGGTCGTCGCCCAGCCCTGCCGGTCGATCTCGTCGGTCAGCCGGCCCCAATCCAGGCCGGCGATGCGGGTTTCGATAGACATGCGTGACTATCGCCGATCCGGCCGCCGGCTGCATCCCATCGCTTGTGCTGAAACTAGGCGGCCGCGCGGACCTTCCTGGCGCGTTCCGCGCCCAGGGCCGCTTCCGCTTCGTAGCGCTGAATGAGGTAACGATCGTCCTCATTCCACGGATGGAAGCCGGACATGAAGAAGCTCGCCCAGGCGCCGAACACCTTCCGCATCATGCCGGGCCTCGCCCACATGAACCACAGCAGCCCCACCCAGGCCCTGGGTCCGGTGATGCCGCCCTGGCGCAGCAGCTCGATCGCGCCCAGAGTCCGGTGGACCACGAAATTGTAGGTCGCGTTCAGCATGACCTTGGCCTTGACCTTCCACCGCTTGGACCGCGGCCAGTGGCGGGTCGCATGCAACCAAGTGTCGTAGGCGACGCCCTTATGCTCGATCTCCTCGATCGCATGCCAGCGCCACATGGCCGCCGCCTCGGCCTCCGCCGGGCCGAGATGGCGCGGATCATCGAGCAGTTCGTGGGCGAAGATGGCGGTGAAATGTTCCAGGGCCATGGTCGAAGCCAGCCAGGCAATCGGCGGCTTGGACCTGACGAAGTCGAGACGAGCCTCGATCCGGACCTCCAGCGGGGTCAGGTCATAGCCACCGTCGACCGCCGCCTTGTTGAAGGCGGCATGCTCGCGGCTGTGGATCGCTTCCTGGGTGGTGAAGCGCTTGATCTCTTCGGCCAGCTTGGGCGGCGCGCCGTGGCGCTGGTTGCGCACAGCCTCGACGAAGAAAGCCTCGCCCTTGGGGAAAGTCGCCGACAGCGCATTGTAGAAGGCGGTCGCGAACGGGTCGCCGCCATGCCACCAGCGGCCGGGCCGTTGCTCCCGCGCGAAGCGCCGGTCGCGGGGCGTGATGGTGAGGTCGAGCGGTGTCACACTTGCGGCGGCCATGATTACACTCCAAGCACCATGTGAAACGATC
>DASTCB010000199.1:0-30885 GCA_035711585.1 Sphingomicrobium sp.
GGACCGCCTCCCGTGGATCGTTGGAACCCAACACGCTGCGGTCATTCGGACATGCGCATCGCCCGCGATGGCAGCTGGTTCTACCGGGGGTCGCCGATCGATCGCCCAGCAATGGTCCGCCTGTTCTCGTCGGTTCTCCGCCGCGAGCCCGATGGAGCCCATGTGCTGGTGACACCGGTCGAAAAACTGACGATCGACGTCGAGCGGACGGCCTTCCGGGCAACCCAGATGATAATGGAGGGTGAAGGCGATCGGCGGCGTGTCGGGCTTACGCTCGACAGCGGCGACGCGCTTATCATCGGCCCGGAGCATCGCCTGACGATGGTCGAAACACCGGATGGTCCGTCGCCGCGCATCGCGGTGCGCTTCGGGCTTGAGGCCGAGTTGGAACGGCCGCTCTATTATGAGCTGGCGGAAGTCGCCCTGGCCGAGGGTCATGACCCGCCGGGAATCTGGTCCGACGGGGCCTTCTTTCCGCTGATTCCGTGAGCCTGATCGAGCGAATCACGGTGGCTTTGGCCAACGAGCCGCCGCACGGGCTTTTGGCCGGCGACCTCATCGAAGGGATCGAGGGGGAGCCGCGGCAAGCTGCCGTACTGGTTGCGATCACCGACCGGACCGAGCCGGGCCTGATCCTCACCCAGCGCCGCGAGCATCTTCGCACCCATGCCGGCCAGGTCGCCTTTCCCGGCGGCCGGATCGACGAGGGCGAGGATGCGCCGGCGGCGGCCTTGCGCGAGGCCTATGAGGAGCTTTCGCTCAATCCGGCCCTGGTCCGGCTGCTGGGCGAGGCCGATCCCTACTGCACCGTCACCGGCTATTGGGTTACGCCCGTTATTGGAGTGATCCCACCCGATCTCGAGCTGATTGCAAACGCGGCGGAAGTTGCCGACTGGTTCGAGGCGCCGCTTGATTTTGTGCTCGATCCGGCCAACCAGCGCCAGATGAGCGCCGAATATCGCGGCCGGCTGCGGCAATATTATCAGATCGACTGGAACGGCCGCCACATCTGGGGCGCGACCGCGGCGATGCTCGTCAATCTGAGCAAGCGGTTGGCATGAAGCTAGATCCTAAGGAATGGCTCGATCGGCCGGGCATCAAGCGGCTGCTCAAGGCGCTCGATGCGAAGCAGGGTCACGCCCGCTTTGTCGGCGGGGCAATCCGCGATTTCCTGCTCGGCAAACATCCCGACGATCTCGACCTCGCCACCGACTTGCGGCCCGACGAGGTGATCCGCAGGCTCGAAGGAGCCGGAATCAAGGCGATCCCGACCGGCATCGAACATGGCACTGTCACGGCGGTTGCGTCAGGGACGATCGTCGAGGTGACCAGCCTTCGCGCGGATGTATCGACCGACGGACGCCGCGCGACGGTGGAGTTCACCACCGACTGGCGCGAGGATGCGGGCCGGCGCGATTTCACCATCAACGCCATCTACGCAGACCCCTTCTCCGGCGAGCTGTTCGACTATTTCGGTGGGCTTGAAGACCTCAAGTCGCGCACGGTTCGCTTCATCGGGGAGCCGTTGCAGCGCATCGCCGAGGATCATCTGCGAATCCTCCGCTATTTCCGCTTCCACGCGCGATATGGCCATGGCGCCCCGGACCCCCATGCGCTGCAGGCCTGCACCGAGCGCGCCAACGACCTGATGGCCCTGTCGCGCGAACGGATCGCCGACGAGTTGATGAAGCTTTTTTCGCTCGCCGAACCGACGCCCACGGTCCGGCTGATGCACGAGCGCCGACTGTTCGCGCCGGTCGTGCCGGAGATCGCTGGCGTCGATCGCCTTGCCGCTCTGGTGGGGGCGGAAGCAGAGGCGGGCATCGATCCCCATCCGCTGCGCCGCCTGGCCGCCCTGCTCCCGGCCGACCCCGAGACCGCCGGCACGGTGGCGGCGCGGCTCAAGCTGTCCAACAAGGCCAGGAAGCGGCTGGTCAGCGCCGCCGAGCAATCGCTTGGTCTCAACCCCCGTGCCCTGGCCTATCGCATTGGCCCCGAATCCGCCGTGGACCGGCTGCTTCTGGCCGGGCGTGCCAGCGATGCCGCCGTCATCACGAACTGGACCCCGCCTCGCCTGCCGATCAGTGGGGGCAGCCTCATCTCGCGCGGCGTGCCGGAGGGGCCCGAGGTGGCTCGGACGCTGCGCAGCATCGAGGATCAATGGGAAGCGGCCGGCTTTCCGACCGGAGAGGATTTCGAGCGATTGGTTGAGAGGATGCTGGCCTAGGTCAGGAGCACCGGCTCCAGGAACACGGCGCCGGCCTCGTTCCCGGCGGCCCAGCGAATCTCGGCCGGGAAGCTGCCATATTTGGGCACTTCCAACTGCACCTTTTCGCCGATCGTCAGTGAACCGTCGGTCTCAAGCCGGCAACCCTCTCGGCTGATGTCCGTGACAATGACGGGAATTTTCCCGCCGTCGCTGTCGACGAGCGAGGCATCGAAGCGCGTATCGACGCGCGGCGCACGCTTGATGAACCCCGGTTCACGCACTGGGCCACCCCCTTAACGCAACAACTTAAGCTAACATGATTTAACAATCGGTCAAATAAACAATGGCCACTTAAGGAGTATTACTGGAACGGCGCAAACGGCGATTTAATGCCGTTGACCAGTTATTGCGGATGGCGTCCTTCCGCGCCGCCGGCTCTTCCAATATTCGAGCGCGGCCTCGGCCTCGAGCGGCCTGGCGAAATAATATCCCTGCCCGCTCGCGCAGCCGAGGGTCGCCAACGTCGTCGCCAACTCCACCGTTTCGATTCCCTCCGCAGTTGTCGACATTCCCAACGCGTCGGCCAGGCTCAACACGGCGCGAACAATGGCGACCGCGTCGGGATCGCGCATCATCCCGGTGACGAAGCTCTTGTCGATCTTGAGCACGTCGATCGGCAGCCGCTGCAGATAGGCGAGGCTCGAATAGCCGGTGCCGAAATCGTCCATCGCCACCGTCGCGTCGAGCGCCTTCAGCGCCTCGAACACCCGCATCGCCCGGCCCGGGTCCTGGACGATCGAGCTTTCGGTCAGCTCCAGGGTCAGCCGGCTGCCCTTGAGGCCGGCCGAGCGCAGCGCTTCCTCCACCACCTCGGCGACATTGTCGCGCGCGACCTGGATCGCGCTGAGGTTGACGCCGACATAGACCGGAAGCGGCTCGCCCACCTGGCGGTCCCAGTCGGCGACGGTCCGCGCCGCCTTGTCCATCGCCCAGCGGCCGAGCTGCAGGATCAGCCCGCTTTCCTCGGCCACCGGGATGAACTCGGCCGGGCTGATCTCCCCGCGGTCGTCATGGCTCCAGCGCGCCAGCGCCTCGAACCCGGCGACCTCGCCCGACTTCAGGTCGATCAGCGGCTGATAGAAGAGCTCGAGCTGGTCCTTATCGAGCGCGCGGCGAAGCTCGGTCTCGATCGAGAAGCGGCGGCGTGCGAGGCTTGCTTCCTTCGGCTCATACACCTGTGGGCGTCCCGCGGCCTTGGCCTGCTTGACCGCGAACTGGGCATTGCGGAACAGCTCCTCGGCCTCCTGCTCCTGGCCTCCGTTCATCAATGCGACGCCGATCGCGCACTCGATGCGGATCTCCATCTCGCTCAGCTTGAACGGGGTGGTCATCACCTGCTGGATCCGCTCCGCCGCGGCCAGCGCATCCTCGACTCCGCGCTTGAGGCCTACCAGCACCCCGAACTCATTGCCCCCGGTGCGGGCCAGCACGTCACCGCCGCGAAGCGCCGACATCAGCCTCCGGGCGAAGGTGATCAGCAGCTCGTCGCCGGCGAGGCTGCCCATCGATTCGTTGATCCGGCTGAAGCGCAGCATGTCGACCACCAGCACGGCATGATCATGCTCGCGCGGATCGGCGCCGCGGGCCTCGATGGTCTCGGTGAATGACAGTCGGTTGGGCAGGCCGGTCAGGCTGTCGCGCAGCATCTCGGCGCGGAGGTTGTTCTCGGCCTGCACCTCGACCGTGCGGTCGACGACGGAGAGCAGGCAGCGCGGCTCGCCCTTCGAATCCGCTTCCAGCGGCGCAACCTTGAGTTTCAGGAACCGCCTCGACGGCCCCTCGCCCTCGGCAAAATCGAGCTCGTCGGCTGAGTTGACGGGGTCGGCCAGATAGCCCCGGACGAATTCTCCCGTGCTGCAGCCGCTGTGTTGGCCATAAGCCTCGAAGAATCCTTCCGGCCCGGGCTTGCAGCCGAACAGGGTCAGGAACCGGCCGTTGAGCGCATGCACCCACAGCTTGCCCTTGCGAAGCCCGAACACTCCGGCCGCAATCGGCAGGGCGTCGAGCAGCGCGCTGTCATCCGCGGACGCACGGATGCCATGAGCACCATTATTGGCCGCAGGACTCGCGCTTTTCTGCGCGGCCGAGCGGTTCGCCGCAGCCTGCATAGCCGACCGGGTTAAACGAGACAGGTTAATGGGCGGTTTCGAGCCGGCTTGATGCAGGTTATGATTCCGCTTTGTTTGCGAGTGCTGGAACCGGCTCGAACTGGTTGCTGCGCGGGAACCCGTTCGGAGCGATCCGACCGCTGGCGCCCCGGATCGCGCGCCAGGGCGTAAGGTCGGTCTCGGACCGCACCCGCCCGCTCTCCCCGCCGAGCGGCCAGCTGATCCCGTCGGCCAGGTGGAAGGCCATGGCGTCCGACAATCCCCCGTCGCGGTAGCGCTGCAACTGCACTCCCGAACCGCGGCCCAGCTCGGGCAGCTCGCCCAGCTTGAACACCAGCAGCTTGCGGTTCTCGCCGATCACCGCGACCGAATCCGCCTCGCCCGGGACGGCCTTCATCACCGCCATCCTGGCCTTGGGCCGGAGGTTCATCAGCTGCTTGCCCTTGCGCGTCTCGGCCAGCACCGCCTCGCCGGTCGTCACGAACCCGCGTCCGTCGGACGAAGCGACCAGCAGCCGGCTGTCCGGCCGCACCACCAGCATGGCGACAATCTCGCTCTCCGCCTCCAGGTCGATCTGCAGCCGGACCGGCTCGCCGAACCCGCGCCCGCCGGGCAGCTTGTCGCCGCCGATGGTGAACACCCGGCCATTGTCCGCGGCGACCAGGATCCGGTCCGTGGTCTGGGCATGGATCGGCTTTTGCCACAGCTCGTCGCCCTCGCGGAACTTCAATGTCTCGAACTCCGCCGGCGCCAGGTGCCCGCGCATCGCCCGGATCCAGCCGCGCTGCGACAGGATGACGGTGATCGGCTCCTTCTCGATCATCTGGCTCCAGTCGAGCTCGCGCGCCGGGGCTTGCTCCTGCACCAGCGTCCGCCGCTCGTCGGAGGCATAGGCCTCCTTCAGCGCCGCCAGCTCCTTCTTCAGCCGCGTCCGCTGCCGCGCGGGGCTCTCGACCAGCAGCGCCAGCCCTTCGCGCTCCTTGGCCAGCGCGGAGCGCTCCTTGCCGATCTCCATCTCCTCCAGCTTGCGCAACTGGCGGAGGCGCATGTTGAGGATCGCCTCGGCCTGGCGGTCGGTCAGCGCGAACTCGGCGATCATCACCGCCTTGGGCTCGTCCTCGGTGCGGATGATCTCGATCACCCGGTCGAGATTCAGGAACGCGACCAGGAATCCGTCGAGCAGCTCCAGCCGGTCGTCGATCTTGCCGATCCGGGTCTGGGCTCGGCGGACCAGCACCTCGATCTGGAACTCGAGCCAGGCAAGCAGCGCCTGCTTGAGGCTCATCACGCCGGGCGTCCGGTTCTTGTCGAGCACGTTGAGGTTCAGCGGGAAACGCACCTCCAGCTCGGTCAGCTTGTAGAGGCTCTCCAGCAGCAGCTCGGGATCGACCGTCCGCGACCTCGGCTCCAGCACGATCCGGACGTCGTCGGCGCTTTCGTCGCGAACGTCGGCCAGGATCGGCAGCTTCTTGTTGGCGATCAGCTCGGCGATCTCCTCGATCAGCTTGCCCTTCTGGACGCCATAGGGGATCTCGTGGACCAGCAGGTGCCAGCCACCGCCCTTCTCCTTCTCCACCTCGATCCTGGCGCGCACCCGGAAGCTGCCCCGCCCAGTGGCGTAGGCGTGGGCGATGGTGTCGCGATTGTCGACCAGCACGCCCCCTGTGGGGAAATCCGGACCTGACACGAAGTCCATCAGCGCCCGGTCCTCGGCATGCGGATTGTCGATCAGGTGGGACGCAGCCTCGATCAGCTCGCCGGCATTGTGCGGCGGGATGCTGGTCGCCATGCCGACCGCGATCCCGCTCGCGCCATTGGCCAGCAGATTGGGGAACAGGCCGGGGAAGACCTCCGGCTCTTCCTCCTCGCCATTATAGGTCGGCCGGTATTCGACCGTGCCTTCGTCGAGCCCGGCCATCAGCCGCTCGGCCGTCCTGGTCAGCCGCGCCTCGGTATAGCGGTAGGCGGCGGCATTATCGCCGTCGATGTTGCCGAAATTGCCCTGCCCGTCGACCAGCGGGTACCTGAGCGCGAACTGCTGCGCGAGCCGCACCATCGCGTCATAGACCGACTGGTCGCCGTGCGGATGATATTTGCCGATGACGTCGCCGACCACGCGCGCGCTCTTCTTGTAGCCGCCAGCCGGATCCAGCCGCAGCAGCCGCATCGCCCAGAGCAGGCGGCGATGGACGGGTTTCAGCCCATCTCGGACGTCGGGGAGAGAGCGCGCGGTGATCGTCGACAGCGCGTAGACGAGGTAGCGCTCGGAGAGGGCGGCGTCGAACGGGGCGTCAATGACGGAGAGATTCTCGGAGTCCATCCGGTCGTCTTAACGGGCGCGCTGTATTCCTTCTAGGCGGCACCAAGCTCAAATCCGGGACCTTCGGGCGACGGCATACCCCAATTCAGTTCCCCATCTTCCCAACTCAACACTACATTTTCGGCAATGTCATCCCTATCAATTTCAAAGAAATGTTCCCGAAAGGATTCATCGAGCCGACCCTGAATCAGCTTGGTGAGCCATGCACCGGGCCTATCCATTACCAGAGGCAAGCCGAACAATACGGATAGAAGACTTAGCAAACCAAGTATGAAACTTGGATTCCCAGTACCCAATGTAAAAAGAAAAGAGACGATTGGCACAAATGCCACGATCAAATATCCAAATCTAATTCCGCGTCTAATTTTCTTGAATTTTTTGGAATATTTAATGGAAATTCGATCAAGTGCCGCAATGTCTCTAGAGCTTCAACCCAAACCTCGGCCCGGCCCACACCATCAACCCGTACAGCGCGATCGTCAGGGCGCAGCCCCGGCCTCGGCCCGGCGAGCGACCCGCTGGCCGGCCATCGCGCACTCTTCGACATAAGCTCCCGACTGCGATGCAATCGCCTTATGCTCGGGCGCTCTGGTTCTATTAATTTCCCGTTAAATGGTTTAGAGCGCGCGGCGCAATCCAGGACAAGGAGCCGGTCCATGGCTTCCGAACGACCGGAATATTATCGCGCCCGCGCCGCCGAGGAGCGCGCCGCCGCCGCGAGCGCCCCGACCGCCGCCATTGCCCGGACCCACAACGACTTGGCGGTGATGTACGACCGGATGGCGAAGGAAGCCGAGCGCGAGCTGGAGTTCGAGCTCACCGAATAGCGCCCGGAAACCTAACTGTTCCCCGCCCTCGCCGCTACTCCGCCGGAAGCTCCGCGGCGATGGACTCCGCCGCCCCCGGCGGCAGAGTCCCATCACCGCTTCCGCTCTCAGATATCAGCTGGCGATAGAGTTCGGCGAGGGCGCGGTGGATCTCCGCCGCGCCGGCGTCCACGGCCTGTTCCGCGGCCTCGATCTCGGCCTCGAGCCTGCGGCGATAATATTGGCCATGGTCGTTCAAGCGCCACTCCCGTTTCCGTTCACGCCCATACTCGCCAGGCGGAAAACAAAAATCGCTAACAATTGTTAGAGAATCTCAATGACTTATTGCTGGCCGGTGCCGGCACTGCCAAAGCAGCGGGGCGGCGGAGACGCCGACTGTGTGCGGCAAGCCGGCATTAACTTCGATTAAGGACGCGGATTCCCCCGGAAGTTAGGCCTGTTCTTGCCGGGTTTGTGGGGGAATTGTGCGTTGATCGAGTATCATCCGCTTGGGCCGCTTGTCCGCCGGTGGTCGGCGTTTGCAGACCTTTCCCCAGACGACTGCAGCGCCCTCCTCAACCTGCCGCACATGCGCAAGACCTATCCCAAGGAAGGCTATCTGGTTCGTGAAGGGCAGGAGGCGGTCGACTGCGCGCTGCTGCTCTCCGGATATGCGTTCCGCCAGAAAATCCTTCGCGACGGCAGGCGGCAGATCATCTCGATTCATATCCCGACCGAATTCGTCGACCTGCAGAACTCGGTCATCGGAGTCGCCGACCATAGCGTGCAGAGCCTCAACCATTGCGAAGCGGCGATCATCCCGCGCCGGGCCCTGATCGAGCTCCACGAGAAGCGGCCGGCGATCCGCATGGCGATGTGGATCGAAACGCTGATCGATGCCGCCATTTTCCGCGAATGGGTGGTCAATGTCGGCCGCCGGACGTCGAAGGCGCGGGTCGCCCATTTGCTGTGCGAGTTGGCCACCAGGCTGGAAAAGATCGGCGGTGGGCAGGACGGAGAGTTTGAATTCCCGTTGACCCAGGAGCAGCTGGCCGACGCGACCGGCATGACCCCAGTCCACACCAACCGGACCCTGCAGGCGCTGCGCAAGGCCGGGCTGATCCAGCTGACCGGGCGTTCGCTGAAGATCCTGGACTGGCCGGGCCTGCGCGAGGTCGGCGATTTCGACGAGATGTACCTGCACCACGCCGTGAGCGCGAAATAGGACGCTGACGGCCCCACCACCTCCTAGCCGGAACGCGCCTTTGCCGCTGGACGTTTGTACGGCGAAGGAGAGCTTCATGGCTGACCAGAAACGCGACCCGCATTCCGACACCGACCTGATTGAAGACGATCTGCCGACCCCGTCGCAGGGCGGGCCATCGGGCGGTCGCATCCAAGGCGAGATTGGCGCGGCCGATGACGAGAAAATCGCGACCGGCGCCGACCCGCAACCGACCTCGGTCCACAAGGGCCAGAAGCCGGATGGCGGCGACGAGCCCAACCTACCCAACCGTACCCAGACCCGCGAGGGGCGGGACAAGGCCCCGCCCAAGCGCACCGGTTGATCTGTACCCTACGTCCGTCGAGCGCCGCCCGCCGTTCGCCGACGCGCCATCTTGTGCTTTGAGTTCAAGGCTTTAACCCTCATCCCTGCCGAATCATTTGGGTTGGGGGAAGTTGAGTGCCTGTTTCCATCACGCGTCGAGTCCTGCTGGCGGCCACCGCGCTGTCGTTCGTCATCCTGCCGGCCGCAGCGCCGGCTCAACCCGCCGCCACCAACGGCTGGGGAATTGCCACCACCGACGTCCCCGCCGATCCCGCCGTCCGGCTCGGAACGCTGCCCAATGGCCTGAAATATGCGGTGATGCGCAACGCGACGCCGAAGGGTGCGGCGTCGGTCCGGCTGCACTTCGACTTCGGCTCGCTCGGCGAATCCGAGAAGGAGCGCGGCCTGGCGCACTTCATCGAGCATATGGCCTTCAATGGAACGACCAATGTGGCCGAAGGCGAGATGATCAAGATGCTCGAGCGGCTCGGCCTCAAGTTCGGGCCCGACACCAACGCCATGACCGGGTTCGATTCCACGGTCTACATGCTCGACCTTCCGCAGACCGATCGGGAGCGGGTCGATACCGCCCTGTTCCTGATGCGGGAGGTGGCGGGCGAAGCCAGGTTCACTCCGGAGGCCGTCGACCGCGAGCGCGGCGTGATCCTCGGCGAGCGGCGCAGCCGCGACAGCTTCCAGCTTCGGCAGCTGATCGACCAGCTCGGCTTCCAGGTTCCGGCCACGCCCTATCCCAACCGCCTCCCGATCGGCACCGAAGAAGTGCTGAAGACCGCCAGCGCCGACACGATCCGCAGCCTCTACCAGCGCTACTACCGGCCGGAGAAAGCCACGCTGGTGTTCGTCGGCGACGTCGACCCGGCCGAGATCGAGGCCAAGATCAAGGCAAAGTTCAGTGACTGGAAAGGGGTCGGCCCCGCGGGCTCCGAGCTTCCGCGCGGCAAGGTCGATCTCGCCCGCGACGCAGCGATCGACACCTTCGCCGACCCGGCGGTGGTGACGACCGCCAACCTCACGTTGATGCGCGCCTGGGAGGACCCGGCGGACACGGTGGCCGAGCGCCGGCGCAAGCAGATCGATTCCATCGCCAACGCCCTCTTCGAGAAGCGGCTGGCGAAGCTGGTCAACTCGCCGGGCGCGGTGCTGCTCGGTGCCAACGCGAGCACCGGCGAATGGGAGGATGCGTCGCTGATCAGCAGCGTCTCCGTCGCCGCCAAGGACGGCGCCTGGAAGGAAGCGCTGACCACTGCCGAGCAGGAGTTGCGCCGGGCCCTCGACCACGGCTTCACCGCCGCCGAGCTCAAGCGACAGATGGCCGAGACGGCGACCGCCTACCGCACCGCCGCCGAACAGGCTGATACCAGGACCAGCGGCTCGCTCGCCAATTCCATCATCAGCACCATCGGCGAGGACAGCTTCGTCACCACGCCGGCCTGGCGGCTGGCGTCGTTCGAGGCCGCGGCATCGGGCATCACGCTAGAAGAAGTTAATGCGGCTTTCCGCCGCCAGTGGCGGGGCAGCGCGCCGCTGATCCACGTCAGCGACAAGCAGCCCATCGATATGGCCGCGATCGGCACCGCCTATGCCGAAAGCCTGAAGCTTGCGGTCGCAAAGCCCGCCGAGGAAGCGGCCCTGGCCTTCGCCTATGACGATTTCGGCCCGGCTGGCAAGGTTGTCGAGGACAAGCGGGTCGAGGATCTCGACATCCGCACGGTCCGGTTTGCCAACAATGTCCGGCTCAACATCAAGACGACCGATTTCGAAAAGGGCAAGGTGCGCTTCACCGTGCGCATGGCCGGCGGTCAACTCGCCCTGCCCCAGGACAAGCCGGGTCTCGCCGCCATGCTTTCGATTCTGTCGACGGTCGGCGCGACCTCGAAGCACAGCTTCGAGGACATCAAGACGATGATGGCGGGCAAGGTGGTAACGCCCGGCGCCCAAGTCACCGGCGACGCTTTTGTCGCGGCCGGGTCGACCACGGCACACGATCTCGATGCCCAGATGAAGCTCAGCGCCGCCTATCTGACGGATCCGGGTTTCCGCCCCGAGGCGGCGGGCCAATGGGCCAATGCGGTGCCAGTGCTCGACAAGCAATTCTACTCGCAGCCGCAGCCGGTCGCGCAGGTCAAGCTTCCGGCGATCCTCGCCGGCAACGACTGGCGCTTCGGGATTCCGGATTCGGAATTGCTGAAGCAGCGCAATTTCGAAGAGGCCAAGGTCGTGCTGGCTTCGCTGACCAAGAGCGCCCCGATCGAGATCGGCATCGTCGGCGACATCGACGAAGCCGCAGCGATCGCCGCGGTCGCCGAGAGCTTTGGCGCCCTGCCCACAAGGGCCGCCGCGGCGCCCGACTATGCCGAGGCGCGCCAGGCTTCGTTCCGCAAGGAGCGCGCCCCGATCGTGCTGAACCACGAGGGACCCGCCGACCAGGCGATGGTCGCGGCCTTCTGGCCGACGGACGATGACAGCGATTATCGGCGCGAGATCATTGCCGGCCTGGTCGCCAGCGTCCTCGACTTGATGCTGACGGAGAGCGTCCGCGAACAGCTTGGCGCCTCCTACGGTGTCTCGGTGACGTCGAACATGTCGGATACCTTTCGCGACTTCGGCTCGCTGTCGGTCAGCACGGTGATCGCCCCGGACAAGGCCGATGAGGTCGAAGCTGCGATCATGAAGGCAGTGCAGCAGCTCCGCGACGAGCCGATCGGCGCCGATCTCCTCACGAGGGCGCGCAATCCGGCCCTGGAATCGATCACCAAGAATCTCCGCGAGAACGGCTATTGGATCGCCTATGTCGATGAGGCACAGACCCGGTCTGACCGCCTCGACCGGGTACGGCAGCGCCGCGCCATCTATGAATCGATCACGCAGAAAGAGATCCAGGAGTTCGCCCGGACCTATCTGACCGACGAAGCCGTCCAGCGGGCCAAGATAGTAAGCGACAAGGCCGCGGCTCCGACCGCCACCGCAGCGCGCTAGCTGGAGGGGATCAGGCCACCGCCTCCAGCGGCGCCGCGATCTTGCTGAGCTCGACCTGGCGCAGCAGCCATTCCTTGAAGCGGCGGATTTTGGGCACATTCCGCCGCTCGGGGGAGATGCACAGCCAATAGCGGAAGCCGGCGGTCGCGGTCAGGTCGAACGGCTGGCACAGCCGGCCATCCCTGATGTCGTTCTTCCAGAAGGCGGGGGTGAGCAGGACGAAGCCCTGCCCTCCCATCGCCGCATGGCCCTCGTCCGCCTGGCTGTCGAGGCGCAGGCCCGCCTTGCGCGGCCGATCGGCGCCTTCCACGCCAGCCGCCTCGAACCAGCGGTCCCACCAATAATCCTCGGGACTGATGAGAGGCAGGTTGGGAAGGTCGGCGGGCACCGGCTCGCGGCCGAGCTTCTCAGTCATCCGCTTCCAGAAGCTGGGCGCACACATCGGCGAGAAGTCGACCTTCATCAGTTCAACCGACACCAGACCGTCCCATGGCCGTGCGCCGGCGCGGATCGCGACGTCCGCCTCGCCGGCCTTGAGGTCGACAAGCTTGTTCGAGGTTGCAAGGCGCACCGCAAGGTCCGGATGCTCGACCTGGAACGCGCCCAGCCTCCAGGCCAGCCAGGTGTTGGCGAAGGTAAAGGTGGTTGCGACGGTCAGCAGTGCCTCGTCCTCCTCCCGCTGCGATGCGAACGCGGCCTCGATCCCGTCGAATGCCTGGGTCAGCGGAGGCAACAGCCGTTGTCCCAGCGGCGTAAGCTTCGCCCGCCCTTTCTCGCGCACGAACAGGGCGGCACCCAGACGCTCCTCCAATAATTTCACCTGATAGGAAACCGCGGCCTGGGTCATTCCCAGCTCATTCGCTGCGGCCGTGAAATTTTCATGTCGCGCTGCGGCTTCGAACACCCGGACAGCGGCCAGTGGCGGAAGTCTTCTCATGAGACAGGCTTATAAGCAGACCTTATCATCTTCGTCCAGCCTTTCATTGGGAGGAAGGAGTCGGTTCGACTACATAAGCGACAAGCGCAGGAAGGACCCCCTCTCCCCACCCCGCGCCCTGCAGGGACATTACAAGTCGTCCTGCGGGGACGCCTTCCTGCGCCAACTTATGGAGGCAATGATGCGCGACGAAATTTTCGACCGTGATTATCAGGCCGGACGCAACGCTCTGCATGACGGCATTGATCGGCTGATCGCTGGAATGGGCAGGAGCCTTCGGGTGCTGAACTCGATCCAGTTCGATGCTCCGTGGAAGCATGGCGCGGAGGCTTCAACCCGGCCGGCTCGATAAGGAGGCGACCAATGAAGCATGAACCAATCAAACGTCCATTGCGGCAGGGCGAAGATTCGCTGGCAAGCGACTTCGCCCTGATCGGCAAGGCGATTGCCGGGGCGTTCCGTGGGCTGTCGTCCAGCTCGCGGCTGGAAAGCCGCTGGTCCAGGCTTCGGGCCTGCGGCTGCGCTCCGAACCAATGATTGCGAGGCGGTGGCACGGGCGGGTCCCAAGCGCGAGGCTGGCGGAATATCTCCAGCTCATGGCGCAAGTGGGCCTGCCCGATTATCGCTCCACGCCTGGCAATCGCGGCGCCTGGTGCCTGTTCCGCCGGGACAATGGCGTCGCGCATGTCGAGATGTTCACCCTGTG
The DNA here is from genome assembly GCA_035711585.1 of Sphingomicrobium sp. Taxonomy (GTDB): domain Bacteria; phylum Pseudomonadota; class Alphaproteobacteria; order Sphingomonadales; family Sphingomonadaceae; genus Sphingomicrobium. Next base: position 13,693 of record DASTCB010000199.1, read on the forward strand.
GACCGACCTGTCGGCGATCCGCCGCTTTGCCGGCGACGATATGCTGAAGGCCAAATATTATGATTTCGACCCGGATTTCCTGCTGGAGCTGGAACCCGAAGTGGCCCATTTCGAGGTGGTCGAGGGCTGACGACATGGCTCAATTGCGGAGGAGGGGCGGCTGGCCTATAGCCGCCCCTCTTCTCGTTTCTTGCCGGAGTCAGTCACGCCCATGGTCCGCCGCCGCCAGATCTACGAAGGCAAGGCCAAGATCCTCTACGAGGGCCCGGAGCCGGGCACGCTGATCCAATATTTCAAGGACGACGCGACCGCGTTCAACGCCCAGAAGCGTGGCACGATCAGCGGCAAGGGCGTGCTCAACAACCGCATCTCCGAGCATATCTTCACCGCGCTCCAGACGATCGGCGTGCCGACCCATTTCATCCGCCGACTCAACATGCGGGAGCAGCTGGTCCGGCAGGTCGAGATCGTGCCGATCGAGGTAGTGGTGCGCAACGTCGCCGCCGGTTCACTGTCGAAGCGACTGGGGATCGAGGAAGGCACCCAGCTGCCGCGGACGATCATCGAATATTATTACAAGGACGATGCCCTGGGCGACCCGATGATCGCCGACGAGCATATCGCCTGCTTCGGCTGGGCCAGCCAGGAGGAAATGAACGACATCGCCGACATGGCGATCCGCGTGAACGACTTCATGTGCGGCCTCTTCGCCGGGATCGGTATCCGCCTGATCGACTTCAAGCTGGAGTTCGGCCGGGTGTGGGACGGCGACTTCAGCAGGATCATCCTGGCCGACGAGATTTCGCCCGACGGCTGCCGGCTATGGGACATGAAGTCGAACGAGAAGCTCGACAAGGATCGCTTCCGCCAGAATTTGGGCGGCGAGGCCGAGGCCTATCAGGAAGTGGCCCGCCGGCTCGGCCTGCTGCCGGAGGGCGAGGAAGCGAGCGCCATCCTCGACCTTGACGAGCACCGCAAGAAGCGCGGTCGCTAACCGACAGTGCCCCTTCCACGCGTTCGCGTCGTCACGCTCAACGCGGCGCTCGGCCCTCTCGACTATCGCATTCCCGACGGTATCGCGGTCGAGCCCGGCTCGGTGGTCGTCGCTCCACTGGGGCCGCGCCAACTGATCGGGGTGGTATGGGAGCCGGAACGGCTCCAGACCGAGGAGGTAGGCGACAACCGGCTTCGCCCCCTGGCCGGGCTGGTCGACGTCCCGCCTGTCCCGGCGCCGCTCCGCCGCCTCGTCGAATGGACCGCCAACTATTATCTTTCGCCGATCGCGGCGGTGCTGAGGATGGTCCTGTCGACTTCGGCGGCACTGGCCGGGCCGCGGCAGACGATCGAATATCGGCCAACTGGCGCGGCCCCCAGCCGCCTCACTCCGCAGCGCGAGCAGGCGCTGATCCGCATCAAGGGCCGCCAGGGCACAGTCCGCGAGCTGGCCAGTCACGCCGAGGTCAGCGAAGCGGTGATGCGCGGGCTGGTCAACGCGGGGGCGCTTGAGCGGGTCGAGGTCGATGCCGACCAGCCCTTTCCCTCGCCAGACCCTGACTTCGCGCCTCCCGCACTCAATGACGAGCAGCAGGCGGCGGCGGATAGTCTGCAGAGCGCGATCGGCAACGGCTTCGACCCGGCGCTGCTCGACGGCGTCACCGGATCGGGCAAGACCGAGGTCTATTTCGAGGCGATCGCCGAAGCCGTCCGACAGGGCAAGCAGGTGCTGGTTCTGCTACCCGAGATCGCCCTGACCGAGCCGTTCCTGACCCGTTTCACCGCGCGCTTCGGGTGCGAGCCGGTAGCCTGGCACAGCGACCTGCGTTCGTCGCAGCGCCGGCGGGCGTGGCGGGCAATCGCCAATGGCGAGGCGAAGGTGGTGGTCGGCGCCCGCTCCTCGCTGTTCCTGCCCTACCCCAATCTCGGCCTGATCGTGGTCGACGAAGCGCACGAGCCGAGCTTCAAGCAGGAGGACGGCGTCCAGTACCATGCTCGCGACGTGGCCGTGATGCGCGGCCATTTCGAGGAAATCCCGGTCATCCTCGCCTCGGCCACGCCGGCGATCGAGACGCGCCACATGGTCGAGATCGGACGCTACCGCGAGCTGAAGCTCACCGAGCGCCATGGCATTGCCGAGATGCCGGCGATCAGGGCTATCGACCTGACGCAGGACCCCCCGCCGCGCAGCCGCTGGCTGGCGCCAAGCCTGGTGGCCGAGCTGGAGGCCAACCTGTCGGCCGCCGAACAGTCGCTGCTGTTCCTCAACCGTCGCGGCTTCGCCCCGCTCACGCTGTGCCGCCACTGCGGCCACCGGTTTCAATGCCCCAATTGCACCGCCTGGATGGTCGAGCATCGGTTGATGCACCGGCTGGCCTGCCACCATTGCGGCCATGTCATGCCGCCGCCCAAGGCCTGCCCGGAATGCGGTGAGGAGGACAGCCTGGTTGCCTGCGGGCCGGGCGTGGAGCGGATCGCCGACGAGGTCGCCGAACTATTTCCGGAGGCGCGGACCATGGTGGTCACGAGCGACACCATCTGGTCTCCGGCCCGCGCCGCGGAGTTCGTGCGGGCGATGGAGGAGGGCGAGATCGATATCGTTGTCGGCACCCAGTTGGTGACCAAGGGCTATCATTTTCCCAACCTGACCCTGGTCGGGGTGGTCGATGCGGACCTCGGCCTGCAGGGCGGCGACCTCAGGGCGGCCGAACGCAGCTTCCAGCAGATCCAGCAGGTCGCCGGCCGCGCCGGGCGCGGCGACAAGCCTGGACGAGTGCTGGTCCAGACCCACGACCCGGACGCGCCCGTGATCGCGGCGCTGGTGTCGGGCGATGCACCGGGCTTCTATTCGGCCGAGACGGAAGCGAGGCGCGACGCGGCCATGCCGCCATTCGGCCGGCTGGCGGCAATCATCGTGTCGGGCGAGGACAAGTCCGAGGCTGAAGCGGTCGCCCGCCGCATCGGCCATGCCGCGCCGAGCGTCGAGGGGATGGCGGTGTTCGGCCCGGCCCCTGCCCCCCTCGCCATGCTGCGTGGCCGCCATCGCCAGCGGATTTTGGTCCACGCCGCGCGCAAGCTCGACGTCCAGGATGTGATCCGCGATTGGCTGGGTTCGCTCGAATGGAGCAACAAGGTCCGCGTCGCCGTCGACGTCGATCCCTACAGTTTCCTTTAGCTCCACGGTACGTCCGGTCAGCCGAAACCTTTGCGGCCGGTCAAACATTCAACTGATGATGAGTGACCACAAGCTGGCAGTGATTACCGGCGCCGAATCGGGGATCGGCCAGGCCTGCGCCATTGCGTTCGCCCAGGCCGGCCATGACGTCGCCATCCTCTATCACACCGACGCCGAAGCAGCCGGCGACACGCTGGCTGCCGTCAAGCAGGCGGACTCCACCGGCAAAATCGTGGCTTGCGACATCAGTGACGAGGCCTCGGTCGCAGCAGCATTTGCGGCCTTCGAATCCGCTCTTGGCGTCGCTGGCGTGCTGGTCAACTCGGCAGGAATCAACCAGAGCGGCGTGTGCGTCGCCGACATGGAACTCACCCAATGGCGGGGCATGATCGGCACCGATCTGACCGGCGCTTTCCTTATGTCACGCCGGTTCGTTCGATCATTGCACGCCACCGGCAGGGGCGGTGCGATCGTCAACATCGGGTCGATCCATGCGTTCGCGGTGCGGGCAGGGGCAGCCGATTATTGCGCGGCCAAGGCAGGCGTCAGACGACTTACCGAAACCATGGCGCTCGAAGAGGCGCGCCACGGGATCCGGGTCAACGCGGTCTCGCCGGGCATGATCCTGACGCCGATGAACGCAAGGGCGCAGGCCGATGCCGCCTATCGCGAGTCGCTAACCAACGCGATTCCAGTGCGCCGGGCCGGCAACGCCGAGGAGGTCGCGGCAGCCGTCGTGTGGCTGGCGTCGCCCGCCGCCAGCTATGTCACCGGCGCCTCGCTGGTGATCGATGGCGGCCTGTCGCTGATGCTGGGACAGGGCGCATGAAGCGTGATCCGGTCCAGACCAACCCGGTCATCCTCGATTTCAATGTCGAGCATATCGAACCGGTCACGATCGAAGGGCCGCCCGCCCTCATCGAACGCCGCTACATGAGCCCGTTCGTCTGGCTGGCGGATGGGAGCGGCTACGAAATACTGATGCGGGCCTGGCCAGCAAAAGAAGCGCCGTTCACTGACTCCGGCGTCATCTGGCACGGCATCAGCGACGACGGCGTCCACTTCCGGATGGACGACGAGCCAATGCTGACCCCCGGCCCCGAACCGATCGACATCGGCGGCTGCGAGGATCCGACCATGGTCCGCATGGAGGACGGCAGCTATGTTGTCTATTACACCGGGGTAAAGGAGGATTTTTCGACGGGACAGCTGCTGTACGCGACCGGGCCCTCGCTGGACCGGCTCGAGAAACAGGGCATCGCGCTGGCCTCGTCCAAGACCAAGGGCAACACCAAGGAAGCGACCATAACCATGATCCCCGACGGCCGCTGGCGGCTGTTCTATGAATATGCGGGGGATATCGATGACGAGTTGCCGGGCCATGATGCGTCGCTGATTGGCCTTGCTCTGGGGACGAGCGTGGCCGGCCCATGGGAAGAGCGGACTTCCCCGTTCGCGCCGCGCGAGGAAAGCTGGGACAATTGGCATCTGTCGACCGGGCCGATGCTGCGCGACGATCCCGACATGCCGGTGATGTTCTACAATGGGGCGACCCGCGACGCGCGCTGGCGGATCGGCTGGGTTGCATTCGACCGCGAATGCACGCGGACAGTCGGGCGCGGCATCCAGCCGCTGATCACTCCGCCCCCGGTCGATGACCGGACCGCGACCGATATCGCCTTTGCATCGTCGGTGATCGTCGGTGATGGCCGCATCTGGCTTTACTACTCGCTCGAGGACGCCAGGCTGGCGCGCGCCGAAATCCGCCGTAGCTAGGGCGCTTGCGGAATCGCGGCCATTTTTCTTCGAACCCACATCAGTTTTTCTCTTTTTCAACGTCTTTCGAGCGACTAGCGTGGCGTCCGCCGATATCGTTTGGGGGAGGTTTTTTCGTGCGCGTTCAGCTGTTTACTGCCGTCGCATTGTTCGCTGTAGCTTCACCGGCTCAGGCCGAATGGTGGGAGGCCAAGACCGATCATTTCATCGTCTATTCCGAAAGCTCGCAGGCCGAGGCTAGGGAGTTTGCCGAGGAACTCGAGCGCTATGACATGGCATTGCGCTCGGTCCAGAATATCAAGTTCAGCCCCGCGACGTCGGATTCGCGCCGCCTCACCGTCTTCCGGTTCGGTGACATCAGCGACATCGGCCGCCTGGCAGGCGCCCAGGGGGTTGCCGGTTTTTACATCCCTCACCTGGGCGGATCGGTCGCCTTCACTCCTGAGCGTGTTGGCCTAAGGCAGGCCGGCTCGCTCATCGGAAACCGCCAGGATAGGCGCACCGAGCTCGATCCGAAGTCGGTTCTCCTTCATGAATATGCCCATCATTTCATGTTCCAGCATTTTTCGGCGGCCTACCCCAGCTGGTACGTCGAGGGCTTTGCGGAAACGGCAGCCACGATCGTGCTGAATGATGATGGCAGTTTCCACCTCGGCAATCCGCCCCAATATCGCTCGGACGCCCTGTTCAATTCGATGATTTCCGTAAACGCATCCGACATGCTGACCAGCGAGGACAGGCCGGATTTCCTCGATGTCTACAATCACTACACCATGGGATGGCTGCTCAATCATTATCTGACGTTCAGCCCCGACCGTAACGGCCAACTGAGCGCCTATCTTCGGGCGATCAATGCCGGGACCGCCCCGGCTGATGCCGCGCGCCAGGCGTTCGGCGATCTCAGGAAGCTCGATCGCGACGTGATCCGCTATCGAAATAGTGGAAAGCTTGGCGGAGCCGACGTCAAACCGCTCAATTACGCTCCACCCCGGGTGTCGCTGCGTCGCCTAGGCGCCGATGAGGATTCGATCATCGGGGTGAAGGCGCGCTCGAAGCGCGGTGTCGACCGCAAGAGCGCGAGTGACGTGGCGCAGGACGCCCGTGCAATTGCGGCGAAGTATCCGAACAGCTTTCCCGTGCTCCTGGCGCTGGCAGAGGCCGAGATGGACCTGTTCGAATTTGAGCCGGCCAATGGGGTGCAGGCCGAGGCGGCGATCGATCGCGCGCTGGCGATCCGGCCCGATTCCGTCGAAGCGATGCTCTACAAGGGCAGGATCTACCTGGAGCGGGGCAAGAAGGAACGTTCCCATATGGCTGCGGCGCGGGATTGGTTCGCCAAGGCGCAAGAGCAAGATAGCCAGCACCCGGCGCCCTATTATTATAATTACCTGACCTACTTTTACGGCGAAGAGGCAATCCCGGAGAGCGCGCTGATCGGCCTTGAGCGCGCGTTTGAATTCGCTCCGTTCGATCCTGAACTTCGGGTGGTCCTGGGACGGCAGCTGCTGGCTGAAAAGAAGGGCCAGCTCGCCCGAACCGTCCTCATGCCCTATGCCATCTCACCGCATGAATCGAAGGGCGCCAAGAAGATGCGCGAGGTGGTCGACCTCATCGAGGCGAGCAAGGTCGACGAGGCCTACAAGATGCTCGCCAGCGAAATGGCGGAGCAGGAGCGCAAGCGAAAGGCCGGCGAAGACGATTGACGGCGAGTCAGAGCAGATCCGGCTGGGGGATCATCGCCCCTTCCGCCGCCAGCAGCTTCTTCTTGCGATCGAGCCCGCCGGCATAGCCGCCGAGCGTCCCGTCCGAACGGATCACCCGGTGGCAGGGCACCAGAACCGCAACCGGGTTGGAGCCGTTTGCGGTGCCGACGGCCCGCGTCGCCTTCGGATCGCCCACGGCGCACGCGATCTCGGCATAGCTGCGCGTCTCGCCCAGCGGGATCTTGCGAAGCTCGCGCCACACCGCTTCCTGGAACGCCGTGCCATGGACGTCGATCGGCAGCTCGGGCGCGGCCTGAGGCGTACGGATCGCCTGCAACGCGCCTTCGACCCAAGGCGCGATGGTGCCGTCGTCAAGACGGATCTCGGCATTGGGAAAGCGGCGCCTCAGCGCGCCTTCATCCTCGTCGAAGGTTAGCCGACAGATGCCCTTTGGCGTCGCCGCGACGAGCAGCGGCCCCAACGGGCTGTCGGCAACGACGTAGCGGATGGTTTCGCCACGACCCCCATCGCGCCAGGCCGAAGGGGTCATCCCCAGCCGCTCCCTGGCGTCGGCGTAGAACCGGCTCGGCGCGGCATATCCGGCATCGTAGATGGCCTCGGTCACGCTCTTGTCCTCCTGGAGATGTTCTTCGGCCCGCCGGGCGCGCACGGCCCGGGCATAGGCTGCCGGCGACACGCCCATGTCGCGAGTAAAGATGCGCTGAAAATGATGCTCGGCATATCCGACCGCCTCGGCCAGGTCGGCGAGCAGCGGCGGCTCCTCGGCCTGCTCGATCAGCTTGACCGCCTTGGCCACTGCCTCACGGTCGCGTCCGACCTCGTCGGGCTTGCAGCGCAGGCAGGGGCGATAGCCGGCCGAGCGCGCGGCTTCGCCGTCGAGGAAGAATTCGACATTCTCCCGCTTCGGGCGGCGCGCGGGACAGCTTGGCTTGCAATAGATCCCGGTCGTCCTGACCGCGCCGATCACTCGGCCGTCCCAGCTGCGGTCGCGGCGCTCGAAGGCGGCCCAGGCGGCGTCGATGTCAATTGTTCGCATCAGCATGGACCTACCATAGGGGTGGAGCCTAGGTCGCGCTTCCCGTGGCTTGCGGTCAAACGGAGATGGTAATGGCCTGGCAGATTTTCGAGGGCGAGCTGGACCATGAAGATGTCCAGGAGCTCTTGGCCCAGCATTTCGCGGAGATGCGCGCCGGCTCACCGCCGTCGGCCTGCCATGTGCTTCCCGTTGACGGGCTGAAGGTGCCAAACATCCGCTTCTTCACCCTGCGCGAGGACGGCGGGCTGCTCGGTTGCGGAGCGCTCAAGTGGCTCGACGAGGGTCATGGCGAGATCAAGTCGATGCGCACCGCCAATACTGCGCTGGGCCGCGGGGTCGGCCAGGCGATGCTCGACCATCTGCTGCAGATCGCGAGGGCGGCGGGCATGACCCGTATCAGCCTGGAAACCGGCTCTACCGAACAGTTCGCGGCGGCCAACCGGCTGTACGAAAAGAATGGCTTCGAGCGGACGGGGGCGTTCGGCGACTATGCCGATACGCCGTGGACGAATTTCTACACGCTGGAATTCTAAGCCCGCTCGGCCCTCGCCATGAAGCAGCCGCGGGTGGCGGTGTGCGCGTCAACATGGTCGACGGCGTCGTTGGCCAGCATGCAGCGGAGGATGGGGTCTGCCTCGCCCGGCTGGGCCAGCGCCGCGTCGACCATCATTCCGTCGCGGCCGAAGGCGCGGAGCGACAGGATGCGGCGGTTCAGCGCGGGAGGAATCTCGCTCGCATAGGTCGCCGCAGATTTCGCAGTTTCGCTAACGAAAATGGCGTGGCTGGCGCGATAGGGATTGTTGCCGTCGTGGCTGACATGATTGACCAGCAAGAGGCTCTCCCCGACTTCCGCATCGTCGAGGGTCACCCGGCAGGGGAAGTTCGGCTTGGCATCGGCGGTCATTCGAACCGCACCATGGGTAGCGAGCTGCTCATCGCTGAGGCCGATGAGATGGGCGAATTGCGAGGGCTCAATGCCGGTGATCGTGTAAGTCATGGCGGCTGAGTAGCGGGGCGATCCGTCGATCGCTTCCCGCCGCTTGCGCCCAAACATCCGGCTGCCCAACCCTCCGCAAATTGCTGGAGGGAAAGTTAGGGATTAGCCGCCTTGCATCCCCCGCCACCCCCTGCTAGGGGCGCGCCAACTCATGAGGGGCGCGCGAATTTCCCGTCGCTGTGCCCCGTTCAATGCATGGGCCATATTCTATTGTCTGGAGCTTTAAGCGCGTGGAGAATTCCGGCGGCATTGAGGCCAGCTTAGCGGGGCGCTACGCCTCGGCGCTGTTCGGCCTTGCCCGTGACGAAAAGCAGATCGATGCGGTCACCCGCAGCCTCGATTCCGTCGAGGCGGCGATGGCCGAATCGGCCGATCTCCGCACCTTGGTTACCAGCCCGTTGATCGGCCGCGCCGACGCCGGCAAAGCGATCCGCGCCCTGACCCCGACGCTGGGCGTCGATCCGATCACCGGCAAGTTCCTCGGTGTCCTGGCCAACAACGGTCGCCTCTCCGAGCTCAAGGCGGTGATCAAGGCTGTCAAGCAATTCGCGGCCCGGCATCGCGGCGAAACGACGGCTGAGGTCACCTCCGCCTATCCTCTGGACGACGAGCAGGTCGCGAAGCTCAAGGCCAACCTGAAGTCGCGGCTCGGCCGCGACGTGTTGATCGACGCCAGGGTCGATTCAACCATTCTAGGAGGAATCATCATCCGGCATGGCAGCCAGATGATCGACGCCTCGATCCGCACCAAACTCAACACCCTCGCGAATGCGATGAAAGGCTGAACATGGACATCCGCGCCGCTGAAATTTCCCGCGTCATCCGCGACCAGATCGCGAATTTTGACGCCGACGCGCAGGTCTCCGAGATCGGGAGCGTGCTGTCGGTCGGCGACGGCATCGCCCGCATCCACGGGCTCGACAACGTCCAGGCCGGCGAAATGGTCGAGTTCGAGGACGGCACCAAGGGCATGGCCCTCAACCTCGAGAGCGACAATGTCGGCGTCGTGATCTTCGGCTCGGACGCCGCGATCAAGGAAGGCGCCACTGCCAAGCGCACCGGCACCATCGTCGACGTTCCGGTCGGCAAGGGCTTGCTCGGCCGAGTGGTCGACGCGCTCGGCAACCCGATCGACGGCAAGGGCCCGATCGAGGCCACCGAGCGCCGCCGTGTCGAGGTCAAGGCCCCCGGCATCATCCCCAGGAAATCGGTGCATGAGCCGGTGCAGACCGGCCTCAAGGCGCTCGACGCGCTGGTCCCCGTCGGCCGCGGCCAGCGCGAGCTGATCATCGGCGACCGCCAGACCGGCAAGACCGCCGTCGCGCTCGACACCTTCATCAATCAGAAGGAAGTCAACAAGTCGGGCGACGAGAGCCAGAAGCTCTACTGCATCTACGTTGCCATCGGCCAGAAGCGCTCGACCGTCGCTCAGATCGTCCGCGCCCTCGAGGAAAATGGCGCTCTGGAATATTCGATCGTCGTGGCGGCAACCGCTTCGGAGCCGGCTCCGCTGCAATATCTGGCCCCCTATGCGGGCGTGACGATGGGCGAGTATTTCCGCGACAACGGCATGCACGCCGTGATCGTCTATGACGATTTGTCGAAGCAGGCCGTTGCCTACCGCCAGATGTCACTGCTGCTGCGCCGTCCGCCGGGCCGCGAAGCCTATCCGGGCGACGTCTTCTATCTCCACTCACGGCTCCTCGAGCGCGCGGCCAAGATGAATGACGCCAACGGCAACGGCTCGCTGACCGCGCTGCCGATCATCGAGACCCAGGCTGGCGACGTGTCAGCCTACATCCCGACCAACGTCATCTCGATCACGGACGGCCAGATCTTCCTGGAAACCGACCTGTTCTACCAGGGTATCCGCCCGGCGATTAACGTCGGCCTCAGCGTTTCGCGCGTCGGCTCATCGGCGCAGACCAAGGCGATGAAGAAGGTCGCCGGCTCGATCAAGCTGGAGCTCGCCCAGTATCGCGAAATGGCGGCTTTCGCCCAGTTCGGCTCGGACCTCGACGCCTCCACTCAGAGGCTGCTGGCGCGCGGGGCGCGGCTGACCGAGCTGCTGAAGCAGCCGCAGTATCAGCCGATGCCGATCGAGGAGCAGGTCGCGTCGATCTACGCCGGCACCAACGGTTTCATCGACCCGATCGAGGTCCGCGACGTCACGCGCTACGAGGCGGCGATGCTCAGCTACCTCCGCTCGGAACATGCCGACGTGCTGAAGACGATCCGGGACACCAAGCAACTCGATGACGACGCCGCAGCCAAGCTCAAGGACGCGCTGACCGCGTTCGGCAAGCAATTCGCTTAAGGGCGGGAAGGGACGCTTAGGCGATGGCCAGCCTCAAGGCATTGAAGCTTCGCATCGGCTCGGTGAAGTCGACGCAGAAGATTACCAAGGCGATGAAGATGGTCGCCGCGGCGAAGCTGCGTCGTGCCCAGCAGAACGCGGAAGCCGGCCGGCCCTATGCGGCCAAGATGGCCGAGGTCGTGAGCTCGCTGACCAGCCGGATCAATGTCGGGCCGCAATCGCCCAAGCTGATCGCCGGAACCGGCAAGGACGAAACGCATCTGATCGTCCTCGCCACCGGGGATCGCGGCCTTGCCGGTGCGTTCAACACCAACATCGTCCGCGCCGCGCGCAAGAAGGCCGAGGATCTCGAAGCCGCAGGCAAGAAGGTGCTGTTCTACATCATCGGCCGCAAAGGGCGCCCGGCCATCCAGCGGCTTTACCCGAAGGGCATCGTCGCCCAGCACGACACCAGCGAGATGAAGTCGCCGAGCTACGCCGACGCCCAGGCGATCGCGGACGACATCATTGATCGGTTCGGGAGCGGTCAGTTCGACGTCGCCCATCTCGCCTACAGCGAGTTCAGGTCGGTGCTGGCGCAGGAACCGCAGGTCGATCAAATCATCCCGGTTGTTCCGGCGGCGCCTGCGGCTGGCGGTGCGGTAGGCGCAGCGGTCGACTATGAACCGGACGAGGACGATGTCCTCGTCGCGCTGCTGCCCAAGAACATCACCGTCCAGATCTATCGTGCTTTGCTCGAGAACCAGGCCGGCTTCTATGGAAGCCAGATGACCGCGATGGACAATGCGACGCGCAACGCGGGCGACATGATCAATCGCCTGTCGATCCAGTACAACCGCCAGCGCCAGGCGGCGATCACCACCGAACTCGTTGAAATCATCTCGGGCGCCGAAGCGCTCTAACGGACTTAAAGAAGGCAAGGAAACCGATCATGGCAACCGCCGCTGAACCAAAGACCCGCACCAGGAAGGCCGCCGCCAAGGCTGCTCCAGCCGCGACCTCGCCGACCACGGGCGGCAACCTCGTCGGCCAGGTGGCCCAGGTGATCGGCGCCGTCGTCGACGTCGCTTTCGAAGGCGAGCTGCCACCGATCCTCGGGGCGCTGGAGACCGACAACCAGGGCAATCGCCTGGTGCTCGAAGTCGCCCAGCACCTTGGCGAGAACATTGTCCGCACGATCGCCATGGATTCGACCGAGGGCCTGACTCGCGGCCAGCGCGTCAACGCCACCGGCTCGCAGATCCGAGTGCCAGTCGGCCCGATGACGCTCGGCCGCATCATGAACGTGATCGGCGAGCCGATTGACGAGCGCGGGCCGATCGGCAGCGACATCAGCGCGCCGATCCATGCCGAGGCTCCGGAATTCGTCGACCAGTCGACGGAAGCCAGCATCCTGGTCACCGGAATCAAGGTCATCGACCTGCTCGCTCCCTACGCCAAGGGCGGCAAGATCGGCCTGTTCGGCGGCGCCGGCGTCGGCAAGACCGTGCTGATCCAGGAGCTGATCAACAACATCGCCAAGGGCCACGGCGGCGTGTCGGTGTTCGCCGGGGTCGGCGAGCGCACCCGCGAGGGCAATGACCTCTACCATGAGTTCCTCGAGGCGGGCGTCATTGCCAAGGACGCCGACGGCAACCCGACACCCGAAGGCTCGAAGGTCGCCCTGGTGTTCGGCCAGATGAACGAGCCGCCGGGCGCCCGCGCCCGTGTCGCCCTGTCGGGCCTGACCCAGGCAGAATATTTCCGCGACCAGGAAGGCCAGGACGTGCTGTTCTTCGTCGACAATATCTTCCGTTTCACCCAGGCGGGCTCGGAAGTGTCGGCGCTGCTCGGCCGTATTCCCTCGGCGGTGGGCTATCAGCCGACGCTGGCGACGGACATGGGAACGCTGCAGGAGCGGATCACCTCGACCAACAAGGGCTCGATCACCTCGGTTCAGGCGATCTACGTGCCCGCGGACGACTTGACCGACCCGGCGCCGGCCACCTCCTTCGCCCACCTCGACGCGACCACCACGCTGTCGCGCGCCATCTCGGAGCTTGGCATCTATCCCGCGGTCGATCCGCTCGATTCCACCAGCCGCGTGCTGACTTCGGCGATCGTCGGCCAGGAGCATTACGAGACCGCCCGCGCCGTCCAGGAAACGCTGCAGAAATACAAGTCGCTGCAGGACATCATCGCCATCCTCGGCATGGACGAGCTGTCGGAAGAGGATAAGCTGGTGGTCAGCCGCGCCCGCAAGATCCAGCGCTTCCTGTCGCAGCCGTTCCACGTCGCCGAGGTGTTCACCGGCATCCCGGGCAAGTTCGTCCAGGTCGAAGACACGGTCCGCTCGTTCAAGGCGGTGGTCAACGGGGAATATGACCACCTCCCCGAGGCAGCCTTCTACATGGTCGGCGGGATCGAGGAAGCGGTCGCCAAGGCCGAGAAACTGGCGCAGGAGGCCTGAGCCGAATGTCCGACGGCCTGCGCCTCGAGGATTGCGTCAACCAAGTCTGCCCCTGGTCCGGAGATCCGGTCAGCGCCGACAGCCTGACGCTCTACCGGGGCAAGGTGGTCGGCTTCTGCAATCCGGGCTGCCGCGACAAGTTTGAGAAAGCCACCGCGGACTTCGACGCCGCGATCGAGGAAGAGAAGTAGTACGATGGCCGACCTGCATTTCGAGCTGGTGACCCCTGACCGCCTCGTCCGTTCGGACGAGGTGCACATGGTCGTCGTCCCCGGCGTCGAGGGCGAGTTCGGCGTCATGGCCGGGCATGCTCCGGTGATGACCACGCTGAAGGAAGCCGATCTCAAGATCTACAAGAGCGCGGGTTCGCAGCCGGAGAGCATCAAGGTTTCAGGCGGTTTTGCCGAGGTCAGCGACAAGGGACTGACCGTGCTTGCCGAGAGCGCCGCCGCCTGACACCTTCCCCTTCCCTTCGGGGATAGAGCGACTCATCCCGGACTCGATCCGGGATCAGCGGGGGTGGGGCAGGCATGAAAAGCGCGGTCTCGGTTGAATCGCCCCCACCCCTGACCCCTCCCCTGAAGGGGAGGGGAACTGAGGCCTTCGCCTCTCCGACCATCGCTGCCCTGTTGATCATCGCGGTCGCGGTCGCGACGCGGATCGTCGCCTGGTGGAACCCCGTCGCCCACGTCGACGACCAATTTTACCTGCTGGCGGGCGAAGAGCTGCTCGCCGGCCGCTGGCCATATGTCGATGTCTGGGATCGAAAGCCGCTTGGCCTGTTCCTCCTCTACGCCGGAATCGCCTGGATCGGCGGCGGAAGCATCCTCGGCCTGAACCTCGTCGCCACGTCCTTCGCCGCCGCGACTGCCTGGATCATCCGCCAGGTCGGGCTTCGCTTCGCCTCGCCGAGGGGCGCCACCCTGGGCGGACTCGCCTATCTGCTCACCATCCCTCTGGTCGGCGGCCAGACCGGCCAGTCGCCGGTGTTCTACAACCTGCTGATCGCTGGCGCGGCCTGGCTGCTGATCGACGCCGCCGAGGCGGATCGGCCCGGTCCGGTCTTCGGCCGGGCGCTCGGCGCGATGGCCCTGTGCGGACTGGCCATGACCATCAAGCAGATCAGCCTCGTCGAAGGGGCCTACTTCGGCCTCGCCTTCCTTTGGTTTCTGCGCCGGACCGGGGCTGAGGCCCGGCACCTCGCCATGGCGGCCCTGGCCATGATCGCGGTTGCGCTGACTCCGACCGCGCTGGCCATGGCGGCCTATGCGATGGCCGGCCGCGCCGAGCTCAATGCCTTCATTTTTTCGACCTTCACCTCGATCTTCCTAAAGGGCGGCTGGGGCGGGACCTCAAAACTTGCGGGCCTCCTGTTCTTCCTGGTCCATCTCACCCCACTGCTGCTGATGGCGGTCGCCGGCGCGGTCATGCGGCAGCGGCAGCCGACCTATCAGGGCGCCGTCCTGGTCGGCTGGATCGCGGCGGCCCTGATCGGATACCTCGCCGTTCCCCATTTCTTCGACCATTATGCTCTGCCACTTGCCGTCCCGCTGAGCATTTCGGCGGCGACCTTTTTCGATCGGCGGAGCGGCCTGCTCTTTTTCGCCGGGCTCATGGCCTTTTGCGTCATTCAGCCGCAAATCCGTGACGTTGAAAGAAACCGGGCATCGCTGCATGAATTCCGCAGGCTCTCCACGGCCGTGGAACAGGCCCGGCGCGGCGGCTGCCTCTATGTCGGTGACGGGCCTACCCGGCTCTATTCGGTCAGCGGCGCTTGCCGGGTCACCAGGCACCTATTTCCGGACCATCTCAACCTGGTCATCGAAGATGAGGCCGTCGGCATCGACACAGGCCCCGAACTGCGGCGCATCCGGGCCGGCCGACCGGCCGTCATCGTTACCCAGATGCGGCTGCGCGATCGCTATTCCCCGGCCTATCAGCAGTTCCTCGCCAGCCTGCCCGCGGATTACCGCGTAACGCATGTCAGCCGGCAGGACCTCCCCCAGCCCCTGCGGCGCGTTGTCGTGTGGCAACGCAAGGATCTCGCAGACCCCCAAAGTTAACTTTCCTTTTACCTTGAAGTGCTTGGGTGATACCGTAAATTCCTCGGGGGTATCCAATGCTGCAGCAGCCTGTCGATCCCAAGCTCATCGTGCGCGAGGCGTCGCTGCAGCTCAGCGTCGTCGTCCCGACCCTCAACGAGTTCGGCAATGTCGAGCTCCTGCTGGAAAAGCTGGGCGTGGCGCTGGCCGGGATCGAGTGGGAAGCGATCTTCGTCGATGACGGGTCGACCGACGGGACGCCCGAGCTGTTGACCAGGATTGCCCAGGCCGACCGACGGGTCCGGATGATCCGCCGCATCGGCCGCCGCGGCCTCGCCTCGGCGGTCGTGGAGGGCGCCCTCGCCTCGACCACGCCGGTCATCGCCGTGATCGACGCCGACCTGCAGCATGACGAGACGATCCTGCCCGACCTCTATCGCGCCATCGCGGAAGGCGGATACGAGCTGGCGATCGGCACCCGCTACGCCGGCAACGGCTCGACCGGGGAGTGGGCCGAGGACCGGCTGAAGATCAGCCGCTTCGCCACCGCGCTCGCCTCGCCGATCATGAAGACCCGCATGTCAGACCCGATGAGCGGGCTGTTCGCGGTCCGGCGCGACGTGCTTCTGGAGGCCGCGCCGAAGCTCAGCACCGTCGGCTACAAGATCCTGCTCGACATCGCCGCGTCCCACCCGCGCCCGCTCAGGCTGGCCGAGGTCGGCTACACCTTCGGCACCCGGCAGCATGGCGAGTCCAAGCTCGATGAGATGGTCGCGCTGGAATATGTCGAGCTGCTGCTCGACAAGGCGATCGGCCGCTTCGTCCCGGTCAAGCTGATCCAGTTCGGCGCGATCGGCATGCTCGGCGTCGGCGTCCACCTGTTCATCCTCTATTTCACGCTGATCGCCGGGACGAGCTTCGCCTTCGCCCAGGCGGCGGCGGTGCTCGGGGCGATGACCTTCAACTTCGCGCTCAACAACAAGTTCACCTATCGCGACCGCCAGCTGAAGGGCCTTGCCTGGATCGGCGGCCTCTTCTCCTTCTACCTGGTCTGCTCGTTGGGCGCGGTGGCCAATGTCGGCATCGGCAGCCTGGTTTATGAGCAGTATCAGGGCTGGTGGATCGCGGGCATCGCCGGCGCCATCGTCGGGTCGGTGTGGAACTATGTCGCCAGCAGCTGGCTGACCTGGACCAGGCGGTAGGGGAAAAAGGCTCTTGGCGCGTTTGGGGCATATCGACGCGCTGAGGGGGCTGGCGGCGCTTTCCGTTGTCATCCAGCATTCCGCGGAGCTCGTCGGGCTTGGCTTCGGCGCCTTCAACGGAGGCCGGTTCGGCGTCTTATTGTTCTTCCTGCTGAGCGGATTCGTCATCCCCTTCAGCTTTTCGGGCGATGAGCCGATCAGGCGGTTCCTGATCTCCCGATTTTTCCGGCTCTATCCCGCTTTCTGGGCTTCGCTCATCGCCGCGTCGCTGGTCAGCTTCGTCCCGCCCGGCGAATTCGCCGCCAACGCGACGATGGCGCCGATCCTGTTCGGGCAGCCCCTGTCGGTCGGCGCCTATTGGACCCTGTTCTTCGAGCTCTGCTTCTACGGGCTGTGCATCCTGCTGTTCATGAGCGGGATGCAGACTCGCTATGTCGGCGCCTTGGCCGTGGTTTTCCTGGCCTGGTTCCCGGCGCCGGGC
>DASTCB010000200.1:0-15915 GCA_035711585.1 Sphingomicrobium sp.
CTATCGTCAGCAGGGGCTGCTCGTCGCGCGCGGCTATCCGCTGGTGACGATGATGTGCCAGATCTATTCGAACAAGGGCGACCCGGTGAAGGGCCGCCAGCTGCCGATCATGTATTCGGACAAGAAGCACGGCTTCTTCTCGATCAGCGGCAACCTCGGCACCCAATATCCGCAGGCGGTCGGCTGGGCGATGGCCAGCGCCATCAAGGGCGACAGCCGGATCTGCATGGGCTGGATCGGCGATGGGGCGACGGCGGAAGGCGACTTCCATTCGGCGATGACCTTCGCCGCCGTCTATCAGGCGCCGGTGATCCTGGCGGTGGTCAACAACCAGTGGGCGATTTCCAGCTTCTCGGGCATCGCCGGAGCCGAGCAAGCCACCTTCGCCAGCCGCGCGGTCGGCTATGGCATCGCCGGCCTCCGCGTCGACGGCAATGACGCGCTGGCGGTCTATGCCGCGGTCAAATGGGCTTCGGAGCGGGCGCGGACCAACAAGGGCCCGACGCTGATCGAATTCTTCACCTATCGCGCCGAGGGCCATTCGACTTCCGACGACCCGAGCGGATACCGCCCCAAGGACGAGGCGGAAAGCTGGCCGCTGGGCGACCCGATCGAGCGGCTGGCGGCGCATTTGGTTGCGCTTGGCGAATGGGATGCGGAGCGCGACGCCGCGCTCGACAAGGAAATCGACGCCACCGTCCGCGCGGCGCAGAAGGAAGCGGAAGGACAAGGCATCCTGCCGCAACAGGGATTCGACAACATCCCGTCGATGTTCGAGGACGTCTATGCCTCAACCCCGTGGCATCTCGAGGAACAGCGCGACCAGGCGCTGGCCGAGGCCCGCGAATTTCTGGGGCACGAACCCAAATGAGCGCTGTAAAGACCACCGGCCGCAACATGATCGAGGCGATCAACGACGCCCATCGCGTGATGATGGAGCGCGACAGCGACATCGTCGTGTTCGGCGAGGACGTCGGCTATTTCGGCGGCGTGTTCCGCGCCACCGCGGGCCTCCAGAAGCAGTTCGGCAAGACGCGCTGCTTCGACGCGCCGATCAGTGAGGGTGGGATCGTCGGCACCGCGGTCGGCATGGCCGCCTATGGCCTGAAGCCGGTGATCGAGATCCAGTTCGCCGATTACATCTATCCCGGTTACGACCAGATCGTCAGCGAGGTCGCCCGCATCCGCTATCGCACCGCCGGCGAATGGACCATGCCGATGGTCATCCGGTCGCCCTATGGCGGCGGCATCTTCGGCGGACAGACCCACAGCCAAAGCCCCGAGTCACTGTTCACCCATATCGCCGGCATCAAGACAGTCATCCCATCCAATCCCTATGACGCCAAAGGGCTGCTGATCGCGGCGATCGAGGACCCGGACCCGGTGCTCTTCTTCGAACCCAAGCGCATCTACAACGGCCCGTTCGACGGCCATCACGACAAGCCGGTGAAGCCCTGGTCGAAGCATGAGCTGAGCGAGGTCCCGGACGGCCATTATTCGGTGCCGCTGGGCAAGGCGAAAGTCGTCCGCGAAGGCGAGGCGCTGACCGTGCTGGCCTATGGCACGATGGTCCATGTCGCGCTGGCCGCAGTCGAGGAGAATGGCATCGACGCCGAGGTGATTGACCTCCGCACCCTCGTCCCGCTCGACATCGAGGCGATTGAGGAGAGCGTCAAGAAGACCGGGCGCTGCCTGGTCGTCCAGGAAGCGACCAAGACCAGCGGGTTCGGCGCCGAGCTGGCTAGCCTAGTGCAGGAACGCTGCTTCTATCATCTGGAAGCGCCGGTCGAGCGCGTCACCGGCTGGGACACGCCCTACCCTCACGCCTATGAATGGGTCTATTTCCCGGGCCCGATCCGCATGAAGAACGCCCTCAAGAAGGTGCTGGAGGCCTAATGGCGACCTATCAGTTCAAGCTGCCCGACATCGGCGAAGGCATTGCAGAGGCCGAGATCGTCGCCTGGCACGTAAAGGTCGGCGACAAGGTCGAGGAGGACCAGCAGCTCGCGGACATGATGACCGACAAGGCGACGGTCGAGATGGAAAGCCCCGTCGCCGGCGTGGTCAGGAAGCTGGCGGGAGAAGTCGGCGAGCAGATCGCCATCGGCTCGGTACTGGTCGAGATTGAGACCGAGGGTAGCGCGGCAGCGGCGGAGGAACCTGCCGTGGTCAAGAAAGAACAGCCGCTGGCCGATGGCGCGGAAGCGCCGACCAAGGAACAGGAAGAGGCGATCCCGGTGATGGCGACGGCGCCGGAGCCGGAGCCCAAGGCGAAGTCCGCCCCCGCGCCCAAGGCCGAACCGAAGCCCGACCCGGAATTGGCGGTGGAAGCGCATGGCGCCAAGGTCCTCGCCTCTCCCGCCGTGCGCCAGCGCGCCCGCGACCTCGGCATCGACCTTGGCCAGGTGAAGGCCGCGGGTGACCGCGTCCGCCACGCCGACCTCGACGCTTACCTGCTCTACCAGGGCGGCAACGTGTCGGGCCGGGGCGCGGCCGCGCGGCCTGATGAAACCATCAAGGTCGTCGGCCTCCGCCGCAAGATCGCCGAAAATATGCAGGAGGCGAAGCGCCGCATCCCGCACTTCACGCTGGTCGAGGAATATGACGTCACCGCGCTCGAGGAGACTCGGGCGATGATGAACCGCGACCGCGGCGACAATCCCAAGCTGACCGTGCTGCCCTTCCTGATCACCGCCATGGCCAGGGCGCTGCCGGAATGGCCCATGCTCAACGCGACGTTCGACGATGACGCTGGGGTGATCACGCGTCACGGGTCGCTGCACCTCGGCATGGCGACCCAGACCGACAATGGCCTGATGGTCCCGGTGATCCGCGATGCCCAGTCAAAAAGCGTGTGGCAGCTGGCCCGCGACATCCTCCGCCTCGCCGAGGCCGCGCGCACTGGCAAGGCGGCGCGCGACGAGCTGACGGGTTCGACCATCACCCTGTCCAGCCTCGGCCCGATGGGCGGGGTCACCTCCACACCCGTCATCAACCGGCCCGAGGTGGCGATCATCGCGGTCAACAAGGTCCGCGAGATGCCGGTGATCGTCGACGGCGAGCTGGAGGCCCGCAAGCTGATGAACCTGTCATTGAGCTGCGATCACCGGGTTGTCGACGGCTGGGACGCGGCCAGCTTCATGCAGGCGATGAAGGGCTACATCGAGAACCCGATCAGGCTTCTGTCGGCTTAGTCGCTAGCGAGCGAGTTCGTCATCGATCATCGCGGTCAACCGGTCGATCCGCGACTGCATCTCACTGATCACCCGCATGTTGAAGACGTGGTGCTGGGCAAGGCTGGGCAATTGCTCGACCGCCTGTCGGCGGGAAGCGAATTCGCGAGCCAGACTTTGTGCCCGCTCCTCGCCTATTTCGATCCGGCGCCTTCCCCCGACCCGTTCGATGCCGACAAGTTCTTTCATCGTAAGTAGGCCGGCTGTCGCCTGGTCAAAAGCTTGCTCGGCAGAGCGGTCCTCGCCGACGCGCCCATCGTGGGCCATCGAAGCATAATGCTCGGCAAGTGCGCGCCTCAGCGCGACCGACCGGATCAGGCTCATTTTCCCGGTATTCTGAAGCTCGTCGTATACGAAGGAAGTGATTTTCGGAAACGAGCGCCAGGCAGCCGTTTCGATCGCCCAAGGTAGTCCAGTGGGGTCGTTCGTCACGAATGCGGGATCGGTTACCGTCCGGCCAAGATACTCGACCGCCTCAAGCCGACTTTTGCCAAATTCCATGGCGTCGACAGCCCGGGTGCGCTCAATCTGCAGATCTTCCTTCAACCGCAGCAGATATGTCCGCTCCGTTTGACGTGCTTCGCGGCCCTGCGCCCATTGGCCGACCTGCAGCGCGATCAGGATGCCGACCACCACCACCATCAATTCGATGACGACGGCGGTCCAGTCCTGCCGAGACAATGATTGAACGAAGCGCTTTATCCCGGTCCCCCTGAAACCAACGGCGCGCGCAAGAGCCCCGTCCGCCAGTTGCTTCGGGGGCAGTTTACGCGCGCCGCCTGCGGAAAACTAGGCCGCTAGCCGCTCGACCTCGGCGAGCCCGCTGGCGATGCCCGCCTCGCGATGTTCGGGCCCCACCGCAATCCCGTCGGCGCGGACGAACTCCGGTTCAATGCCGAAGAAGTTGAACATCGGCTTCAGATAGGCTTCGACATGCTCGAAGCTGTTGCCTTCGTCGTAGAAACCGCCGCGCGAGATGGCGACGATCACCCGCTTGCCACCGGCGAGGCCCTCGGGCCCATTCGCGCCATATTGGAAGGTTTTGCCGGCCACCGCGATGCGGTCGATCCACGCCTTCAACTGGCTGGAGATGTTGAAATTATACATCGGCGCGCCGATCACTACCGTGTCCGCGGCCAGGAACTCGTCGAGCACTTGCGTGTCCGCGAACGCGGCCAGCGTCAGATGGTCGAGCGGCTGGTTGACGAGGTCGCGCTCGACGACTTCGGCGCCCGGATTGGCGGCGGCGAGCTGGTCGGTGATGGAGCGGGTGAGAATACGGCTGACGCTATTCTCGCCGGTAATGCTGCTGTCGATCCTGAGGATGGTCATCTTTGGTTCCTTGGTATTGATTTGTTACCGAGGAACGCTAAATAACCACCATCGAAAGCCCCGCAAGAACGCACTTTTTTGTGGCCCAAGAACAAGTTTGTGAGACGGGAACATGGGTGTGACCGGAGAGAAAAGATGAAGGACCCGACCAGCCCGGTATGCCGGACGATCAGCACCCTGCTGTCGCGGATCGGCGACAAATGGACCGTCCTGGTCGTGCAGACGCTGGGCGAAGGCCCGAAGCGTTTCAACGAGCTCCGCCGCGAAATCCCGAGCGTGTCGCAGCGGATGCTGACCCTGACCTTGCGCAACCTGGAGCGCGACGGCCTGGTCAACCGCACCGTCACGCCGACGATCCCGCCGCGCGTCGACTATGAACTGACCGAGCTTGGGCAGTCGCTGCTCAAGCCGATCCTGGGCCTCGCCAACTGGGCATTGGAGAATATCGAGGCGATCCACGGGGCGCAGGCGCGGTTCGACGCGACCCGCGACGAAAGCATCGCGGCCTAGGAAGGATTGAAGGATGAGCAGCCTTACGTTCGACCTCACCCCGCCAGGCGAACAGCAGAATCAGCAGCTAATCGCGGACCTCGACGATCAGGAGCGCCATGTCCTGCTCGAACATGGGACGGAAGCGCCCTTCTGCGGCGTGTTCCTGACCGAGAAGCGCGAGGGCGTTTACACCTGCCGGCTGTGCGGGCTGCCGCTGTTCATGGGCGGGTCCAAGTTCGAGAGCGGCACCGGCTGGCCGAGCTTCACGACCCCCGTTTCGGCCGATCACCTCAACTATATCCGCGACACCAGCCACGGGATGATCCGTACCGAGATCGTCTGCGCTCGCTGCGGGGCGCATCAGGGCCACGTCTTCCCCGACGGCCCGCCGCCGACCGGCGAGCGCTATTGCATCAACTCGGTTTCGCTCCAGTTCACGCCGAACGGCGAGCCCCTGCCCGACAAGCTCGGCCGGGGAGCACCGGAGGGGGAGAGCTGGGGAGGATAATCGCGTGACTTTTGGGGCTGTCCGCGGCTCGCCGAGCGGCTAGTGGCGGTCACATGCTGAAGAAGACTCCGGCCGACATCGACGCGCTCAAGATCCTCGACGACCGGCTGCGCTGGCTCAGCGCCTGGACGATCCACCACGCCAACCATATCCGCGAGTCCGCCGACGGGCTGAAGGTCGGCGGGCATCAGGCGAGCTGCGCGTCGATGACGGCGATCATGGCCGCGCTCTATTTCCATGCGCTGGGGCCGAATGATCGGGTCGCGGTCAAGCCGCACGCCGGGCCGGTGCTCCACGCGATCCATTATCTGCTGGGTTCGCAAAGTATCGATCAGCTCCAGAATTTCCGCGGGTTCGGCGGGATGCAGAGCTACCCCAGCCGGACCAAGGACAAGATCCCCGTCGATTTCTCGACCGGCTCGGTCGGGCTTGGCGTGGCGATCACCGCCTTCGCCAGCCTGGTGCAGGATTATCTGACCGCGCACGGGATGATGGCCGAGGAGGAGCGCGGGCGGTTCGTGGCGCTGATTGGCGACGCCGAGCTCGACGAGGGCAATATCTACGAATGCCTGATCGAGGCCTACAAGCATGACATCCGCAACTGCTGGTGGATCGTCGACTATAACCGGCAGAGCCTGGATGCGACCTCGGCCGACCGCATGTTCGAGCGATTCGACGAGATTTTCCGAAGCTGCGGCTGGCGGACAATCGAGCTGCGCTACGGCAAGAGACTGTCGGCCGCGCTGGCGAAGCATCCGGCGATTGCGGACTGGCTCGACGTGCTGCCCAACGCCAATCATTCGGCGCTGCTCTACCAAGGGGGCGCGGCATGGCGGGCGCGGATCGAAGCCGACCTCGGCACGAATGCCTCGGCGTTCCTGAAAGCCTATGACGACGACGCGCTGGCCGCGCTGATGAGCGACCTTGGCGGCCATTGCATGGAGACATTGGTCGAGGCGTTCGACGCCGCACAGGACGACGTCCCGACCCTGTTCGTCGCCTGGACGGTGAAGGGCTTCGGCCTGCCCTTCGCCGGGCACAAGGACAATCATGCGGGACTGATGAACCCGACCCAGGCGCATGCGCTGCGCAATGCGATGGGCGTCAGGGAAGGCGAGGAATGGGAGCCGCTGGCCGGCGTCGGCGCTAATGAGCGGCCGGGGGTCGAGGCGGTGCTCGACCGCGCCCGCATCGCCAGGGAGAGGCGCCCACGCGCATTCGGCCAGCTGTCGGTGCCGGCCATCCCGGCCCCGCAGGGAGAAGAGCAATCGACGCAGGCCGCATTCGGCCGCATCCTGCTCGAACTCGCCAAGTCCGGCCATCCGCTGGCCGACCGCATCGTCACCACATCGCCCGACGTCACCGTCTCGACCAACCTCGGCGCCTTCGTGAACCAGCGCGGCCTGTTCAGGCGGCGCGACATGACCGACGTTTTCGCGGCCGCAAAGATTCCGTCCGCGCAAAAATGGTCAGCGACAAATCAGGGCCAGCACATCGAGCTGGGCATTGCCGAATCCAACCTGTTTCTGATGCTGGCCGCGCTTGGCCTGTCGGGCGATTTGTTCGGCGAGCGGCTGGTGCCGATCGGGACGCTCTACGATCCCTTCATCGCGCGCGGCCTCGATAGCCTCAACTATGCCTGTTACCAGGATGCCCGCTTCCTGCTGGTCGCGACCCCGTCCGGGCTGACGCTTGGGCCGGAGGGCGGCGCGCACCAGTCGATCAATCCGCCGCTGATCGCACTCGGCCAGCCGGGGCTGCGTCATTACGAGCCGGCCTATGCCGACGAGCTGGCGGCGATGATGGAGGAAGCGTTCCGGTCGATCGACGATCCCGATGGCGAATCCACCTATCTTCGCCTGTCGACCCGCTCGATTAAGCAGGTCGAGCGCCCAGATGACGACTGGAGAGATGCCGCACTGAAGGGCGGCTACTGGCTGAAGCAACCAGGGCCGGCTGCCGAAGCGGCGATCGTCGCCATGGGCGCGCTGATGCCCGAAGCGCTGGCCGCGTGGGAGGAGCTGAGCGCCGACATTCCCGGCCTCGGCCTGCTCGCCGTCACCTCGCCCGACGTGCTTCATCGCGGATGGACCGAGGCGCAGGCGGCTCGCTGGGGCGGCAGGCGCGAGCCGAGCCATGTCGAGCAGCTGCTGTCGCGGCTTGCGCCCGGCGCGGGCCTGGTCACCCTATGCGACGCCGCGCCGGCATCGCTCAGCTGGCTCGGCGGAGTGCTCGGCCAACGGGTCGCGCCGCTTGGCGTCGAGCGGTTCGGCCAGACCGGCAGCCTGCCCGACCTCTATGCCGCCTACCGCCTCGACGGTGCCGCGATCACCGAGGCGGCGGCGGAGATATTGCTGCCGCACGGCTAGATCGGGAACGCCAGGCTCGCCTTGAGTGGTCGAATGACGACATTGGTGTTCGACATGACGACCACCGGATCCCGCACGAGATTGGCTTTGAGGAAATCGTCATATTCCTCCATGCATCCCGCGCTGAAGATGATGAAATAGTCGCTTGTCCCGGTGACGAAATAGAATTGCTGGACGTTGGGGTGACTTGAGACTCTTTCAACGAATTCTTCGACCGCAGGCCCGTCTTCGCGCTCGAGCCGGACCGCCACCATGAGCAGCAGGCCGCGACCGATCTTTGTCGCATCGACCAATGCCACCTCGCGGCGGATCACCCCGCTCGTACGAAACCGGTGGAGGCGTCGAAGCGCCGTCGACGGCGAGGTTCCGCAGCTTTCGGCAAGCTCCTCCGCAGTCAACGTGCACCGCTCCTGGAGCGCACGGAGCAACCGCAGGTCAAGCTGATCGAGGTTGATGGGAGCATGTCCGTTGCGCGCCTTGGGAACTTCGACCTTCGGTCGAGGCATTGGCGGAATGGGAACCGACAGGCCCGCCTTCAATACACGAATCACGACATTGGTCTCGGTCAGAAGATTGGGATCGATTGCCAGGATGGATTCGATGAACTCGTCATAATCCTCCATCGACGCGGCCGCGTAGATGACCACATAGTCATTCCTTCCGGTCACGAAGTAGAATTGCATGACCGCATCGTTCGCGAGCATCGCCTGCTTGAAAGCCCCGACATCGGCCTCGCGTCCGCGCTTCGTCCTGACATTGACGATCATCTGCAAACCGCGTCCCACGGCGGCTCCATCGAGGACAGCAACTTCGCGTTGGATTAGCCCGGTCGAACGAAGTCGATTCAATCTCCTGAGAGCGGTCGACGGCGACGTGCCGCAGCAATTCGCCAATTCCTCCGCGGTAAGCGCGCAGCATTGCTGGACGGCTCGAAGCAGCCGTCGATCCAGCAAATCAATTGGGACAGGAGCGGTTGGCATATTTCGTCACGAGATGACGAATTTTGCCAACAACCGTTACACTTCGTCAACTAAGCTGGGGCAGCCAAAAATAGGAGGTGGTCCCATGGTGCGCATCCTGTCCATCGCAGTCACCTTCCTTTCGATCACCGCAGCCGTTCATTCGGCGAACGCGCAATCGGCCCGCGAGCAGGCGGTCGCGATCGACCGGGTCGCCATTCCGCCGCCCGATACGATGCAGGTCGAACGGATCGGCCCCCTGATGAAGGCGCCCTGGTCGTTAGCCTTCCTTCCCGACGGTTCGATGCTGGTGACGGAAAAGCACGGCGGGATCCGCCACATCCAGCGCAGCGGGGCCTATAGTGAAGCGCTTGAGGGAGGGCCGACCAATGTTCTCCAAGAGTCCGATAGCGGCCTCCTCGACATCGTTCTCGATCCGGATTTCCAGCAGAATGGCCAGGTCTATGTCGCCTTCGCCGAAGGAAGCGAGGAGTCGAACCGGACGGCAGTGTGGAAAGCGCGGTTCGACGGCAGAGCGCTGACCGGCGGCCGAGTCATCTTCAGGGTCAACCATGCCAAGAGTGGGACCGGGCATCCGGGCGGCCGGATGCTGTTCCTGCCCGACAAGTCGCTGTTGCTCTCCGTCGGAGACGGTTTTTCGCTCAAGCAGCAGGCCCAGGATCCCGCCAGTCACCTGGGCAAGGTGCTGCGGTTGAATCGCGACGGCTCCGCGCCCAGCGACAATCCGTTCGCTGGGCGGGCAGGCCATGCGCCCGAAATCTGGTCCATGGGTCACCGGAACATCCAGGGCCTGGCGCGCGACCCCGCGACCGGCACGATCTGGAGCCACGAGCATGGGCCGCGAGGCGGCGACGAGATCAACGTGCTCGAGGCTGGCAGGAATTACGGCTGGCCGCTCGCCACCAGCGGCATCGACTATGACGGCAAGCTGATCAGCGAGCTCGCCCATGGTTCGGATTGGGCCTCGCCGCGCTTGATGTGGGCGCCGTCGATCGCGCCGTCCGGCCTTGCCATCTATCACGGCGCCCTCTTCCCGGAGCTGGAGGGTCGGTTGCTGGTTGGCGGCCTGGTCTCGCGCGGCATCTCCCAGGTCCGGATCCATCCGAAGACCGGGCTCCTGGCCGAGGAAGCCCGGCTTCTCTCCGGCATGAAGCAGCGAATACGCGATGTCAGGGTTGCGCCAGACGGGAACATCTACTGGCTTTCGGACAGCAGCCCTGACGGCGGCCTGTACCGCGTCATGCCGCCGGCCGAGCAACTGGCCGCTCCCCGGCACGGCCACCAGCGATCGATCCGCGAGCTTTCCTTTCTGCTCGGTTCCTGGAAGGGCGAAAGCCAATTCCTGGCCATTTCGCCGCCACCGCCCCGACTAACGACAGAGACAATTTGCCAGCCGGCGCTCAAGGGGACCTACATCGAGTGCAGCGCGGCCTCGACCGGCAATTCCGGCCGGACCGCGGCGATCAAGATATTCTACAATTACGACGATCGCGCGCGGGTGATCCACGTTCGCCTGCTGGAAAGCGCGTGGGGCACGGAGACCAGCTATAAGATCGACCGCGATCCCGAGAGCGGCGCCTATATCGGCATCTTCCCGACCACCGATTCCGAAGGCCGGGCTGCCGAAGAGCGCGTGGTGATGACCATATCGCCCGACGGAAGGGCGCTCGATACCCGAACCTTCATGCGGGCATCCGGATCGCAGATGTGGAAACCGACGCACCGCTCGTCATTGACCAAGATTTGACCGCCTCCCGATGTTAAGGCGATTGGATTGTGCAGGGTCTTCCGCCACCTGAACCGCCGCGGGCCGAGATCGTGGTCACCGGCCGCGCACTGCCCGACCCAGGCGCCGAGCGCGCCTATTCCGTCGAACGGTTCGATCGCGGCCGGATCGAGCGCTCGCCAAGCCATGAGCTCGACCAGCTGCTGAAGGAGGTGCCGGGGCTCCAGCTGTTTCGAAGATCGGACGCGCGAAGCAGTCACCCGACCAGCCAGGGCGTCACCCTGCGGGCACTGGGCGGGAATGCGTCGAGCCGGGCGTTGCTGGTGCTGGATGGCGTTCCGCAGAGCGATCCGTTTGGCGGCTGGGTCAACTGGCCGGCCTATGATGCCGCCACAATCGAGGAGCTGCGCGTCGTGCGTGGGGGCGGAAGCGTGACCAGCGGGCCCGGCGCGCTCGCCGGGATCATCGATATGACCAGCCGCGCGGACGCAGGAGGCTCGGGGGATCTCAGCCTTGGCAGCCGGCAATCGGTCGAAGCCCGCGGCCGCCTCGGTCTTTCCGTGAACCGGGGAATTCTCTCCATTGCCGTTCGCGGCGCTCGCAGCGACGGCTTCATTCCGATCACCGCCGACACGCGTGGCCCGGCCGACGAGCGAGCGCCCTCTCGCGAGTGGAGCGGACGCGCTCGCTGGATCACCCCGGTCGGCGAGAAGATCGAACTGCAGGCGAGCCTCGCCGGCTTCCATGACTGGCGGACACGCGGAACCGACTTCACCGAAAACCGGACCAACGGCGCCGACGCTTCCATGAGACTGGTCGGCCAGGGCCGCTGGCAATGGTCGATGCTTGGCTATTGGCAATGGCGCAACCTTCGCAGCAGCTTCGCCAGCGTGAGCCCCGGGCGCGAGAGCGCTACCCGCGTCGCCCTCCAGGACTCCGTTCCGTCGCACGGAAGTGGCGCCAGCGTTGAAGTTCGTCCCCCGATGCCGTCCGGCGTCGACATTCGAATCGGCGCGGACGCCCGTCGCACCGACGGGGAGTCGCGGGAGCTGTTCTCCTTTGTGGCGGGCGAGCCGACCCGGCGGCGGCTGGCCGGGGGCGTAACCTGGACCGCCGGCGGATTTGCCGAGGCCAGCGTGGAACTCGGCTCGGCCCTGCTGACGGGCGGCGCGAGAATCGACCATTGGCGAATCAGCGACGGCCATCTGTTCGAAAAGGTCATCGACGGCGATGCCGTCCTCCGTGACGAGGATTATCCAGGCCGCGACGGCTGGCTCCCGACCGCGCGCCTGGGCGCCGCCATTCCCTTGGCAAGCCACCTCAGCCTTCGATCCGCCGCCTATCTGGGCTGGCGCATGCCGACGCTGAACGAGCTATTTCGCCCGTTCCGCGCCGGGCCGGATGCGACCGCCGCCAATCCGGATCTCGATCCGGAGCGGCTCGCCGGCGCGGAAATCGGCGTCGACTACGCCCGCGGTCCGCTTAGGCTGTCGGCGACCGGGTTCATCAACCGGTTGAAGGACGGCATCGCGAATGTGACCCTCGGCGAGGGGCCCGGTGTTTTTCCGGGCGTCGGGTTCGTCCCCGCCGGCGGTCAATTCCGGCAAAGGCAGAACCTCGACTCCATCCGGGTCAAAGGCGTCGAAGCGTCGGCCGAATGGACGCGCGGCCCTTGGTCGCTTCGGGCCGGCCTTAGCTTGACTCACGCCCGCGTGCATGGGGAGGGCGCAGCGTCGCCGCTGGACGGCTTGCGCCCCGCCCAGACTCCCAATCATTCCGGCACGCTGGCCTTCGGCTGGGACCGGGACGGCAGGGCTGCACAGCTTGTCCTTCGCCATGTCGGTTCGCAGTATGAGGACGATCTGAACGAGCGCTCGCTGGACCGGGCGACGACCATTGACGCGCTCGTTTCCTGGCCGCTGACGAAGCGACTTCAGCTGGTGGCCCGCGGCGAGAACCTCACCGATACGTTGGTCATGGCCACGTTGCTCGGCGATGGCGCAGTCGAGCGCGCCAGCCCGCGCACCTTGTGGATCGGCTTGCGGCTGGGGGACCCCGCTCGATGACCGCGCCACCGGGCGATGTTCCTCCATAATGGAGTGAATTCTCGGGCTTAGCGAGGATCGCAAATCCTTCCTTAACCGGCTTCCGCTAATCGTCCCGACGAGGCTGCATGTCGCGGCCAAAGCGCCGAAGGAACATCAGCTCAAGTGAGCGGGCAGCGATATTTTGGAGCCCCGGCCCACCTGCGCCGGGCTCAGGCCGTCTGCGACAAGGTCCAGGCCGAGTTCCGCGCCGAGCAGGAGAGCGGGCGGAAGGGCTCGATCCGGCGCGAGAATGCGCCGCCGATCGACCCCGCACTCGTGCCGACCGATGACGAGCTGCGATTGCGGCTAGCGGAGGAGCTCGACTATGCGCGCCGCATGCTTGACGCGATGGGCGACGAACTCAGCGCCGACATGGGGGTTGTCATGCGCCACGCGGTGTCGCTCCAGACGATCGACATCGCCGGACAGATGCTCGGCCATATCGCGGCCGTCACCCGCTCGTCGGCGCCCGAGCGCGCGGTCGAGCGCATCGGCATGTGTGAATTGAAGGCCCGCCTGACCCGCCGCGGCGGCGTCTAACTCATCGTTTCATTTTGGGGCCGGCATGTTCTAAGGCTGGCGCATGCCAGGACGCTATTTCGACGAGTGGAAGGCCGGCGACGTCATCGCCCATTCGGTCACCCGAACCGTCACCGAGACCGACAATGTGCTGGTCTCCGCGCTCACCCACAATCCGCAGCCGATGCACCTCGACCATGAGGCCGCGGCGGCAAGCGAGTTCGGCAAGCCGCTGGTCAATTCGATCTACACGTTCGGCCTGATGGTCGGAGTGTCGGTCGCCGACACCACGCTCGGCACGCTGATCGCCAATCTCGGCTACGACAAGCTGATCTTCCCTTCGCCCGTATTCGTCGGCGACACGCTGCGCAGCGAAAGCGAGTGCATCGAGGTTCGAGAGTCCAAGTCTCGGCCCAATGCCGGGATCGTCACCTGGGAGCATCGCAGCTTCAACCAGCGCGGCGAGCTGGTGTGCAAATGCACCCGCTCCGCGCTTCTCAAAAAGCAACCGGAATGATCGAGCGCGCGCCTCCGCGCAGCTGGCTGTTCGTCCCCGCGGACAGCAACAAGAAGATGATGAGGGCGCTGGAGAGCGGCGCGGACGCCGTGATCTTCGACCTGGAGGATAGCGTCGCGCCGGCCCAGAAGGCGCTCGCCCGGGAACTGCTCGGGCTGCTCCCCGACCGCCGCGACGGCGGGCCCGAACGCTGGGTGCGGATCAACCCGCTCGGCACCGAGGAGCAGCGCGACGACCTGGATGCACTCGACTGCTTCGACATCGATGGAGTCGTACAGCCCAAGGCCGCGTGCGGCGACGATGTCGCCGACCTCGCCGCCGAGCTGGCGCCGCGCGACCTGCCGATCCATGCGATCGTGACCGAGACCGCGGCATCGCTGTTCAGCCTATTGAGCTACCGCGACTGCTGCCCCGGCCTGGCGGCGATGAGCTGGGGGGCGGAGGACCTATCGGCGGCGCTCGGCGCCAGCTCCAAATATTCGGCGCGAGGCGAGCTGGCATTCACCTATCAGCTGGCGCGCTCCCTGTGCCTGGCCGGCGCCCGCGCGGCGCAAGTCCAGCCGGTCGATGGGGTGTTCGCCGATTTCCGCGACGAAGCCGGCCTCATCGAAGAAGCGCGCGCCGCGGCCGCCGAGGGTTTTGCCGGCAAGCTCGCCATCCATCCGGCACAGGTTGGCCCCATCAATTCGGCCTTCACCCCGTCGCAGACCGAAATCGACCATGCCCGGGCGATTGTCGACGCGTTCGAGGCACAGCCGGACGCGGGCGTGCTTTCGATCGGCGGAAAAATGGTCGACCTCCCCCACCTTGTTCAAGCGAGGCGCGTACTGGCCCGGTCTCGATAGGAGGCACATATGGCAACCACTGCCCAACCCCACCCTGACACGAATTCCAAGGCCACAGGGGGCACGATGGCCAAGGCCTGGGGCGTTAAAACCGCCGGCGCGGCTGCAGAACCATTGACCATCGAGCGCCGAACGCTTCGGGCCGAGGATGTCGCGATCGAGATCAGCCATTGCGGGATTTGCCATTCCGACCTGCACATGGCGCGCAACGATTGGGGCATGAGCCTCTATCCGATGGTGCCCGGCCACGAGATCGTCGGCACCGTCACCGCCGTCGGCAGCGGTGTCAGCAAGTACAAGGTCGGCGACCGTGTCGCCGTCGGCTGCCTCGTGGACAGCGACCTAAGCTGCGATCAGTGCAAAGACGGCCATGAGCAATTTTGCGCAGGCGGCGCCACGCTGACCTACAGCGGCATCGACCGGCAGGACGGCACGCTCACGCAGGGCGGCTACAGCCAGCACATTGTCGTGCGCGAGGAGTTCGTCTGCCGCGTACCCGACAGCCTCGATGTCGCAAAGGCCGCGCCGCTGCTCTGCGCGGGCATCACAACCTGGTCGCCGCTACGCAAATATGGGGTCGAGGCAGGGCAGAAAGTCGGCATCGCCGGACTTGGCGGCCTGGGCCATATGGGCGTGAAATTCGCGGTTGCGCTGGGCGCGGACGTGACGATGATCACGACCTCACCACGAAAGGGGCAGGATGCGCGCGAGCTCGGCGCGCACGACGTGCTACTTTCGACCGACGCCGAAGCCATGGCGTCTTCGGCCGGCAGCTTCGACTTTATCCTCAACACCATTCCGGTCAGCCACGATGTCGGACCGTATCTGAACCTCTTGAAGCCGAACGGCACGATGGTGGTCGTCGGAGCGATCGACGCGCTGCCTGGCCTGCATGGCGGACAGCTGGTGATGCGCAATCGTGCTATCGCCGGCTCTTTGATCGGCGGCCTGCCCGAAACTCAGGAGATGCTCGATTTCTGTGGGGAGCACGGCATCCTTCCGGAGGTCGAGACCATCCGCATCGACGAAGTGAACGAAGCCTGGGACAGGATGGAAAAGGGAGACGTTCGCTACCGCTTCGTAATCGACATGGCGCAGGGCCTTTGACCCGAACTGGTGCACTTGCCGTCGCGCTGGCCTTCTCCGTCGGCGCGCCGGCTCAGGCACCGAAGCCGTTCGATCCACTCGCTTTCTTTACCGGTCCGACCCAGGGCCGTGGCGAGTTGAAGGAGCTGGTGGGCAAGGCAAAGCGCACATATGTCCAGAGCATTGGTCGGGTCGACAAGGACGGCTGGCTGATCCTCGAT
>DASTCB010000201.1:0-25655 GCA_035711585.1 Sphingomicrobium sp.
GGCCCTATGGCTGGGGCTGGCTGCTCCATCTGCATTTGGAAGCATCGCGGCACCACGATCGGAGCTGGGCCACCGAGCTTGAGCCGCTCGCCGTCGCCTTTGCCGAACGACTCAAGGCCTATCTTGCCAAGCTGACCTATCCGATCCGCGTCGGCACCCATTTCAACACGGCGTTCGCGCTGATCTTCGCGCTGGAATGGGCCGACCAATTCGACGCGCAGCTGGCCAGGACGATCCGGATCTGGGCGAACGAGAAATTCGAGCATGACCGCGATTGCCAGGCCTGGGAGCCGGGCGGCGACGAATTCCTGTCACCGGCCTTGATCGAGGCGCTGTGCATGGCGCGGGTGTTGCCGGCCGAGCGGTTCGTCACATGGTTCGTTGCTTTCCTTCCCCGCCTCTACGACCTCCATCCAGCGACGCTGTTCACGCCGGCAACGGTCAGCGACCGCAGTGATGGCAAGATCGCCCACCTCGACGGACTGAACCTCAGCCGCGCCTGGTGCTGGCGCTCGATCGCTCAGCTACTTCCGGAGCGCGAGCGCGGGATCGCCTATGGCGCCGGCGAAGAACATCTGACGGCTGCGCTGCCCCACGTTGCTGGCGACTATATGGGCGAGCATTGGCTGGCGAGCTTCGCGCTGCTCGCGATGCTGGCGGACGGTGCCGGCTGAGGGATTTGAACCCCCGACCTTCGGTTTACAAAACCGCTGCACTACCACTGTGCTAAGCCGGCCCGGGCGCTGTCCGGCCCCATTGCGTCAAATGATCCCGAACGTCCAGCCCTCGGTTCTCGCCAGCTCGGCGGTCAGGCCGGGCGGCCGGAAGGCGATGGGGTTGGCGAGATGCGCGCGCATCCCGGCTGCGGTAACCAACGCGTCGGTCTGGTGATCGTTGGGCTCGAACCGCAATCGCATCGGCTTGCTGCCCAGCCCAATGAGCGCCCGGTTGAGGTCCGCCCGGCTGCGCAGCTTCTTGCCGCTCATGCCGGCATTGCGGAGGTAGATGCGGGTATAGATCTCGACGACCGTGCTGCCTTCGGCTGGCAACCGGTCCATCGGCCAGATTGCGACCTTCCCATTCAGCCGGTGAAGCAGCCGCATGCCCGAGAAGCTGGCCTTGGCGACCTGGGCCGCGCCGATCGCGTCATAGGCACTGGCGGTCTTGCGGCCGCCCTGTGCGTTGAGATGCGCATCGCAGATGCGGAAGCGGACGAAGTCGGCCTTCACCCCGTCGGCGATGCCGAAATAGAAGTGGCGGCGATGGACCTCTTCCAGGAATGACGCTGCGCCAAGATCCTCGTCCCGGCTGTGGCGGTCGACATAGGCCCAGAGGTCGCGGGCATTGTCCGGCACGCCGGTCTCGCCCGGAAGATAGGCCCCGCGCTCGGCGAAGGGCGGGGCGAAGCTGAAGTCGAAGCCGAACAGGGTCGGCTCCTTGGCCGCCCGTTCCAGCAGCCATTCGAGCACTTCTTCGCGCGACCACGCGTGGCCGGGCCGGACCAGGCGCGGCGCCTCGTCGCCCCTGGCTTCAGCAATGGCGATACCCTTGTGCCGCTTGCCCCTCGCTCCCGACCAGTCGATCGCGACGGTGGAGGCGAAGCGGCTCACACCAGCGGCGGCTGGTTGTCGTCCTCGGATGGCGCTTTCTTCAGACGCGGCGGCGGGGGACGTCGCACCGGCGGCGGGGCGTTCCCCTCATGCCATTCCTCCAGCAGCCGCGCGGCATAGTCGCGCCCGCCCAGGCCGAAGGCGATCGCCGTTGCCACTGCCGCCGAACCGAGGATCAGGCCGAACGCCAGCAT
This sequence comes from Sphingomicrobium sp., assembly GCA_035711585.1. Classification (GTDB taxonomy): domain Bacteria; phylum Pseudomonadota; class Alphaproteobacteria; order Sphingomonadales; family Sphingomonadaceae; genus Sphingomicrobium. Next base: position 1,805 of record DASTCB010000201.1, read on the forward strand.
GACGATCTGGTCGGCCAGGCCCATGAAGGTCAGGCCGATCGCGGTGAACAGCGCGATGATCGCATATTTGACGATCACCTCCGCATAGCTGGCCCGCTCGGTCGACGCACCGACCAGCCCGGCGAGAATCCGTGCCAGCACGAAGCCGACCACAATGATCACCGTGCCGAAGATCACCTTGCCGCCCAGCTCAGTGACCTGGATCACCAGCGCCGCGGTGTTGTCGCCCCCCAGCCGATGAAGCGCCTCGATGCCGGCGAGCAAGAGCAGCGCGGTCATGGCGATCGCGCCCGCCACCTTCGACGGTGACACATTGCGCGGCATGGCGCCGAGCGAGTGGATGAAATTGTCGAAGCCGAGGCTGGGCAAAACCGTCTCGATCAGGCTCTTGACCCACTTGGCGATGAGGAAGGCGATCGCCAGCCACAGCAGCGCCGCCAGCACATTGGGGATCGCCAGCGCGATCATGTTGAGCATGTTCTTGGCCGGTTCGGACACTGCCTCGACCTGGAGGATGTCCAGCGAAGCGATCGCCGCGAAGATGATGATCACGGCCGACACGGTCATTCCGACCGCCCTGGCAATCGTGCTGCGCGCCGGCGCGGCACCCTCTGTCGCCACGCCCTCGCTGTCGACCGCGACCGGCTGCTCGCCCAGTTTGAGGCCCGCCCGCCCGGCCAGCCGCTCGAGGTTGAGCGCGCCCAGCGCTGCCTCAACCACATGGCGGACAATCCGCGCCAGGATCAGCCCGGCGAAGAAGAACAGGCCGGCGCCGAGCAGGCGAGGAAGGAAAGCGAACACCTCATTGGTCAGGGCCGTCACCGGCGTCAGCACGCCGGACAGGCCAAGCGGCTGCAGCGCCGCGATCAGCCCGACCAGCCACACCAGCCAATAGGCCAGCCGCCCGAGCTCCGTCCCGATGCTGTCGCCGCCGACCCCGGGGTGGCGCTTCAGCACCGGCACCCGGTCGATCAGCTTGGCAATGCCCCATTGCACCGCCTTGGCGACGAAATGGGTGATCACCAGGATCAGGATGGCGAACAGGACCTTGGGCCCCCATTCGACCAGCTGCTGCTGCCAGTAACGGGCGGGTTCGGTGTTCTGGTACATGTGAGCTCCCTATTCCTTCGAGCGCTTTTCTCGGCGCATTTCTTCCCAATAGGCAAGCCGCTCGGCGACCTTGGCTTCGAAGCCGCGGCCGGTCGGCGTGTAGAATGTCTGCGGGCTCATCTCCTCGGGCCAATAGTCGGCGCCGGAAAAGCCCTCCTCGGTGGCGTGGTCATACTCATAGCCCTTGCCGTAGCCGATCTGCTTCATCAGCCGAGTCGGGGCATTGAGGATGGTCTTGGGCGGCATCAGCGAGCCGGTGTCCTGGGCCGAGCGCCAGGCGTTCTTCTGCGCGCGATAAACCGAATCCGACTTGGGCGCGGTGGCGAGGTAGAGGCAGGCCTGGACGATCGCCAGCTCGCCCTCGGGCGAACCGAGGAAGTCATAGGCGTCCTTGGCGGCGACGCACTGAGCCAGCGCGTTGGGATCGGCCATGCCGATGTCCTCGACGGCGGCGCGGATCAGCCGGCGGAGAACGAACAGGGGCTCCTCGCCGGCGACCAGCATCCGCGCCAGATAATAGAGCGAGGCCTGGGGGTCAGAGCCGCGGATCGACTTATGCAGCGCCGAGATGAGGTTGTAATGGCCCTCTCGGTCCTTGTCATAGACAGCCACTCGGCGTTGCAGGAACGAGGCCAGGCCCGCCGGGTCGAGCGGTTCCTCCAGCCCGACATCGAACAAAGTCTCGGCCTGGTTGAGCAGGAATCGGCCGTCGCCGTCGGCGCTGGCGACCAGCGCGTCGCGGGCGTCCGGCGTAAGCGGCAGCGGGTTGCCCTCCAGCTCCTCGGCTCGATCGAGCAGTCTGCACAAGGCATCGCTGTCCAGCCGGTGGAGGATCAGCACCTGGCAGCGTGACAGCAGCGCGGCATTCAGCTCGAAGCTGGGGTTCTCGGTGGTCGCTCCGACCAGCGTAATCGTTCCGTCCTCGACATAGGGCAGGAAGCCGTCCTGCTGGGAACGGTTGAAGCGATGGATCTCGTCCACGAAAAGCAGGGTCCGCTTGCCGGCCTTGGCCGCGACCTTCGCCTCGGCGAACACCCTCTTCAGATCCGCAACGCCCGAGAAGACCGCCGACAGCGCCACGAAGCGCAGGCCGACCGCGTCGGCCAGCAGCCGCGCGATGCTGGTCTTGCCGGTCCCGGGCGGGCCCCACAGGATCATCGAGGAGAGCTTTCCGGCCGCGACCATCCGCCCGATCGCGCCCTCGGGCCCGGCCAGATGCTCTTGCCCCACCACCTCGTCGAGCGTCCGGGGTCTCAGGCGGTCGGCCAACGGCGCGTGGGGCGATACCTCCTCGGGAGGTGCGCCAGGGGGCAGCTCGTCGGCGAACAGGTCGGCCATCGCTGCCAGCAATAGGCTGATACCAGGAAAGTTTCATCCGCCTTGAACATGATGCATCTAAGATATATCTGAGAGCTATCGACAAGGAGAGTCGCGATGCACAATCATGGCTGCGGAGAGCATTGGCCCCATCGGTTCGCGGGGCGTGGGAAGAGCTTCGGCTTCGGGCCGGGCGGCTTCTATTTCGATTTTGGTGACGGTCCCGGCAATTGGGGCGGTGGGCGCCGGGGTCGAGCAGGCAAGCGGATGTTCGAGGGCGGCGAGCTGCGCCTCGTCCTGTTGAAACTGATCGCCGACGAGCCGCGCCATGGATATGAGCTGATCAAGGCGGTCGAGGAGATGACCGAGGGCGAATATGCGCCGAGTCCGGGCATCGTATACCCCACCCTCACGATGCTCGAGGACATGGGCCTGATCGCCGAGGCCAAGTCCAAGGATACGAAGAAGGTCTATGAGGCCACGGAAGAGGGCCGGGCGCACCTCGCGGAGAATTCGGATGAGGTCGAGGAGCTGATCGATCGGCTGGAGGGACATGGCCGCCATCGCCGCCGTGGCCAGCGGCCCGAGATTGGCCGGGCGATCGGCAACCTCATGGCGGCGCTCAAGAATCGCATCGCCCACGAAGGCTGGAACGATCGATTCCTGGACGAGGTCGTCGACATCCTCGACGAGGCGGCTCAGCGCATCGAGCGAGTCAGGGACGCGAAGGGAAAAGACGACTGAGCCGGCGCCGCCGTTCGATGACTCGTTCGTAGACGTGCATCACGGCGGCGTTGATTTCGTCCCAATCCATCCTCTTGGCGAACTTCAGCCCGGCGGCGCCATGCCTCGCCCGCAGTTGGGGCTTGCGCTGATAGTCGGCCAGCTCATCGGCCATTGCCTCGAAATCGCCCGGCTCGGCCAGACGGCCGGTCACCCTGTCTTGCACCAGGCTGCTCGTGCCCGACGCAGCGACCGCCATGACCGGCAGACCGGAGGCCATCGCCTCCAGGGTGACATTGCCAAAAGTCTCGGTGATCGATGGGTTCAGAAACACGTCGGTGGAGGCCAGCGCTACGGCCAGCTGTTCGCCGGTCAACTGGCCGGTGAATATGGCATCAGGCAGACGCTCTTGGAAATAGCCGCGGGCCGGACCCTCCCCGATCGCCACCACCCTCAGGGAGACGCCCTTGGCCCGGGCGGCGTCGATGGCATCGGAAAAGACGTCCAGTCCCTTCTCCAGCACCAGCCGGCCGAGGAAGGACACCACCATCTCGTCATCGCCGATGCCGTGCGCACGCCGCCATTCAAGGCTTCGGCGCTCGGGATTGAACTGGGTCCGGTCCACCCCGCGTGACCAAATCGAAATGTCCCTGTTCATCCGCTGGGCACGCATGATTGCAGCGGTCGACTCAGCCGGGACGATGATTGCGTCGCAGCGCCGGTAGAAGCGGCGCATGATCGCGCGCGCGACGGGCTCGAGCCACCCCAAATTATAATATTGAAGATAAGTGTCGAACCTCGTGTGAACCGACGCCACGGCCGGGATCTTGCAGTGCCGCGCCCAGGATATCGCCCGATGCGCCACGAAATCGGGGCTCGCGACATGGATCACATTGGGGGCGAATGTCTCAAGATCGCGGCGTGCCGATTGAGGCAGCTTGTACGGGATGCGATACTCTTCGCGCATCGGTACTTTGAAGGCAGGAATGTGCACCATGTCGCCGGTCGGCGGGAAAGCGGGATGCTTCACGACCGGGGCATAGACACGGACATGGGCGCCATGTCGCAACAAATAGCCGACCAGGCGATTGAGCGCCTGGTTGGCGCCGTCGCGCACATAGTTGTAGTTGCCCGAGAACAGGGCGATGCGTAGCTCATCGGGCTTCATGCCCGCTGGCCTTAGCGGCAGGTAAGCTGCCGCCGCAACCACCGGAGGCGCAGATCACCGTCAAGCGTTCCATGGCGCCCGTCGGATCGAGTGACGCCCGGCTGCTGATCCTCGGCAGTCTGCCGGGCGAGGCGTCGCTGAAGGCGCAACGTTATTATGCCCATCCGCAGAACCAGTTCTGGCGGCTGCTCGGCGCAGCGATCGGCGAGGACCTGGCCGGAATGGATTATGAGCAGCGGCTGGAGCGGCTTGCCGGGCGCCGCATCGCCTTGTGGGACGTGGTCGGCGAGGCTCGGCGCGAAGGAAGCCTGGACGGCGCGATCCGGAGCGCGACGACCAACCGGCTGGCGGACTATATCGCGGGCCATCCCCGGTTGCGCTCCATTGCCTTCAACGGCCAGACCGCGGCCCGGCTAGGCCGGCTGGCCTTGTCGGGGATCGAGGGTCTCCAGCTGATCGACCTACCGTCGTCGAGCCCCGCCTATACGCTTCCTTTCGCCTGGAAGGTCGAGCGCTGGGCCGAGCTCGGCCCGCTTGCAAGCCCGTGAGAAGCTGCCACATTGTGCCGATGACCGAGGACACGATCGAGAATGATGACGACCGGCAGCTGACGATCGTCGACGAGGCGCTGGTCGCCGGCAATATCGCCAATACCAACGGCCTGCTGGTGATCCTGGCCCGGCTGGTCGCCAAGGGCGTGTTCGATGCCGAGGACCTGCACGCCTTTTCCGACAGTTATTCCAAGCCGCTCGACCATGAGAATATGCGGGAAAATGAGCTGATCAGCCAGATGCAGGACCAGATGGAGGCGACGCTGGCCCAGTTGATGCACTTTCTGTCAGACAAGGGATGATTGACGCGTCAGGCGGCCGCTTCGCGCCGCCTGGCAAGCCGCTCCCGAAAGACGATCAGCCCGTCACGGACGCCGCGGCGGACCAGCACGAAGAACAGCGGAATGTAGAAGATGGCGAGGAGGCTGGCGGTCAGCATGCCGCCGATCACCGACGTGCCGATCGCGATCCGGCTGTTCGCTCCCGCACCGGTCGAAATAGCAAGCGGGAGCACGCCGAAGATGAAGGCGAAGCTCGTCATCAAGATCGGGCGAAGCCTGATCCGCGCCGCCTCCAGCGCCGCCTCGATCACGCGCTTGCCATGCCTTTCGGCCCGCTCGGCGAACTCGACCAGCAGGATCGCGTTCTTCGCCGCCAGCCCCATCGTCGTCAGCAGGCCGATCTGCAGGTAAACGTCATTCTCCAGCCCGCGGAGGGTGACGGCGAAGATCGCACCGACCAGGCCGAGGGGGATCACCAGCAGCACCGCGACCGGCACCGACCAGCTCTCGTACAGCGCGGCCAGGCAGAGGAACACGACCAGCAGCGAGACTGCGTAAAGCAGCGGGGCCTGGCCGGAAGCTATCCGCTCCTCGAACGACTGGCCCGACCAGGCAACGCCCACTCCCGGTAGCTGCGCGGCCAGCTGCTCGATCCGGTTCATCGCATCGCCGGTGCTCTTCCCCGGAACCGGCTGCCCCTGGAATTCATAGGACTGGATACCCTGGAAGCGCGACAAGCTGACCGGCGCGGTCGACCAGCCCGACTGGGCGAAGGATGAGAAGGGCACCATTTCGCCCTGCCCGTTGCGAACGGACCATTGATCGATGTCGGCCGGAGCGGCGCGGTAGGGCGCGTCGCCCTGCACATAGACGCGCTTGACCCGGCCGCGATCGATGAAGTCGTTGACGTAACGCCCGCCCCAGGCGGTCGCCAATGTGTTGTTGACGTCGGCGGTATCGAGGCCGAGCGCGGAGATGCGTTCCTGGTTGATGTCCACCTTGAGGGTGGCGACGTCCGGAAGCTCGCCGAGGCGGACCTGCTGCAGGTCAGGGTCGGACTGGGCCATTTGCAACAGCCTGTCCCGCGCCGCCTCGAATTCGGCCTGAGGCATGCCGCTGACATTCTGCAGCTGCATGTTGAAGCCGCCCGACTGGCCGAGGCCGCGGATGGCGGGCGGGATCAGCGCGAACACCTGGGCGTCGCGCAATCCGCTGAACGCGCTGCGGGCACGATCGGCGATGGCATTAGCGGCATTCTCGCTTCCGTCGCGATCTTGGAAATCGGCCAGGTTGATGAATGCCTGCCCCGTGTTCTGGCCGGACACGCCCCCTCCGCCGCCGGCGACGATGAAAAAAGTCTTGAAATTGTCCTTGTCGGGGCCTCGCATCAAATAGTCCTCGACCTGGAGCTGCACCTGTTTGGTGCGCTCCAGCGTCGCGCCGGCGGGCAGCCGGAACTGGATTTGCGCGGCGCCCTGATCCTCGGTCGGGAGGAAGCCCGTCGGCAGCCGGAAGAACAGCAGCGCGAGGGCAAGGCAGACGGCCGCATAGCCGGCGAGGAAACGCCACTTGCGATCCACGACATAGCCGACCGTGCCGACATACCAGCCGGTCAGCCGCTTGAAGCCGGCATTGAAGCCGTCACGCCACTTGAGCAGCCGTTTGGCCGCCCGGCCGTAGCGGCGAACCAGCTTCGCGTCGTTCGCCGCATCCTGCCGCTTGGGGCGGAGAACCTGGGCGGCAAGCGCCGGGCTCAACGTCATCGCGACGAAGATCGACAGCACCATCGCCGAAACGATGGTCGCCGAGAACTGACGGTAGATGACGCCCGTAGAGCCGCCGAAAAACACCATCGGCAGGAACACCGCGGACAGGATCAAGGCGATGGCGATCAGCGCCATCTGGATCTGGCCCATGGACTCGATCGTCGCCTCGCGCGGGGTGAGGTCCGGATTCTCCTCCATCAGCCGCTCGACATTCTCGACCACCACGATGGCGTCGTCGACCAGCAGGCCGATGGCCAGGACCAATCCGAACAGGGTCATGGTGTTGATCGAGAAATCGAGCGCGTAGAGGACTCCGAACGTTCCCAGCAGCACCACCGGAATGGCAATCGCCGGAACCAGCACCGCTCGCCAGCTCTGGAGGAAAACGAACATCACGATGATGACCAGCACCATCGCCTCGAACAGCGTCTTTACGACCTCCTCGATCGACAGCTTGATGAAGTCGGTGGTGTCGTAGGCGTAGGCGAAGCGGTAGCCGGGCGGGAAGCTTTGGGACAATTGCTCGACGCGAGCCTTGACCAGGTCGGCGGTCTCGAGCGCGTCGGCGCCCGGCGCGAGGTAGATGGCGATGCCCGCCCCGGGCTTGCCGTTGAGGCGGCGGTCCGAATTATAATTCTCGGAACCGAGCTCGACCCGCGCGACATCGCTCAACAGCACCCGCGCACCGCTGGCGTCTGCCTTGACGATGATGTTGCGGAACTGCTCGGGCGTTTGAAAGCGCGACGATGCCGTGACCGTGGCGTTGAGCATCTGGCCCGGCAGCGATGGCGTCCCCCCGACCTCGCCTGCCGCCACCTCCACATTCTGCGAGCTGATCGCGCTGATCACGTCGCCCGGCATCAGCGAGAAGGAGCGTAGTTTCGCGGGGTCCAACCAGATGCGCATCGCATAGGGCGCGCCGAACACATTGACGTCGCCGACGCCTGGCACGCGTGAGATCGTGTCCTGCAAATTGCTGGACAGATAGTCCGACACGTCCATGTCCGTGCTTCGGCCCGTCTCATCGTAGACGGCGATGATCAGGAGGAAGTCGGTCGACGATTTTGTGACCCGAACGCCCTGTTGCTGGACTTGCTGCGGAAGGCGGGAGAGGGCGGGCTGGATGACATTCTGCACCTGGACTTGGGCGATGTCGGGTTCAGTGCCCTTTTCGAATGTCACATTGATCGTCGCCTGCCCGCGCGAAGTCGACGAGGACTGGAAATAGAGCAATCCATCGAGGCCGGTCAGCTGCTGCTCCAACACCTGGGTGACGCTGTCCTGGAGCGTCTTCGCCGAGGCGCCGGGATAGGTCGCGCGGATGTTGACGGTGGGCGGCGCGACATCGGGATATTGGGCGATCGGAAGCGCTGTGATCGAGCCGATCCCGACCAGCATGATGATGATCGCGATCACCCAGGCAAAGATCGGGCGATCGATGAAGACCCGGGACACGAGCGATCAGCGCCCCGTCCTGGCGGCGCCGGCCGGGGCCTGGACCCGCTGCGGCGTGCCCGCCCGCACCGGCTTGACCCTGGCGCCTTCCTTCAGCTTGCCGACCCCTTCGGTGACGACCCTTTCCCCCGGCGCCAGGCCCTGGGTCACGACCCAATTGGCACCACTGGTCCGGTCGGCGACAACCGTGCGCTGGACCGCCGTATTGCCCGGCCCGACGACCCACAGCGTGGCGTTCCCCCTCGCGTCGCGCGAGATGGCCGGCTGGGGCACCAGGAAGGCGGTGCGGTCGATCGCCTGGGCGAACCGCGCCTTCACGAACATCCCGGGCAGAAGGATCGACTGGGCGTTGGGAAAGCTCGCGCGGAGCGTCACCGATCCGGTATCGGGGTTGACCACGACCTCGGTGAACTGGACCGTGCCGGTATAGCCGTAGTCGCTTCCGTCGGGCAGCGTCAGCCTCACCTGGGCCACCGTCGGGATCGCCCCGCCGCGGGCAAGCGACCGGCGAAGCGCGAGCAGCTCCGGCGCCGATTGCTGGACATCGACATAGACCGGGTCGAGCCTGGTGATGGTGGTCAGCGCCTCATTCTGGCTGGCCGTTACCAGCGCGCCCTCGGTCACGTTCGACGCGCCGACCCGCCCGCTGATGGGAGCAGGCACACGGGTGAAGCGAAGGTTGATCCGCGCTTCCTGCAGCGCCGCCGCATTCTGGGACACTGCGGCCCTTGCCTGGCGCGCTTGCGCGAGCACGTCGTCATAGGCCTGGCGCGAGACGAACCGACTCTTGGCCAGCGAGCGATACCGCTCCTCGCGCGCCGTGGCTGCCTCCTCGCTGGCCTGCGCGCTGCGCAGGTTGGCCGCCGCCTGGTTCACCTCGGTCTGATAAATACGCGGGTCGATCTCATAGAGCGGCTGGCCCTGGCGGACCATCGTCCCCTGCTCGAACAAGCGCCTCAACACTACCCCGGAAACCTGCGGGCGGACCTCGGCGATCTGGTAGGCGGTCACGCGCCCCGGCAAATCCTGCTCGATGCTGACGGTTGCCGGCTGGACCACGACAAAGCCGACGCCGACCGGCCCTTGCGATCGATCGGAATTTTGCGAATCCGCCTGGCCGCAGGCCGCCAGCAAAAGCAGCGTTGCAATCGTTCCGGCCTTGATCACCCTGGGGCTGACGATCTGCACTGCAACTCCGTCGCTTTCTCTGCCGGCGCCACATCGCGCGCGACAGGCGCCCTTAACGGCGAAGCTTGATCGAACGCTATAGGTTTTCGACGAAGACCGACCGCTGTTCACCCCAATCAGGAGGATGATGACAGCTTCCTGACGGCAATGGTGACCCCTACGGGACTCGAACCCGTGTTTTCGCCGTGAGAGGGCGACGTCCTAGACCGCTAGACGAAGGGGCCACGGCCATGGCGGCAAGGGCGCGCATATGGTGGCTCTTTTCGCTCTAGTCAATCGGCCCCGCTCAGGCGATGCGGCTTTCCTCCTCAGCGTCCATTTCCTCCAGGAACATGAGGCAATAGCGTGCCATGCGCGAGGCGGACTGGCCATCGCCGAACGGCAGCGACGGCCGCCTCATCGACGCTAATTCCCTCGGGCTCCCCCGCAGGCGCTTGACGGCGGCGATGATCCGTTCCGGGTCTGTGCCGACCAGTTCCATGGTGCCGTTCGCCAGCCCTTCCGGCCGCTCGGTCTTGTCACGCAGGACGAGCAGCGCCACCCCGAGCGCCGGCGCCTCTTCCTGCATGCCGCCGGAATCGCTGAGGACCAATTCGACATTGCGCATGGCCTCGACCGTCGCGCGATGGGACAGCGGCGGCACAAGGCGGATGCCGGGTCTTCCGCCCAGCAGCTTGTGCATCCGCTCGGCGACCTTGGCATTGGGGGGGAGCAACACGTCGCTCCGCACCCGCTGCCGGTCAAGCTCGATCAATGCGGCGGCCAGGCCGTCCAGGCCGGACGCCCAATTCTCGCGGCGGTGACAAGTCACCAGCAGGCTGAACGGCCGCGGCCACCAGCGGCGGACCGGCCTCAATGGCAGCGGACCGACCAGCGCCGCGAGCGCATCAATGCCACTGTTGCCGGTGACATGCACCGTCCCGTGGACCTGGTCGCGGCGAAGATTGGCGGCATTGGCCGAGGTCGGCGCGAACAGCAGGTCGGCGAGCCGATCGATGGTGACCCGATTTTCCTCTTCGGGCCAGGGCAGGTTGGGATCATGGGTGCGAAGCCCGGCCTCGACATGGGCGAGTGCAATGCCCAGCTCGCGCGCCGCCAGCGCGCCCCCCAGTGCGCTCGACGTGTCGCCTTGGACGACCAGCAGGTCCGGGGGATTGATCGGCAGGAGCCGCCTGAGCGCCGCCCGGACGAGGTCGGCGTGAAGCATCGGGTCTGGCTGGCCGGGACAGTTGAGCAGCGTCGCAGCAAAGCCATCGAGGCCATGATCGGCAAGCTCAAGCCCCGGGTGCTGGCCGGTGACAAGCAGGTGGGGCGCCTCGCCGCGACCGGCCAGGGCATGAGCCACCGGGCTCAGCTTGATGGCTTCAGGACGCGTTCCAACTACGAACGCAACGCGAGACTGGCGCAGCTTCCCCCCTGGCTTCGGCGCCGCATGTGTCGCTCATGCGAACGTGGCTGGCAAGCCCGCTCATCATCCGGATCAGGAAAGGACTGGACAAGCGACGATCGCTCCGCAAGCCTTGGCGGCCACCGGGGAGGGGAGTTGCAGTTGGCGAGAAGACCTTCGATCGACGGAATATTGGTCGCGCAGTTGACCGATCTCCACATCGGTTTCGACCGGGACAATCCGCACGAGCTCAACGTCCGGCGACTGAACCTGATCATCGACCAGCTCAATGCGATGAGCCCGAAGCCGTCGCTGTTGCTGGTGACGGGCGACCTGGTCGAGCGCCCCGACGATGTCGATGCCTATCGCCACATGAAGGCGCTGGTGGCTCGCTGGCAGGGACCGGTCATCTGGGCGCTCGGCAACCATGACGGCCGCGATTCCTTCCGGGCCGTCCTGCCCGATGTGCCCACCGACGATCATGGCTTCATCCAGTACGAGACGGACCATGGCGGCGTGCGGTGGATTGTCCTCGACACCCTCGACGAGGGCCGGCACGGCGGGATGGTCTGCGAGAAGCGCGCCGGCTGGCTGAGGAAGCGGCTTCGCGAGCGCAAGGACGTCCCGACCATCATCATCCTGCATCACCCGCCGGTCGACACCGGGATCGACTGGATGAGCGCCCTTGGCTGCGAGGAGTGGGTCCAGCGGCTGGAGGCATTGATCCGTCCGGCCAAGCAGGTGGTTGGCCTGATCGCCGGCCACGTCCACCGGCCCATCGCCACCAGCTTCGGCGGAAAGCCGCTCGCGGTCTGCGCGTCGAGCGCGCCTTGGGTGGCGCTCGACCTGGATGACATCGACCCGAAAAGCCCGGATGGGCGGCCGCTGATTCTCGGTGACCCTCCGGCCTTCGCGCTCCACTATTGGAATGGTGAGCGGCTGCTGACTCACTTCGACGTCGCCGGGCCCCACCACGTTATGGCCAGCTACGACAGCAATGCGCAGCCGATGATCCGCGACTTCCTCAAGGAACGCGGGACGGGCTAGCGGCTAAACACCGTTCCGTGCGGGATCGCCTGGCCGCTATCGCCGTGGGGCCAGCTCGTGCGGTCGAAGTCAATTCCAGGCCGTGTTGCGCCGGCAGGCCGGAATGTCTCGTCTAGCGCCAGCTTTCCGGTGCGGCGATCGATCGTGGCGATGAGCAGCCGGGTGGCAAGCCCCCCGTCGGTTCCGCCGATCACGATCCTACGACCGTCGGGAGCCAGCGAAATCCAGTGCGGTTGCTCATCCTCACCGAGATTCAACCGTTCCGTCCTTCTCCCCGGTTGGAGCGGTGGCTACGACGGTGGCGAAGGTCGGCGAGTTGCGATCGAGGTCGATGACCGCGAGAAAGTCGGACTGCTCAAAGTCGGCATCCTTGGTCCATGCGAACAAATAGTCGCCATGCGTCGGCGATGCGATCGGCGTGGCGCAGTTCGCCAATGCGGGCGCGGCGCACAATCCGAGCAGTCTGGTAGGGCCGCGCATGGCGGGGATGTCGCACCTCCAATACGGAGGCACAACGAAAATCAGCGAAAATTGTCGGCGTATGCCTGGAGCTTGAGGCTGACCGGCGGCGCCGGGACCAGGTGGACCTCGAAGCCCTCGCGCATGGCATAGGCCAGCGCCTCTTCCTTGCTGTTGAAGCGCAGCCGGACCTGGGTGTTGGTGTCGCCCGAGCCGTTCCACCCTGTCAGCGGGTCCGGCCTCTGCGGCTGCTGCCGCTCGAATTCCAGCGTCCAGAGGCCGCTCAGCGCCTTTCCCGACTGGGTGGTCTTGCGCTGCTCTTCGATGATGCGGGCGACAGTCATTTGGCGCGGATGGCTCAGCTTGCCGCTCGAATCAAGGGGCCGCGCGCTTGGTGCGCAGAGTCGGCGAAGCGGCGGCGGGGTCGTCGGGCCAGGGATGCTTGGGATAGCGGCCCCGCAATTCCTTGGCGACCTCCCGCCAGCTTCCGGCCCAGAAAGCGGGAAGGTCCCGGGTCGTCTGGATCGGCCGATGGGCGGGCGAGGTGATGGCCAGTGTCAGCGGTACCCGCCCGCCCGCCACCATCGGGTGATCCTTGAGGCCGTATAGCGCCTGGGCCCGGACTTCGACCGTCGGGCCGCCGGGAGCCGAATAGTCGATTTGGTGGCTCGACCCGGCCGGCGATTCGAAATGGCTCGGAGCAAGCCGGTCGATCGCGCGGCCGCCCTCGTATCCCAGCAGCCCGTGCAGCGCATTGTGCAAGGCTGCCGGGCCGATCGCGTCGAGCCTCCGCTTGCCGAGGAGCAGCGGCGCCAGCCACTCGTCGATCCGGCCAATCAGCGCCGCGTCCGACACATCGGGGATCGACGGGTCATGCCGTGCCGCGAAGGCGGCGCGCTGGCGAAGGGCTAGGGCGCTCTCACTCCACGGCAGGATCGACAGGCCATGCCTGCGCACAGCATCGAGCAATCCCGCTTCGATCGCGGCCTGGTCGGGCCGAGGGTCGGGTGCGGAGGACAGCTTGATCGCCCCCAGCCGCCGACCCCTGGTCGCGTTGATCGCATTGGTCGCCGGGTCGAAGCGGACGTCGACAAAATCCTCGATCTCGGCGGCGAAGAGCGTTTCAATCTCGCCAGGCTCGATGGCGGTGGCCGAAACGATCCGAGCGCCCGATGCGGCGCCGGCGACTTCCGCCACGGCCAGCCATTCACTTCGGGCCAATGGCGATGCGGGATCGAGCCGGAACCCCCGTCCGCCGACCGACTGCCACTGCTCGCCCGAGGAATCGCGGCGGCGCGACAGGCGGTCGGGAAAGGCGAGGGCGATGGCAGAGCCCAAATGTTCGTTCGCCCTGAGCGAAATCGAAGGGCGTTGCGAGTCAGTCATGCCAGCGCCCTTCGACTGCGCGCTTCGCGCTCCGCTCAGGACCAACGGCTGGTGCGCCCACCGTTCCGCCATCCGCTTCGCCGCCTGCGCGCGCGGCGACCGGTCGGTAAGCCAGCGGCGGTGCCGGACTTCGAGGTCCGGATCGCCGCCGCCAAGCCCGCGCTCGGTCAGCAATGCGGCGGCATCGGCCGCCGCCCTGCCGAAGCCGCGTTCCCGCGCCTCGACCAGCATATGGGACAGCCGTGGCTCGAGCGGGATGCCGGCGATCGCACGGCCATGCGCGGTGACATGACCGTCATCGTCGACCGCTCCGAGCCGCGTCAGCCGCTGCCGGGCCTCGGCCATGGCGGGGGCAGGCGGCGGGTCGACGAAGGGAAGGCGCGCGGGATCGCGCTCGCCCCACAGCAACAGGGTCAGCAGCAGGCTCGACAGATCCGCTTCCAGGATCTCCGGCGGATCATAGGCGGGCAGCGACGCATTGGCCGCCTCCTCCCACAGCCGGATCGCGACTCCCGGCGCCTGCCGCGCGGCACGGCCGGCGCGCTGGGTGACGGAGGCGCGGCTCGCCCGCTCGGTCACCAGCCGGGTCAACCCGGCGCCCCGGTCATATCTCGGCCGCCGCGCCAGTCCGCTGTCGACCACGATACGCACATCGTCGAGGGTCAGGCTGGTCTCGGCGATGGCCGACGCCAGCACCAGCTTGCGCATGCCCGGCCTGGGTGCGGCGAGCGCGGCCCGCTGCTGCGCCGGGTCCACCGCGCCATGCAGGCGATGCAGCACGACGTTTGGGGGCAGGGCGCCTAGCGCATCCGCGGTCCGCTCGATTTCGGCCAGGCCGGGCAGGAAGGCGAGCAAGGATCCGTCATGCTCGTTGAGCGCGCGGCGGATCGCCGAGGCCATCTGCGGCTCGATCCGCTGCGCCGGGTCGCGCCCTTCATGGACCAGCGTCAGCGGATGGCTCTTGCCCTCGCTCTTGATGACCGGCGGATCGCCGAGGACGCGGGCGAAGCGGTCGATGTCGAGCGTGGCCGACATCGTCAGGATGCGGAGGTCAGGGCGTAGCGCCGCCGCGTCGAGCGTCAGCGCCAGCGACAGGTCGCTGTCCAGGCTCCGCTCATGGACTTCGTCGAACAGCACGGCCGCGACCCCGCCGAGCTCCGGGTCGGACTGGAGTCGCGACAGATAGACGCCGTGGGTCATGGCGATGATGCGGGTCGCCTTGCCGGCCTTGCTGTCGAGACGGGTGGCATAGCCGATGGTGCCGCCGGCTTCCTCGCCGTGTTCCCGCGCCATGAACTCGGCCGCGCTTCGGGCGGCGAGCCGGCGCGGAACGAGCAGCAGGATCTGCCGGCCCTGGACCCATTGTCCGTCGAGTAGCGCGGGCGCGACCCGCGTCGTCTTGCCCGCACCAGGCGGCGCGACCAATAGCGCGCGCGGGCCCTGACCCAATGCATCGAGCAGCTGCGGCAGGACGGAATCGATTGGAAGCGTCGCGCGGGTCATCGGCCTGCCGCACTGGCGCGCTGCTTGAGGGCGGCCCTATCGATGCTCATGGCATGTCGGGCTGGTGGAGCTGAGGGGAATCGAACCCCTGACCTCTGCAGTGCGATTGCAGCGCTCTCCCATCTGAGCTACAGCCCCGCGCCCTACGGTGGAGCGCCCCAATAGCCGCGCTTTCGCCCTGTGGCAACGCCCGTTTCACCCTCCTTTTCGCACTGCCGCTCGACCCCTTCAATTCGCCCGCCATCCCCGGAACGGCCCACCCCATCAATCGTTGGTTGGCGGAAGGCAAACGAGCGGGCGGGTTTGTTCGAACAAGGAGGAATTTCCATGGCTTATGATCGTTATGAGACCCGTCGCGGCTGGCGCGAACCGCGGTCGCGCTTCGGTGAAGATTTCCGCGAGCGCAACGAGGATCGTTATCGCCGCGGATCCGACCGCGATTTCGAGGGCGGCGATGAGCGCGGCTTCTTCGAACGGGCGGGAGATGAGGTCGCCAGCTGGTTCGGCGACGAGGAAGCCGAGCGTCGGCGCCGCGAGGATTATCGCCACCGCGGCGATGTCCGCGGCGAAGATGACAGCTGGCGCCGCTCGGGCTCGTTCATGGGCGACGAGGATGCCGGCCGCTACGATCGCCAGGCGCGGTTCCGCGACGAAGGCTATCGCCGGCCCTACACCGGCCGCTTCTCCGGCAGGCGCTTCGGTGGCGGAGGCGAGGATCGGCTCGATCGCGGCTCTCCGCCCGAGCGCGGCTGGTCCGAGAAGTGGGAACGCTCACCCCAGCGCGAATTTGGCCAGCGCGAGTTCACCGGAACGGCGTCCGGTCTGCATGACCCGCATTACAGCGAGTGGCGCCGGCGGCAGATCGATGCGCTCGACCGCGACTATGACGAGTATCGGCGCGAGAACCAGAACCGGTTCGAGAATGAATTCTCGGGCTGGCGCCAAACCCGCGAGGGCAAGCGCCAGATGCTCGGCAACGTTCGCGAGCATATGAGCGTCGTCGGCTCCGACGAGCAGGAGATCGGCAAGGTGGATTGCGTGCGCGGCGATCATATCGTCCTGACCAAGGGAGACAGCGAGGACGGCCGCCATCATCAAGTGAGTTGCGCCAGGGTCGACCGGGTCGAAGGTGACAGGATCATCCTTGACCAGACGGCGGACGAGGCCAGGCGGCACTTCCAGACGCAGGGGCGTGACCGCGGCTTCTTCCGGGACGAGGGTGAGCGGGAGACCGGCCCGCACATGCTGAACCGCAGCTTCTCCGGCACCTACGAACGCTAGCCGGTTTGACTGGAGCGAGGGCCCGGGCGAGCAATCGCCCGGGCCTTTCGTTTGCGCTCCAACGCGCCTAGTCCGTTTCGAAACGCGACGGAAGGAGAGCTTCGATGGCAATGGCCTGGCACCTGATTCGGCGGCCGAGAGGGATGCCGGTCCCGGAGGATTTCGCATTCAGGGAAATCGAACTCCCGGAGCTCGGGGAGGGCATGGCACGGGTCCGCAACCGCTGGCTGTCGGTCGACCCCTATATGCGCGGGCGGATGAATGATGTGAAAAGCTATACGCCACCCTTCGCGCTCGAGGCGCCGATGACGGGTGGCGCGGTCGGCGAAGTCGTGGAAAGCCGCGACCCTTCGCTCCAGCCCGGCGACATGGTGCTGCACATGGGCGGGTGGCGCGACGAAACGGTGGAGCCGGCCGGAAACTTCAACAAGCTTCCGCCGATCCCGGGGGTCGAGCCGCAGGCCTTCCTCGGCAATCTCGGCCTGACGGGCGGCACCGCTTACTTCGGCCTGCTCGACGCGGCTTCCGCGAAAGAGGGAGACATCGTCTTTGTCTCGGCTGCCGCGGGCGCGGTCGGATCGGCCGTGGTGCAGATCGCCAGGGCGAAGGGCATGACCGTGATCGGCTCGGCGGGCGGCGCCGACAAATGCGAGTTCGTGCGCTCGCTCGGGGCCGATGCCGTGATCGACTACAAGGCCGGATCGGTGCTGAAGCAACTGGCGGAGGCGGCGCCGGACGGAATCGACGTTTATTTCGACAATGTCGGCGGCGATCATCTCGACGCCGCGCTGGCGCTGGCCCGCAAGGACGCCCGCTTCGCCATTTGCGGGATGATCGAGGGCTATAACGAGGCCCAGCCGACCTGCCTCAAATATATCATGCGGATCATCGCCATGCGCATCCGCCTCAAGGGCTTCATCTATACCGATTACATGGGCAAGATGGGCGACTTCTATCGCGACATGGGCGGCTGGCTCGCCAGTGGCCAGGTCAAGTCGCGCGATACGGTCGTCGAAGGACTGGACAAGACGCTGGACGCCTTCCTCGGCCTGTTCGCTGGCGCCAATACCGGGAAGATGCTCGTCCGGCTGTAGGCGCTGCTATCGTTCGACCAGCGCGCTCACCCGATGAAGGAAGCTGTGGCGCCCGACCTGCCCATGGCGGACGTCGTGGAAAATCCCTCCGCACAGGGAGGGCAGCGCTGTCTCCAGCCTGGTCACATCTTCGAAGCGCCGCAGCTGCACGTTGAGGTGCAGCTTGCCGTCAAACTCGAACCCGATGTTGGCATCGCTGGGGCATATTTCCCGCAGGATCGCGGTGAGCTTCGTCAGCTCATCCGATACCGGCGTTGCGTCCAAAGGGACCGAAATGCGCTCGACATTCGAAGGCTTGGCATCTGCCATGACGCGCCTCTCGCCAGCCCCCCGGCGAGCATTCGTATAACGGGAATTGAATATCCCATCAACTCAGTGCCTTGTCCGCGCGTTACGCACGGTTGTGTCCAGCCCATTCATAACTTGGCGAATCGCCGATCCGGCCATCGGCGGCGTATTTCGGGCCCAATCAATTCAATTCTGTCGGTCATGACCACACCGGAAAAGCCTGCGGGCACTGCGTCGAGATCTTCAATTCTTGAAATGCCGAGATCGCGCTCGCCCAATGGGCCGGTCAGAACGACTTCGGTCCCGGCCCGGTCCATCCGATCCAGAAATGCCTTGGGCCAGCCCCAGTAGGCTCGTCGCAAATCAATCGGAACAAAGATGGTGGCTCCGCGGCAGGCTTGCGGGACGTGGCCGGTCCAGCCGGTAGCGAGATAAGCGGCCACGCAGGCCTTGGCTCGGCCGGTTGAAATCACATGCGCCTCGGGTGCCAACTCTTTCAGTCGGTCGCGAGCATCCCCCTCGGCCCATATCCAAAGGCTGCCGTCGGTCGCGTGATTGGCGGCCGTGAGATAGTCCAACAGCCGCTGGGCGTCCGACGCCTCCTTGCTCTTCACGTCGATCACGATCGTCCGGTCCGGGAAAGCCTGGAGCACCTCGTTCAGTGAATTGATCATGCCCACGCCCTTCCCGCGGAAGGGGAAGCTCCGGCCGCGATCGGCCGTGTAGCCATAACCGGCGTCGAGCGATTTCAGATAGGCCAGCGAATGCTGTCGGATTGATCCCTTGCCGTCTGTCCGGCAATCGAGCTCATCATCATGGAATACCGCGAACTCGCCATCCTGGATCGGATGGACGTCGACCTCCGTGGCAGCAGCCCCGGCGTCGAAGCTTGCCCGTATCGAAGCAATGGTATTTTCAAGATAGGGATGGCTTGGCGGCTCCATCCTCCTTGCCGAACAAGTTTCGTTGTTGTCGGCGGTCTTTGGTCTGGTGTGTTGAAACAGGCCTCTATGGGCGAGCACGCGCGGAACGCCCGCCGGGTCCGGCGCCGGCCAGAGCGCGTTCGCCGCATAGATTGCGAGGATGAATGACGGAAGGGCGATGGCAGCCAGCTTGGCCCGGCTGGCTCGTTTGCTTGCCGCGACTCGTCGCCGTGATCTGCGGCGCGCGGGTCCGGGTCCGAATTCAGGTTCGAAGAGCATGGCGGCCATGAGGGAGGCGGTCACCTGCGAAGATGACGAAGCCCCCCCACAGCGCGCCAAAAAACCAGCCGGCGATAACGTCGGTCGGCCAATGGACGCCAAGATACACTCTGGAAATTCCGACCAGCAAGGTGATGAGCACCGCCGCCGCCAGAACATAGATTCGTCGACCCGCACTCCTCTGGGCTCGGGCGACCATTGCACCAATGGTGAGGTATACGATGGCGGCGTTCATTGCGTGGCTGCTCGGGAAGCTGGGCGAGTTCGTTCGGACCAAATGGCTGACGAGGTCGGGCCTTTCCCTGCCGAACAGGTCCTTCAGGCCGTCACCCAGAGCGTCGCCGACCAACACGGCTGCCGCCAGCAGCGCGGCGTCCCGCATTTTGCGGTGAACAATCAAATATCCGGCCGCGAGCAGCGTCAGGAGATACAGGACAGATGCGCTTCCCAGCGTGGTCATATTTGCCATGAAGCGTTCGAACCAAACCGGTCCAACGGGGTCGGCCAGGTCGGACGGATTGCGCAACAGAAGAAGCAACCACTGATCCAAGCTCAGCGTTCTCCCATTCATGCGGGGCCGGTAGTCCGACAAACTTGCTTAAGGGTTGTGATCAGATTTGATTTTGCAAATCTTTGCCGGTTGCGATCGGGAGCCAGAGTCTAGCGCGCGTAGTTGCAGCTGGACGGGTCGCCGGTGCTGAGCCCGCGGCGAAGCGCTTCCATTCGCTGCGCCGCGCTGCCGTGGGTGAAGCTTTCCGGCACGACCCGGCCCTGGGTCTGCTTCTGCAGCGTATCGTCGCCGATCGCTTCGGCCGCGCGCATCCCTTCCTCGATGTCCCCGGCCTCGAGCGCGCCTGATCGCGCCGCCCACACGCCGGCATAGCAGTCGGCCTGGAGCTCGACCCCCACCTGCACCTGGTTGCCCTCGGCCTCGCCGAGCCGCGCCTGCGCGGCCTGGGCGCGATCGAGCGTGCCTTCGAGGTTCTGGATATGATGGCCGACCTCATGGGCGATGACATAGGCCTGGGCGAAGTCGCCCGGAGCGCCGAACCGGCGGCTCAGCTCCTCGAAGAAGGCGGGGTCGATGTAAATGCGCTGGTCGCTCGGGCAGTAGAAGGGCCCCATCGCCGCCTGCGCCGCCCCGCAGCCCGACTGGTCGTAGTTGGTGTAGAGCACCATGGGCGCCGGCCGATATTGAGCACCAGCCTGCTGGAAGGCCTGGCCCCAAACCTGCTCCGTCGAGCCCAGCACCTGGCCGAGGAAGCGCCGCTGTTCGGCCGGCAGGGTCGACTGACCGGTGCCGCCTCCGCCACCGCCCAGGAATCCACCGCCGCCGCCGAACTGGGTCAGCACGCAATAGCCAAGCGCCAGGATCAGGATCCCCGTGATCCCGAAGCGCGACGCGATCAGCGGCAGGATCATCCCCAGGCCGCCGCCGAGATGGAGTCCGCCGCCGCCGCCGCCGGTCCGGTCGATCAGATTGTCGCTTTCGGGTCCTTCGCCAAAGCGCATGACACTCTCCTGCCTCGCTGCTTCAATGCGCCACCGGAACAGTGGTTGCAATCGGCAGCTCTCCCCGCGACAGCTTCGCTCCAAAGGAGAATCGAACCTCATGAAGCTTCAGGGAAAGACCGCGCTCGTTACCGGCTCCACCTCGGGCATTGGCCTCGCCATTGCCCGGGCCTTCGCCTTCGAAGGCGCCTGCCTGATGATCAACGGGTTCGGCGACCCGGCCGAAATCGAGGAGATCCGCCGCGAGCTGGAGACCTCGTCCGGCGCGCAGGTGCTTTATGACGGGGCCGACCTCGGCGATGCCGCCGCCATCGAGGCGATGGTCAAGCGTTGCGGCCATGAGCTTGGCGCGCCGGACATCCTCGTCAACAACGCCGGCATCCAGTTCGTCTCCCCAGTGGAGGATTTCCCGGCGGAGAAATGGGAAGCGATCCTGCGCATCAACCTGACCGGGGTATTCCACACCACCCGGTTGTGCCTGCCGGCGATGCGCGAGCGCGGCTGGGGCCGGATCATCAACACCGCCAGCGCGCACAGCCTGGTCGCCTCCCCCAACAAGTCGGCCTATGTCGCCGCCAAGCACGGCGTCGCCGGATTCACCAAGACCATCGCGCTGGAGTCCGCGCGCGATGGAGTGACCGTCAACTGCATCTCGCCGGGCTATGTCTGGACCCCTCTGGTCGAGAACCAGATCCCCGACACGATGAAAGCGCGAAACCTGACCCGGGAGCAGGTGATGAACGACGTTCTGCTGGCGGCCCAGCCGACCAAGCGCTTCGTCAGCGTCGACGAAGTGGCGAGCCTGGCTCTTTACCTGACCAGCGACGGCGCGGCCTCTATCACCGGCGCCAATCTCAGCATGGACGGAGGATGGACAGCCGCTTGAGCCGCCGAGCGCAGCGCAGCGATCGCCCAAGCAATCGTTGGCAGCACGAAGAGATGGCGAATGCCGGCCAGCCTGCCGCGAAGCGGACAGGACTGACGTCACGCGATTCACTCGCGTGGCGGCCATTGCCAGCTTGCGCCTCCCAATCGCTTCGCTACGCTCGCAACGACAATGAAGCATCTTATTGCCGTTCTCCTGTTAGCCTTGACCGCCTGCGCCACCACGCAGGCGACGGCCCCGGTGCGCACCTGGCAATCGGTCGCGACCGAAGACGACCGGCAGCGGCTGCGCGATTGGCGGACCGCCTTCACCCGCGCGCTCGATCAGGCTCGTTCCACCAATGCGGCGGACCTGGAGCGTGAAGGCGAGTTGCTTCAGCCAGATGCGGCACTTGGCGGACCGATCCCCAACGGCGAATATCGCTGCCGGGTGATCAAGGTCGGCGCCAAGAGCGAGGGCCTGCTCAATTACATAGCCTATCCGGCCTTCCGCTGCCGGATCAGCCAGCAAGGTCATGTCCAGCATTTCGACAAGCTGAGCGGGTCGCAGCGGCACCATGGCGCCATCTACCCGGCCGACCAGTTGCGGAGCGTGTTCCTTGGAACCCTGGTGCTGGGCGACGAGACCATCGCTTATCAATATGGCCGCGATCCCGAGCGCGATCTTGCCGGCTGGGTCGAGCGGATCGGCGACAATCGCTGGCGGCTGGTCCTTCCCTATCCCCGCTATGAATCGACGCTCGACGTGATCGAGCTGGTCCCGGAGAAATGACCATGAAGCGTCAATTGCTGGCCCTCCTTGCCGTCACCAGCCTTGCCGCGCCCGCCGGCGCGGCGACCCTCAACGAGGCGGTCCGCGCCGACATGCCGCAGCTGATGACGCTGTACCGTGACCTTCACGCCAATCCCGAGCTCAGCATGCAGGAGGTGCGCACCCCGGCCAGGCTGGCCGCGGAGATGAAGAAGCTCGGCTTCGCCGTCACCGAGAAGGTCGGCAAGACCGGCGTCGTGTCGGTGCTGAAGAACGGCCCCGGACCGGTGCTGATGCTCCGCGCGGACATGGACGGGCTGCCGGTCGTCGAGCAGACCAATCTGCCTTTTGCGTCGAAGATCCGCGCGACCGCGCGCTCGGGCGTCGAGACCGGCGTGATGCACGCCTGCGGCCATGACACGCACATGGCGGCCTTCATCGGCACGGCCAGGCGGCTGGCCGCGATGAAGGACCAATGGTCGGGCACGCTGGTGATGATCCTCCAGCCGGGCGAGGAGACGGGCGAGGGCGCCCGGGCAATGCTGGAGGACGGGCTCTTCACCCGCTTTCCCAAGCCATCGGCGGTGATCGCTTTCCATGATGCCGCGGCCCTGCCCGCCGGAGTGATCGGCATCACTCCCGGCTATGCGCTGGCCAATGTCGACAGCGTCGACATCACCGTGAAGGGCGTCGGCGGCCATGGAGCCTATCCGCAGACGACCAGGGACCCGATCGTCCTTGCATCGCGCATTGTCACCACCTTGCAGACCCTGGTCAGCCGCGAGAACGACCCGGCCAATCCGGCGGTGGTGACGGTCGGCAGCTTCCAGGCCGGCGCCAAGCACAACATCATCTCCGACGAGGCGAAGCTCCAGCTGACCGTGCGCAGCTACAAGCCGGAAGTGCGCAAGCTTCTGCTCGACGGAATTCGGCGCATCGCCCGCGGCGAGGCGATCGCCGCCGGGATGCCCGAGGACCGCATGCCGGTGGTGACCACCCGTGAAGCCGAATATACGCCGGCGACCTTCAATACCGAGAAGCTGTCGGCCCGAGCGCTGGAGCTGTTCCAGCAGCATTTCGGCCCGCAGCGCGCCATCCGGACTCCGGCGGTGATGGGCGGCGAGGATTTCGGACGCTTCTGGCTGGCCGACAACAAGATCGAGAGCCTGATCTTCTGGGTGGGTGGCACGCCCAAGGCCAAGTGGGACGCGGCCGGCGGCGACCAGCAGAAACTGCCCTCGCTTCACTCCCCCTTCTGGGCGCCCGACGCGGAAACGGTGATTGCGACGGCGACCGAGGCGATGACAATCGCTGCGCTGGATGTGCTGAAGAAGGGGTAGTGAAGCTGCGCTACTTAGTTCCCCTGCGAAGGCAGGGGCCCAGAACCGCCGCGAAGCGGCGCTGACTGCCGATGAAGCAGGGCTACGTCTACATCATGGCGAGCAAACGCAACGGCACGATCTACATTGGCGTGACGAGCGAACTTATGCAGCGGGT
>DASTCB010000202.1:0-4210 GCA_035711585.1 Sphingomicrobium sp.
TAGACTCCGAACTCGCCCTTGGGACTTTCGGTCGCGACGTACACCTCGCCCGCCGGCACGTGATAGCCCTCCGTGTAGAGCTTGAAGTGATGGATCAAGGCCTCCATCGAGGTCTTCATCTCGGCTCGGGGCGGCGGGAACACCTTGCGGTCGAGGCTTCCGACCGGCCCTGACGGCATGTCCTTCAGGCACTGGCGCATGATGCGCGCCGACTGGCGCACTTCCTCGACCCGGACCATGAAGCGGTCGTAGCAGTCGCCCCTGGTGCCGACCGGAATGTCGAATTCCATCCGGTCGTAAACCTCATAGGGTTGCGACTTCCTGAGGTCCCAGGGGATGCCCGCGGCGCGGATCATCGGGCCGGAGAAGCCCCAGGCCAGCGAATCCTCCTTGCTGACCGTGCCGATGTCGACGTTGCGCTGCTTGAAGATGCGGTTGTCGGCGACCAGCGAAATCGCGTCCTCGAACAAGGGCATGCGCTTGTCGAGGAAGGTCGCCATGTCGGCCAGCACCTTCTCCGGAATGTCCTGGTGGACACCGCCGACGCGGAAATAATTGGCGTGCATCCGAGCGCCCGACACCGCCTCGTACAGCTGCAGCGTGTCCTCGCGCACTTCGAACAGCCACAGGTTGGGCGTCATCGCGCCGACGTCCATGATGTGGCTGCCGAGGTTCAGCATATGGTTGGAGATGCGGGTCAGCTCCGCCATCAGCACGCGGATGTACTGGGCGCGAAGCGGCACCTCGAGGCCCATCAGCTTCTCGATCGCCAGCACGAACGAGTGCTCCATGCACATCGGCGAGCAGTAATCGAGGCGGTCGAAATAAGGAATGTTCTGCGCGTAGGTGCGATACTCGATCAGCTTCTCGGTGCCGCGGTGGAGCAGCCCGATGTGCGGATCGACCCGCTCGACGACCTCGCCGTCCAGCTCCATGATCAGGCGCAGCACGCCGTGGGCGGCGGGATGCTGCGGACCGAAGTTGATCGTGTAATTGGTGATCGCCTCGTCGCCGGCGGTGACGTCACCGGCCTCGGGCGCGCCGACCATGAGGTCGAGGGTCTGGGTGGTCATAGCAACTCACTCGTCACCCCAGCAAAAGCTGGGGTCTCAAAGAACAAGGAGATCCCAGCTTTCGCTGGGATGACGATTTGGGGGAAATAGGTCATCCCTTCTTCCCCTTCGGCTGGCCTTCGCCCTTGGCCTTGGGGGCGGCCTTGCTTTTCTTCGTCGCGGCCTTGTTTGCCGCCTTGCCCGCGCCGGTCTGGCTCGGCTTTTCGGTCGTCTTGGGGGTCGGGGGCGGAGCCTTCGGGTCGACCTTCTGCGGTCCACCGGCCGGTGCCGGACTCGGTGCGCCTGGCGCCTGGGGCTCGGCCTTCTCGTCGCCGGGCAGGCGATATTCCGGCCCTTCCCACGGCATTTCGAAATCCCAGTAGCGGAAATCCTGCGGCAGCTGGACCGGCTCGTAGACCACCCGCTTCTCGGCCTCGGAGTAGCGCAGCTCGACATAGCCGGTCTGCGGGAAGTCCTTGCGCAGTGGATAGCCCTCGAACCCGTAATCGGTGAGAATCCGCCGCAGGTCGGGGTTGCCGGCGAAGGTCACGCCGTACATGTCGAACACTTCGCGCTCGAGCCAGCCGGCGACCGGCCATAGCGAGGTGACGCTGGGGACCGGCGTGTCCTCGTCGGTGGTGACCTTGAGGCGGATGCGATGGTTATGGGTGACCGAGAGCAGGTGATAATTGACCTCGAACCGCTCGGGCCGCTCGGGATAGTCGACCCCGGCGATCTCCATCAGCTGCTGGTAGCCGAATTCGTCGCGAGCCGTGCGGCAGGCCTCGACCAGCCCCTCGCGGGTGACGGTGAAGGTCAGCTCGTCGACCGCATCCTTGGTCGCGAGATGCGCAGCGCCGATCGCCGCCTTGAAGGTGTCGGCGAAGCCCTGACGCGGCTTGATGACGGGCGCATGCATGGTCACCGCTCAATCGTCCCCTCGCGCCGGATCTTCCGCTGCAGCTGCATGATTCCGTAAAGCAGCGCCTCGGCGGTCGGCGGACAACCGGGGACATAGATGTCGACGGGAACGATGCGGTCGCAGCCGCGCACCACCGAATAGCTATAGTGATAATAGCCGCCGCCATTGGCGCAGCTGCCCATCGAGATGACGTAGCGCGGCTCCGACATCTGGTCGTAGACCTTGCGCAGCGCGGTCGCCATCTTGTTGCACAAGGTGCCGGCGACGATCATCACGTCCGACTGGCGCGGGGACGCGCGCGGAGCGGCGCCGAACCGCTCCAGGTCGTAGCGCGGCATGTTGACGTGGATCATTTCGACCGCGCAGCAGGCAAGGCCGAAGGTCATCCACCACAACGATCCGGTACGGGCCCAGGTGAACAGATCCTCGGTGGTGGTGACCAGGAAGCCCTTCTCGTCCAGCTCCCGGCGCATCTCCTCGAACTGCTTCATCTCGACGCTGCCTGGCTCCAGGCCGGCGGCACGCGCGATTTCCTGCTCGGTCGGGTTCGGGTTGCGCCCGGGGCTCAGCATCACTCCCATTCGAGCGCTCCCTTCTTCCAGGCGTAGGCAAGGCCGAGGCCAAGCTCGACGAGGAAGATCATCATCGCGATCCAGCTGGTCCAGCCGGTGCCCATCAGGCTCACGGCCCAAGGGTAGAGGAAGGCCGCTTCGAGGTCGAAGACGATGAACAGGATGGCGACCAGGTAGAAGCGGACGTCGAACTGGGCGCGGCTGTCGTCGAAAGCGGGGAAGCCGCATTCATATTCGGAAAGCTTCTCGGCATCCGGCCGGTGCGTCCCGGTCAGCCGGCTGACCAGCATCGGCAGAACGACGAACGCCGCCGACAGCGCCAATGCGACGGCGAGAAAAAGAAGGATCGGCAGATATCCGGCGGCGACTTCGGCCAAGTGGAGACTCCCGGGGGGTTGCTAGGTTGGCGGCGCTTTAGGATGCTGGTCGGGAACGGGCAAGCATCTGAACCAGTGAGAATGATTCGCAAAAAGCTCCGGTATATGTTACATTATATCATCGATGCGAATCATGTGGGGGTGAAACCATGGCAGAGCTGGTGCGAGTTGTTTCCCTTGGAGTTGGCGCAACCCTGGTGATGGATGGCTGGTCGCTCGGCCTGAGGCGCCTGCTCGGCATATCCACCCTGGACTACCGGCTCGTCGGCCGCTGGGTCGGCCATTTCCCAAAGGGCCGCTTCACGCATGATCCGATCGTCCAGTCGCCGCCGGTCGCCGGAGAGAAATGGTTCGGCTGGGTGGCTCACTATGCCATCGGGATCGGTTTCGCCTGGGCCTTTTCGCTGTTGATGGTGCCCGACTGGTTTGACAGCCCCACCCCGCAGCCGCCCATCCTGTTCGGCCTCGTCACGGTTCTCGTCCCATTCCTCGTCATGCAACCCGCGCTCGGCTTCGGGGTGGCTGCTTCGCGGACGCCCGACCCGCTGTCGGCCCGCCTGCGGAGCCTGGCAACCCACGCCGTCTTCGGGCTGGGGCTCTATCTCTCCGCCCTTCCTTTGGCGCAGTTCGCCGGCTAGCGCAGCGCTCCCGCCAGCAGCTTGTGGAGCTTGCTGTGAAGCTCGCCGCTCGCCGCGAGATATTCGCGCCGCTCGACCATCCGGTCCTGACCGCGATAGTCGCTGACGAAACCGCCAGCCTCCTTGACCAGCAGCAGGCCGGCCGCCGTGTCCCAGATATCGAGGTCGTCCTCCCAGAAGCCGTCGAACCGGCCGGCCGCGACCCAGGCCAGGTCCAACGCGGCGGAACCGTTGCGGCGAATCCCGCACACTTCCGGGCCGATGGCGCCGAAGATGCGTGACCAGCTGGCGACATTGCCGCGGCCGAAATGTGGGATGCCGGTCCCGATCAGGGCTTCGTCGAGGTTACGCCGGGCCGAAACGCGCAGGCGCCGGTCCTGAAGCCACGCGCCCCTACCCTTTTCCGCCCAGAAGCTTTCGTCGGTCAGCGGCTGGTAGACCAGGCCATGGGTGATCTCCGGCTTGCCCGCCGGCGTCTTGTCCTC
Source organism: Sphingomicrobium sp. (assembly GCA_035711585.1). Lineage (GTDB taxonomy): Bacteria > Pseudomonadota > Alphaproteobacteria > Sphingomonadales > Sphingomonadaceae > Sphingomicrobium. The sequence continues at coordinate 4,047 of DASTCB010000202.1, forward strand.
GACCGCGATCGAGATGGCGAAATGGGGCACGCCGTGGAGGAAGTTGGTGGTGCCGTCCAAGGGATCGACAATCCAGCGCGGCTTGTCTGGATTGCCTTCGATGCAGCCCGATTCCTCGCACTGCACGCCCCAGTCGGGGCGCGCGTTGCGCAGCTCGTCCAGGA
>DASTCB010000203.1:0-10158 GCA_035711585.1 Sphingomicrobium sp.
CGGCTGGTCCGTAGCCCAGTGGCAGGAGATGCGCGAGCGCGATCCGGCCGCCGTCGCCGAAGCCGCCCGCCATTCCATGGCCAGGCATGTCGACGCGATGCTGGCCTTCCAGAAAATGGGCGTGCCCACCTTCGACTATGGCAACAATATCCGCCAGGAAGCTTTCGACGACGGCGTCACCAACGCCTTCGACTTCCCCGGCTTCGTTCCCGCCTATGTCCGCCCGCTATTCTGCCGCGGCATCGGCCCGTTCCGCTGGGCAGCCTTGTCGGGCGATCCCGAAGACATTTACCGGACGGACGCGCGCGTGAAGGAGCTGATCCCCGACGACCCGCACCTCCATCGCTGGCTGGACATGGCCAGGGAGCGCATCGCCTTCCAGGGCCTGCCGGCGCGCATCTGCTGGGTCGGCCTCGGCCAGCGCCACCGTCTCGGCCTCGCGTTCAACGAGATGGTGCGCAGCGGCGAGCTCTCCGCCCCGATCGTCATCGGCCGCGACCATCTCGACAGCGGCAGCGTCGCCTCCCCCAACCGCGAGACCGAGGCGATGCGGGACGGCAGCGACGCGGTCAGCGACTGGCCGCTTCTCAACGCCTTGCTCAACACCGCAAGCGGCGCCACCTGGGTGTCGCTCCACCATGGCGGCGGCGTCGGCATGGGCTATTCGCAGCACTCAGGCGTGGTGATCGTCGCCGACGGTACCGACGATGCCGCCCGCCGCCTCGAGCGAGTCCTGTGGAACGACCCGGCGACGGGCGTCATGCGCCACGCGGATGCCGGCTACGACATCGCGATCTCCTGCGCCAAGGAGCAGGGTTTAGACCTGCCGATGATTGCTGAGCTGCCGAGAGCAACGTAAGCGACGCGAAGCAAGCGTCGTTGTGTCGAGAGACAGCGAAGCCGGCCAGCCTGCCGCGAAGCGGACAGGACTGACGTCACGGGATTTACTCCCGTGACGGCTTACTGACTCCGCCACCCCATGCTAAGCAGCCTCCCGCGGGAAAGGGGGGCCAATGCCTTTTCGCAATGCCTATCTCTACGTCATCGCGCTGCTCGCGCTGACCTTCGTCGCCTTCTGGCCAAGCTATCTGAGCGACCTTCCGGGCGCATTAATGGCTCACCATTTCCACGCGGCGAGCGCGGTCCTGTGGACCATCCTGGCGGCCGCGCAGAGCTGGACGATCCATCACGACCGCTTTGCCCTCCACCGCAAGACCGGGCTGGCGACCTTCCTCCTGTTCCCGCTGTTCCTCGTCGCCGGGGTCTGGGTGATCCATGTCGAGGCCGCCACGCTCGCGCAAGGACTGGCGACGCCCGCCGGCCTCAACGATCCCGACATCCAGGTCATCGCCCAGTTTGGCTTCTTCGACCCTCTGGCCAACCTCGGCTTCGCACTGCTGTTCTGGGGCGGCCTGAAATACCGCCACAAGGTCCATCTCCACGCTCGTTACATGCTGGCGACCTTGCTGTTCGTGGTCGCGCCGATCGTTTTCAGATTGCTCGGCAGCCATGTGCCCGGATTTGGCTCCGACACGCCGGAAACGGCATGGCGCTTCTCCCTGGCGATGGCAGGCGGAAACCTCGTCGCCATTGCCATCGCGCTTTACCTCTATCGTCGGGCGCCGAACCATGGCCGGCCGTTCCTGCTTGCCGCGGGCATCATCGCCGCCCAGGAAATAACCTTCGAAATCTTTGGCCGCCTCCCCGCCTGGGCGCCGATTTTCGCCAGTGTCGCCGACGCGAATCTGCCATTGCTGTTGTCGCTGACTGGGATCGCCAGCATCGGCATCGCTTGGCACGGATGGGTCGCGGGCGCGCGCCCGGCAGCTCCGACGGCCCCTGCGACGGCCTGACGCCGCGACCGCTCAGCCCAGCAATTGCCCCCGAAGCGCGCCGTCGGGATATTCGGTCGTGTAGACGTTGACGTAGAAGTTTGACGGGTCCTCGACGATTTCGGCCAGCCTTTCCTCCGTCCAGGTCCGGCAAGCCCTAAGATCGTCCACCGGGCCGGTGAACAAAGTCACGACGCTGGGTCCGATGTTCGTTGCCGGCGCGCGGTGGATATGCGCCATCAATGGAGTCGCCAGGCCCGCCAGTTTGAAGTCGTAGCAGATGCGACGGTCGTCGGGGTCGACGGTCAGCCGGACCAGGCCCGAGCCGTCCTCGTCGCCCCCCGTGCTGGCGGCGCCGAATATCTCGGCCTCGCCGGTAAGCTGGACGACATAGGTCTGTGCATCAGGGACAGCACCGCCAAGAAGGACGGTCGAAACGAGGGCAAGAAGGGCGGTAGCGGCATTTGAACGCATGGCATGCTCGTGGCTCGTGCCCGCCGCTCAATGGGCGAACCGATGGGGCGTGGGGCGGTTTCCCGGTCCGGGGCGGCACGTTCCGGCGCCAAGACGAGCCGTGCCGCCCGCGAAACGGCGCTGTTCGTCGCGCTGCAAATCTCCTAGACGCGCGGCCATGACGCTGACGCTCGATCCGACCAATATCGACCTCGCCACCCTTCGTTCGCTGTGGATGGGCGGGGCCTGCAAGCTCGACCAGGCCAGCATGGACCGCATCCGCGCCTCCGCCGCTTCAGTCGAGCGGATCGTCGCCGGCGGCGAGACGGTCTACGGCGTCAACACCGGCTTCGGCCTGCTCGCCAACACCCGCATCCCGCCGGAGCGGTTGGCTGAGCTGCAGAAGAACCTGATCCTGTCGCACAGCTGCGGGCTAGGCGACATGCTGCCACGCCACGTCGTTCGGCTGATGATCGTGCTGAAGCTGCTTGGGCTGGGTCGCGGCTATTCGGGCGTCCGGCCGCTGGTCATCGAAGCGCTGCAAGCGCTGCTCGACAAGGATGCCATGCCGCTGATCCCGGCGCAGGGCAGCGTCGGCGCCAGCGGCGACCTCGCTCCGCTCGCCCACCTCATCGCCGCAATGATGGGTGAGGGGCGGATCGATGCGGGAGGCGAAAACCTCCCCGCCCGCGACGCGCTCAAGAAGCTCGGCATGGAGCCGCTCGAGCTTGGCCCCAAGGAAGGCCTTGCGCTGATCAACGGCACCCAGGCCTCGACCGGCATCGCCCTCGATGCCCTGTTCACCGCCGAGAGGGTGTTCGGCGCGGCGCTAGGTGCCGGCGCGCTGTCGGTCGATGCCTTGAAGGGCAGCTGCAGGCCGTTCGACCCGCGCATTTCCGAGGTTCGCGGGCAGCCGGGCCAGATCCGCGTCGCCGCCGAGCTCCGCGGCTTGCTGGACGGCAGCGAGATCCTCGCCAGCCACGGCCGCTGCGGCAAGGTGCAGGACCCCTACAGCTTCCGCTGCCAGCCGCAGGTGATGGGCGCGTCGCTCGACCTGCTGACCAACGCCGCTCGCACCCTGACCATCGAGGCGGGCGCGGTGACCGACAATCCGATCGTGTTCGAGGATGAGGACAGCGCGATCAGCGGCGGCAATTTCCACGCCCAGCCGGTCGCCTTCGCCGCCGACACCATCGCCATGGCGATGTGCGAGGTCGGTTCCATCTCCGAACGGCGCACCGCGGTGCTGATCGACCCCAAGATGAGCGGCCTCCCGGCCTTCCTGACCGACGACGGGGGCGTCAATTCGGGGCTGATGATCCCGCAGGTGACCCAGGCGGCGCTGGTCGCCGAGAACCGCAGCCTCGCCTTCCCCTCCAGCGTCGACAGCGTGCCGACCTCGGCGGGGCAGGAGGACCATGTCTCGATGGCGCCCATTTCTGCCCGCAAGGCGGCGCAGATTGCGAAAAACGTCGCCGGGATCGTTGCCGTCGAGCTGATCGCGGCCGCCCAGGGCGTCGACCATCACGCGCCGCTGAAGACGTCGGAAAAGCTCCAGGCTCTCCATTCGAAGGTGCGCGCGATCAGCCCCCGGCTCGAATCCGACCGCTACTGGGCCGACGAGATGGCCGCGCTTCAGGCGGCGGTGCTGGCGGGGGAAATCAGTGGAGCCGGCCTGCTCGGCGCCTAGCCGTGCACGCGCGTCCAGCGCTCATTGTCGCATAGCATGCCGCCGATCACGCAGCCCTGGACCTGCATCACGTCCCGGCTGATTTGGCGGACGGTCGCCGTGGCGCGAACCTTGTGCCGGGGGACGAACGCCTGGCCGCGGTAGCGACCGCCGCCGATCGGCTTGAGGCCGGTCAGGATCTGGGTCCCCACCAGGTTGGCTGTGCCGCTCTTGCGGGCATTGTCCCTGGCCTTGGCGGTGGCGTGGATCACGCGCCCGCAAAAGGCCGGGCCGCAACGCTCGACCTTGATCACGACCGTGCCCTTGGGATTGGTCCACCAGCCTTCGAGCTGCTGGGCCGAGGCCGGGGCGGCCGCGAACAAAGTGGCTGCAATCAATGACATGGGCTTCCACATGGCTGGTTCCTTGGCAGGCCAATGTGACAAAAATGAAGCCTTCAGCTTGACTCGGGATGAACGTGACCGACAGGCCCGCGCCGCATTGCAATCTGGCTATTGATAATCATTCGCATCAAAGCTAGGCACCCGCCCCACTAAAGGGAGGTTGCATTGCGTCACGCGTTTCGCGCGGCTTCGGCCGCGATTTTTGTCTCGGTTTCGGCGGCGGCGATGGCCCAGCAGCAGGCGGCCCCGGCTGATCCAGCGGGCGAGGATTCTTCAGCTCCGTCCGCCGTCGAGGAAGAGGAACGCGACGCCATCGTCGTCACCGGCGCCCGCACCCGCCTCCCGCTCACCGCGCTGCCGCTGACCGCCGACGTCATCGACAAGCAATCGCTCGATCAGCAGGTCGCGATCTCCGGGTCGGTGGTCGATGCCGTCTCCGCCCTGTCGCCCAGCTTTTCGCCGACCCGCGAGAAATTGTCGGGCGCCGGCGAAACGCTGCGCGGCCGCTCGCCCCTGTTCGCGATCAACGGAATCCCCCAGTCGACCCCGATTCGCGACGGATCGCGCGACGGCTACACCATCGACCCCTTCTTCATCGACCGGGTCGAGCTGATCTACGGATCCAACGCGCTGCAGGGAATCGGCGGCACCGGCGGCGTGGTCAACCAGGTCACGGTCGGCCCGCCCAGGACCGACGGAGTCAGCGGCCGCGCGCTCGCCCAGGTCACCGCCGACGACGGCTTCTCGGGATCGGGCCTCGGCTGGAAAACGGCGGGACTGGTCGGCTGGAAGGGCGGCGCGTTCGACGCCACCGTCGGCGCTTCCTATGAGAAGCGCGGCCTCTTCCTCGACGGCGACGGCCGCCGCATCGGCGTCGACGGGACCCAGGGCGAAGTGCAGGATTCGAACAGCTGGTCGCTGTTCGGCCGCCTTGGCTGGCAGGTCGGCGAAACCATGCGGATCGAGCTGCTCGCCAATCATTTCGAATTGAAGGGCGACGGCGATTATGTCGTCGTCGCGGGTGACCGGTCGGCCGGCATCCCGACCAGCAGCGAAAAGGGCGACCAGCCAGGCATGCGGCCCTCGAACAATGTCGACACGCTGTCGTTGACCCTGACCGATGACGATCTCGCCGGCGGCAACCTCACCGCGCAGCTGTTCTACAACAAGTCGGAGGATGTGTTCGGCGGCGGCATCTTCGCCAACTTCCAGGATCCGTCGATCGAGCCCGTCGGAACCCTGTTCGACCAGTCGGCCAATGAATCGAAGAAGCTGGGCGCCAAGCTGACCTACGAACGCGAAATCGTCTCCGGACTGACGGGCACCTTCGGCTTCGATGCGCTGAAGGACAAGACCGAGCAGTCGCTGGCCCAGACCGGGCGGAGCTGGGTCCCGCCCAGCACCTATGTCAGCCTCGCGCCCTTCGCCCAGCTCAACCTGGCGCTGCTCGACGAAAAGCTGCGCCTTGCCGGCGGCCTCCGCTGGCAGAACGACAAGCTCAAGGTCGACAATTTCCGCACGCTGGCCGCGACCACCGCGCCGGATTACGGCGGAGTCGAGGTCGCGGGCGGCTCGCCCTCGTTCAAGAAGCTGCTGAAGAACGGCGGCGTGGTCGTCGAGCCGGTCGAGGGGATCCGCGCCTACGCCAGCTATGCCGAGGGCTACACCATCGCCGATGTCGGGCGGATCCTGCGCGCCATCAACCAGCCCGATGTCGACATCGACAATTTCCTCGAGCTGGAGCCGGTCGTTTCCAATAACCGCGAGATCGGTCTCGAATGGTCGCGGGGCCCCGTCACTGCCAGCGCCAGCTATTTCTGGTCGACCAGCAAGAAGGGCAGCCTGCTGGTCCTCCAGGACGGCGTGTTCAACGTGCAGCGCCAGCGGATCGAGATCGAGGGTCTGGAGCTCAACGCCAGCTGGCATACCCCGCTTCCCGGTCTCGATCTCACCGCCGGCTACGCCAATCTCAAGGGCCGCACCGACACTGATCAGGACGATCGGGTCGACGCCGATCTCGACGGCGCCAATATCTCGCCCGACCGGCTGAACCTCGCCGCCAACTACGCGACCGGACCCTTCTCCGCCCGGCTGCAGGCCCAATTCTACCTGGAGGGCAGCTTTGACGGGCAGCCCGCCGACAATGATTTCGAGGGCTATGCGCTGGTCGATGCCCATGCCCGCTATTCGACGCGGTTTGGCGATCTCAGCCTCGCCGTGCATAATTTGCTCGACAAGCAATTCATCACCTATGCCAGCGACACGACGCGGCCGACCGACAACCTCTTCTATTTCGCTGGCCGGGGCCGGACCTTCACCCTCGGCATCAGCAAGGATTTTTGACGCTTGAAGCTGCTCTCCTTCCTGCATCGCTGGACAGGCGGCATCCTCGGCCTGCTGCTGGCAGTCCTTGGCCTCAGCGGCACGATCCTGCTGTGGGAAGGCGAGTGGGTTTCGCTGCCCGGTTCTGGCGACCCGGTCGTGGAAAATGTTCAGGCGATCGGCCGCATCGCCGAACGCGAGACGGCGGCGGGCGCGCTGCGCATCACCTTCGCCAGCGAGGAAATCGGCCTTCACCATGTCGTCCGCGAAGGAGGGGCGGGCTCCTATCTGAATCAGGAGGGCGCCGCGGTCGCCTCCTGGTCGAGCCAGTGGGAACGGCCCGAGCTGTGGATTTTCGATCTCCACCACCATTTATTCGCCGCGCATGCTGGCGAAACGGTGACCGGGATCGCCGGCGTCGCGGGCCTGCTGTTCACCCTCACCGGGATCCTCCTCTGGTGGCGCAGTCGCCGCGCCTTTCGCTGGCAGCTGTGGCCCAAGAAGTTCCAGCCTGGCCCGATCGTCAGCCATCACCGCGATATCGGCATCCTCGTCGCTCCGCTGCTGCTGGTCAGCTTCGTCACCGGCACCGGCATGCTGTATCCAGCGGCGGCGCGCGTCGTGCTCAGCCCGTTCGGCAGGCTGGAGACGCTCCCCAAGCCACCCGAGGTCGCACCGGCCAATGGGACCGCACCGATCGCCGCCATGCTTGTCCAGGCCAAGGCCCGCTTCCCTGAGGCCGAGTTGCGCCGGCTGACGCTGCCCGCCAAGCGCGGCCAGCCATGGTCGTTGCGCATGCGCCAGCCGTTCGAATGGACTCCCAACGGGCGCACGACCTTGAGTTTCGATGGCTCCGGCAAGCTCGTCAGAATCGACGATCCGGCCCGCGGCAGCCGCGCCGCCAGCATTAACGAGAAGCTGTACCCGCTTCACTCGGCCAAGGTCGGCGGCCTTGTCTGGAAGCTGGCAATGACTCTGTCCGGGCTCGGCCTGACCTTGCTCGGCGCGCTCGCCACATGGTCCTTCTGGTTCCGCAAGGCGAAGAAGCGCAGGAGGCCGGAGATCGCCAGGTCCGGCCTGGAGGTCGCGGCGGCCGCTCGCTAGTCGAGGTCGGCTGCGCCGTGACGCTCGCGGATGAAAATCGGGTCATTCTCGACCTTGCGGTTGACCCGCCGGCCGCGCTCGACCGCCGGCCGGGCGCCGACCTCCTCCGTCCAGCGCATCACATGCTTGTAATCGCGCAGCGACAGAAATTCCGCCGCGCCTTCGTAAGACCGGCCGAGCGCCACCGCCCCGTACCAGGGCCAGATCGCCATGTCGGCGATGCAATACTCGTCGCCCGCTGCGAAGCGATGCTCGGCGAAGTGACGGTCGAGCACGTCATATTGCCGCTTGGTCTCCATCGCGTAGCGGTCGATTGCATATTGGATCCTGACCGGCGCATAGACGAAGAAATGGCCGAACCCGCCGCCCAGGAAGGGGGCGGAGCCCATTTGCCAGAACAGCCAGTTGAGCGCCTCGGTGCGCCTGGCGGGGTCCTTCGGCAGGAAGGCGCCGAACTTCTCGGCCAGGTAGAGCAGGATCGACCCGCTCTCGAACACGCGCTGGGGCTTGTCTGGATTGGTCCGGTCCAGCAGCGCCGGGATCTTCGAATTGGGGTTCAGCTCGACAAAGCCTGACCCGAACTGGTCGCCCTCGCCGATATCGATGTACCAGGCGTCATATTCCGCGCTCTTGTGGCCCGCCGCCAGCAGCTCCTCGAGCATGATGGTGACCTTCTGCCCGTTGGGGGTGCCGAGCGAATAGAGCTGCAGCGGATGCTCGCCGACCGGCAGCTCCTTGTCATGGGTCGGGCCGGCGATCGGCCGGTTGGTGCTGGCGAACTGGCCGCCGCTCGGGCGATCCCAGCTCCACACCTTGGGAACGATGTAATCGCCGGGAAGGGTGGGGATTTCGACTTTGGGGGCGTCGGCCATGGGGGCTCCTCCAGATCAGTTGCAGAAGGAAATGGGATTGAGTCCGCCTGCCGGCAAGACCGTCAGCCATATCGGGAGAGCATCAACCCGATAGCCGCGGCGAGCAGCGACAGGACAACGCTGCCGGCGATGTATGAAATGGCATGCATCGGTTGTCCCCGCTCCCACAGCGTCAGCGCGTCGAGGCTGAAGGCGGAGAAGGTGGTGAAGCCGCCAAGGAAACCGGTGGTCAGGAACAGCCGCGCATGGTGACCGGTTTCCAACGCTCCCAACAGGCCGGCGAGCAGGCCGATGAGCAAACTTCCCGCCACGTTCACGCCCAGGGTCCACCAGGGGAATCCTGGTCCCAGCATCGCCAGCCCGGCGCGATTAATCCCATGCCGGGCCATGGCTCCCAGCCCGCCGCCGGCGAAGACCAGCAGATAGCCAAGCGCATGCTGCATCAATCGACGATCAGCTCTTCCGGATGCTTGTGGAAGCGGCGGACGATCATCGCGATCACCCAGCCGATCGCGCCGCCGACGACCGCCGCGCCGAGCGCATTGGTCAGCCACTCGAGGGTCGCTCCCGGCCCGCCGCCGCCGACCGCTTCATAGACATGATGGGCCGTGTCGTGGACGAAATGGGGCACCGCCTCGGCGATGTGCAACTCCTCCATCCCGTGCAGCAGGATTCCGCCGCCGACCCACAGCATCGCCGCGGTCCCGATCCCCGACAGGGCGGTCAGCAGCTTCGGAACGACATGGACCAGGCCCGCTCCGAACGCCTTGGACGCGGCGTCGCGCCGCTCGGACAGGTGGAGGCCGATATCGTCCAGCTTCACGATCAGGCCGACCACGCCATAAACGGCGATGGTGATGACGATCCCGACCAGGGCCAGCGCGGCCGCCTTCTCCCACAGGGTGAGGTCGCCCAGCTCGTTGAGCGCGATCGCCATGATCTCGGCCGACAGGATCAGGTCGGTTCGGATCGCGCCCGAAACCTGGCGCGCCTCCAGCTCCTGCGCCGTGTCGGCCTGGAGCAGCTCGGCCTGATGCTCGTGGTCGTGGAGGAGTTTCTCCATGATCTTCTCGGTCGCCTCGAACGCCAGATAAGCGCCGCCCAGCATCAGGATCGGCGTGATCAGGACCGGCGCGAAGGCCGACAGCGCAACCGCGGCAGGAAGCAGCAACAGCAATTTGTTGCGGAACGATCCCTTGGCGATCTTCCAGATGATGGGAAGCTCGCGCTCGGGCGACAGGTTGGTGACGTAGCGCGGGGTCACCGCCGTGTCGTCGATCACCACGCCCGCCGCCTTGGTCCCGGCCTTGGCGGTGGCGAGCCCGATATCGTCCATGCTGGCCGAGGCCAGCTTGGCGATCATGGCGACGTCGTCGAGCAAAGCGATCAGGCCGGACGGCATGGATTTCCCCTGTTGGTGTTGGGCGGGCTGGTTAGCGGGCGCAGCGGCCCCTTGCCAGCACCTATGTTTTTGCCGCATCGCCCGCAGCCATGCTTGCCAT
>DASTCB010000204.1:0-10589 GCA_035711585.1 Sphingomicrobium sp.
CGGGCCTGCCGGTCGCGGGGGTCTATCCATGAGCGTCACCGCCGCCGAAGGTTTCGTCGCTGCGGGGGTCCATGCCGGCCTCAAGCCCGACCGGAGGGACATGGCGCTGCTGTCGACCGAGGACGGCAAACCGGTGCCCTGTGCCGCAGTCTTTACCACCAACAAGTTCCGCGCCCCGCCGGTCGAGGCCAGCGTCAAGCGGCTGGTGGCGAGCAGCGGCATGGCCGCCGGCGTCATCGTCAATTCGGGTAATGCCAATGCCGGCACCGGCGCGAAGGGCCGCGCCAATTCCGAGGCGATGTGCGAGGCTGCAGCCGAGGCGGTCGGCTGCTCGCCCTTGGAAATGCTGGTCTGTTCGACCGGCCTGATTGGCTTCCAGCTGCCGATGCGGAAGATCCTCGGTGCGATCCCGAGGCTCGGCGAAGCGCTCAGCCGCGACGGCCATCGGAATGCCGCCAAGGGCATCCTCACCACCGACACGCGGCCCAAGGAAGCCGCGGTGCACGGCGATGGCTGGACGGTCGGCGGCATGGCCAAAGGCTGCGGCATGCTGGCGCCGAACATGGCGACCATGCTCGCCTTCCTCACCACCGACGCGGAGCTGTCGCCCGACGAACTCAAGCCGATTCTCCAGCGCGCCACCGACGCGACCTTCAACGAGCTGATCACCGATGGCGCAACCTCGACCAACGATACGGTCATGCTGTTCGCAAGCGGCCGCCAGGGCCGTCCTGCGGACCTCGCCCGGTTCGAGGATGACGTCCGGCAGGTGTGCGAGGAGCTGATGCTGCAAATGGCCCGCGACGCCGAGGGAATGACCAAGCTGGTCGTTGTCCGCGTCTCCGGCGCGGCCAGCGACGCCGAGGCGCGGAAAGTCGCCCGCTCGATCGGCAACAACAATTTGATCAAATGCAGCTGGTACGGCGGTGACGCTTACTGGGGCCGGCTTCTTGCCGAGGCAGGATCGTGCGGGGTCGAGTTCGACACCGAGAAAGCCAGCGTCTCCTACGGCGGAACCAGGGTGGCCGAGGCAGGCGTCGAAATTCCGCACGATGCCGACAGGGTTCGCGCTCACATGAAGGGCGAGGAGATCGACATCCTCGTCGACCTTGGCCTGGGGAGCGGCACCGGCCGCGCCGTGTCGGTCGACCTCGGCCCCGGCTACATCAAGGAAAATGCGGCGACCTCATGATCAACTCGAACGATACCGCGCGCATCCTGATCGAGGCGCTGCCCTACATCCGCCGATTCACCGGCAAGACCATCGTCGTCAAGGTCGGCGGCTTGCCGATGACCGATCCGGACAGGATGCGCAGCCTGGCCAAGGATATATTGCTGCTCCACTCGGTCGGCATCCGACCGGTACTGGTTCATGGCGGCGGCCCGCAGATCGACGCCGAAATGGCCAAGGCGGGCCTCGAGGTGAAGCGCGTGGAGGGGCTTCGCGTGACCGATGCCGACGCGCTGGACATCGTCCGCATGGTGCTGGTCGGCAAGACCAACCGCGACCTGGTCGCCGCGATCAACGCGCTGGAGCCGGTGGCGATCGGAGTGGCTGGCGAGGACGGCCGGCTGCTGGAGGTCGAACCGGTCGACGAGCGGCTCGGCTTTGTCGGACGGGTCACCAGGGTCCGCGGTGCGCTGCTCCACGATTTCCACGACGACGGGCTGATCCCGGTGGTGTCGACCGTCGGCGCGGACACCTCGGCGCAGCCCTATAACGTTAATGCCGACGATGCCGCCCGGGCGATCGCCGTCGCCATGCAGGCGGAGAAGATCATCTATCTGACCGGCGCGCCGGGCCTGCTCGAGGACCCCGCGGATCCCGCCAGCCTGGTCCATCGCCTGACCGCCGCCGAGGCGCGCCGCCGCATCGCCGACGAAAGCGTCAGCGGAGGCATGATCCCCAAGCTTCTTGCTTGCGCCGAAGCGATCGAGGGCGGGGTCGGCAGCGCGCATATGATCGACGGCCGCGCCGAGCATGCAATCCTGGTCGAGCTGTTCACGGACGAGGGTATCGGTACAATGGTGTCCGGGGAGACGCAGTGATGGTTGGCAAGGCCCAGCGCCAGCGGATGATCGCCGACTGGCTGCGCGAATTCCGCGTCGGCAGCCAGGAGGAGCTGGTGGCGCGCCTGTCCCTCGCCGGGATCGCCGCCACCCAGGCGACCGTCAGCCGGGATCTGCTGGAGATCGGCGCGGTCAAGCTGAAGCGGGACGGCACCATCCGCTACGTCATGCCTGACCAGGCCGGTTCCAACCATGCCGCCGCCAAGCTCGACCGGCTGCTGGCCGAATGGGTCGATGCGATCATTCCGGCCGGCAACATGCTGGTCCTGAAGACCCCGCCCGGGTCCGCCAATCTGGTTGCCAATGCGCTCGACGCCGCGGGCCTGGAACAAGTGGCGGGAACGCTGGCTGGCGACGATACGATTTTCGTGGCGATCAGCGACGGGACCAACCCGCATGCCGTCGCGACGATGTTGCAGCAGCGCCGCTCGGGAGCCTAATCCAAGGACAAGGCGTTCCGATGCCCAAGGAGAAATTCATGACCCGTCCCGTCCTGCTGATTGCCGCCAGCCTGCTCGCCGGATGTGGGTCGAGCGAACAGGCAGCGCCGCCCCTGCAGAACGACATCATGGTGCGCAGCGAGGCGCAGCAGCGGCTGTTCGATCTCAACGACCTCGATCGCGCCATCGCGCTGAAGCGGGCCATCTCCGACCAGGGGCTGCGCTGCGAGCGGATCGTGTCGACCGGCTATGTCACGCGCTTCAAGGACATGGACATGTGGACCGCGACTTGCAGCGACGACCGTCAATGGTCGCTGTTCGTCTCCGCCAATGATAGCGTCCAGGTGCGGCTGTGCGCCGACAATGAGCAGATCGGACTGCCCGCCTGCAGCATTCAGCCCGGCACCGAGGGCGGCACCGGGCTGGAGGACGTCAATATTGTGAACGCGGGCTAGCTCGCGATCAATCGCACTTGCGGGTTTCCTTATATTCGCCCGCGGCCGATTTTTCCTTGATCGTCACGCACTTGCCCTGGCGGATTTCCTCGCGCCAGCTGCCGTCGGCATTGGTCTGGCGGGTCCCCTTGGGCACGCGCTTGCCATCCTTGATTTCCCAGTTGAAGTTGCTTGGCGTCGCCTGGTCCTGTCCCTGCTGGGCAGTGGTCTGGGCATAGGCCGCCGGTGCCCCTGTCGCGGTCAGCGCGAAGGCGCCAATTCCAACCAGAATCTTCCATGTGCGAGTCATATCACTCACTCCTTGGACGCACCTCTAGGCCAATCGAGCTTAACGGCGGCTGAAATGACGGTTGTCCGACAGTAACGCCCGAATCGCCGCTGATTTTCCCTCGGTCGACGCAAAAAGCCCCCGCCCGTGGGGCGGAGGCCTTTTGAAATCGCGTTGAGGAAGGGGCTTAGCCCTGCCGTGCCTTAAAGCGCCGGTTCGTCTTGTTGATGACGTAGGTCCGGCCGCGGCGGCGAATCACCCGGCAATCGCGGTGACGCGATTTTAGCGACTTCAGGGAATTGCGAATCTTCATGGCCGGAACGCCTGCCTTCGTGTGTTAAGGTTGTTGGAGGTTGGAAAACCGGCGGCTCCCCTATGGGGAACGGGGTTCCAAGTCAAGGTTTGGGACTGCTTGCCGCCGGTGCGCGCGGGCCGCCGGGGTCGAACAGGTCACCGAAATAGTCGCCCTGAAGCCACATCGGCCGCTGCGGAGCATCCGCCATGGCCCGGGCGATGCGATAGTTGAGCAGCGCGTAGCGAGCGCCCGACTGCCAGTCGATCGGGAGGGTCAGGTCGTCCTTGGGCGTATGATAGATCTTGCCGAGATATTCCTGCCAATGCGCCTTGCCGCCATTGGCATGGCCGGTCATCAGAAGCACCGCCGGCACGCCCCTGCGAACGAACTGGTAATGGTCGGACCGGGTGAAGATCGCCTCCTCCGGCATCGGATCGGGCGCAACCGAAATGCCCATCGTGCGACCGGCCTCCGCGACCGTGACGCCGATCGTCGAATGGTCCGCCCCGAAGGCGGTCACGTCGGTGAAGGGATAGAGCAGTAGCGGCATGTCGAGATCGACGAGCCCGACGATGCTCTTCGCCGGAACGGTCGGGTGGCTGGCATAATAGTCTGCGCCAAGCAGGCCTCGTTCCTCCCCCGTATTGGCGATGAACAGCAGCGAGCGCTTCGGCCGGACCGGCTGGGCGGCGAACTGGCGCGCCGCCTCAAGCATGGTGGCGACTCCCGCGGCATTGTCGAGCGCGCCATTATAGATCGCATCCTCCCCAGGCTTGGTGTCGCCTCTCACGCCAAGATGGTCGAGGTGCCCCATCAATACGACATGCTCGGCAGCGAGCGAGGGGTCCGATCCCTTGAGCAGGCCGACCACTTCGGGGCTGGCGAAATCCTCCCACTTGTTCTCCGCCTCGACCGACAGGAGGGGGCGAAGCGGGAAGCCACGCGGGCCGACGCGACTATTGGCCTTGGCCTCGCGGCGCACCGCATCGAGCGACTTGGCGGCGCCTTCGAATAGCCGCTCCGCCCATTGGCTGGAAAAGCTAAGGTTGAGCTGCAGGCCCGGAGGAGTCGTCCCCGCGCGCCCCGAGCTATCGACCCAGTCGACCAGCGGACGGCCGCCGCGCGTGACGGCCGCCTGGCTGCGCTGGCCATCGTTGCGCGAAACCTCGACAAATCCGATTGCTCCTGCGGCGGCGGCAAACTGGTCCTTGCTGCTGTTGAGGTGCGCCTCGATGTCGCTCGGCAGCCCCGAGGGCGAGCCGGACAGGGCGACGGCGATCTTCCCCTTGAGGTCGAGGCCGCGAAAGTCGTCCAAGCCGTAGCGCGTGTCCTTCAGGCCGTACCCGACGAACACGAAGCCGGCCGAGAGCTTGCGCGCCTTGGCGGTGACGCTCGGCCGCAACGCGGCGTCCTTGCCTTGCTCGAGCGCGACTTGCCGGCCGCCGATGTTCAGGCCCAGCTGCGGCGGGCGTTCAAAGGAGGCGCGGCGGAACGGCACAGCCAAGAACCAGCCGCCCCTTTCGCCGGCGGGCTCGAGGCCGATCGCCCGGAATTGCGAGGCGACATAGTCGGCGGCGATTTGATAGCCCTTGGAACCCGTGTCGCGGCCTTCGAGGTTGTCGGAGGCGAGAAACTCGACATCGGCGCGGACCCGTCGGGCGATGTCCTGCTCCACCGTCGGTTGCGGCTGGGCCTGGGCGGTGGCGGTTACGGCCAGCAGGGCGGCGGCAATCAAGCGCATCAAGTCACTCCAAATCCGCGGCAGAAACCGCCGGTTCTCACCCGAGGGCTAGTCGAGCGAGTCGAGCGACGCCAGTGCCGCGCTCCGCCATTGGTCGAATTGTCGGGGATTTGCCGATTGGCGCACATCGCTTTATGGCCCGCGAACCGTTGGCAAAGCTTTTTCAGGGAATTTCATGAGCATCACGATTTCGAGTGCTTTCGACGCCGGCAACATTCGCGTCGTGGGCAGCCAGGGCGACACCATCGATCTCGAGATCGTCAAGGATCACATGAGCGAATTCCACCAGTGGTTCCACTTCCGGCTGGCCGGCGCCGGGGGTCGCGAGGTGACACTGAGGATCACCAACTGCGGCAGCTCCGCCTATCCGGACGGCTGGCCCGACTATAAGGCCTGCGTCTCGATCGACCGCGAGGACTGGACCCGGATCCAGGGCACCAGCTACGCCGACGGAGTCCTGACCATCAGGTTCGTGCCGGAGACCGACCTGGTGTGGGTCGCTTATTTCGCGCCCTATTCGATGGAGCGCCACCATGACCTGGTGTCGACCGTCGCCGCCCTGCCCGGCGTCGAGTATCGCAGCCTCGGCAAGAGCCTCGACGGCCAGGACATCGACTGCCTGTCGCTCGGCGAGGGCGAGCTCACCGTCTGGCTCTACGCGCGCCAGCACCCGGGCGAGACGATGGCCGAATGGTGGATGGAAGGCGCGCTGGAAAAGCTGACCGACCCGGACGATCCGATCGCGCGCGTCCTGCGCCGCGAGTGCAGCTTTCATATCGTTCCCAATATGAACCCCGACGGGTCGCGCCGGGGCCACCTGCGCACCAATGCGGTCGGGGTCAACCTCAACCGCGAATGGCACGCGCCAACCGCCGAGATGAGCCCGGAAGTGCTCTGCGTCCGCAACGCGATGGACGAGACTCCGCCCGATTTCGCCATGGACGTGCATGGCGACGAGGCGATCCCCGCCAATTTCCTCGCCGGCTTCGAGGGCATCCCCTCGATTGCCGAGCGACAGAGCCGGCTGTTCAAGCTGTTCAGCGAGACGCTGGAGCGCATCTCGCCCGATTTCCAGACCCGCCAGGGCTATGAAATCCCGGCGCCGGGGGAGGCGAACATGTCGATGTCGACCACCCAGCTGGCCGAACGCTACGGCTGCGTGTCGATGACGCTGGAAATGCCGTTCAAGGATAATCTCGACCTGCCGGATGAGGTCTATGGCTGGAGCCCGGAACGGTCCAAATATCTGGCGGGTTCCTGCCTCGATGCGCTTCACGCGATCCTGCCGGAGCTCAAGAAGGCAAAGGCCATCAAGGCCAGCGCAGCGGAGAAGGTCGAAGCCTGATGCCGACGCTGGTCCTGCTCCGCCACGGCCAGTCGCAGTGGAACCTCGAGAATCGCTTCACCGGCTGGTGGGACGTCGACTTGTCCTCGGCCGGGGTGATCGAAGCGCGCACGGCGGGAAGGCTGCTCGCCGAAAAGGGCTTCGAGTTCGACCGCTGCTTCACCTCGCTGCAGACCCGGGCGATCCGCACGCTCCACCTCGTCCTGCACGAGCTGAAGTCGCTGTGGCTTCCGGTCGACAAGGACTGGCGTCTCAATGAGCGCCACTATGGCGGGCTGACCGGGCTCAACAAGCAGGAGATGATCGACAAGGTCGGGACCGAGCAGGTGCAGATCTGGCGACGCTCGTTCGATATCCCGCCGCCGCCGCTCGACGCCCAAAGCCCCTACCAGCTATCAGGCGACCGCCGCTACTCCGGGATTCCCATTCCTCAAACCGAGAGCCTCAAGGACACGATACAGCGGGTGCTGCCCTATTATGACGCGGAGATCGCGCCCGCGCTGCGCGGAGGCGAGCGGGTGATGGTCTCGGCCCACGGCAATTCGCTCCGCGCGCTGGAAAAGCATCTGTCCAACATTCCCGACGCCGACATCGTCTCGCTCGAAATCCCGACCGGACAGCCGATCGTCTACGAGCTTGCCGAAGATCTGTCGGTCAGGGATCGCTACTATTTGAGTGAAAGGTAGGCGCGGCCGCTAAGCCGCAGCCTTGACTCGATACATGGCCTTGTCGGCGCGGGCCAGGACAGTGGCCGGCGTGTCGCCCTTTTCGATCAGCGTTACCCCGATCGCGACCGACAGCGGGATCGGGGTCCCCTCGAACATCAGTTCCTGGCCGGCGATGCTGTCGACCAGCCGCTCGGCGGTTTCGAGCGCGCTTTTCTGGTCGGCATGATCGAGCAGCACGCAGAATTCATCGCCGCCCAGCCGGGCGACGCAATCATTGGCGCGGGTTCCAGCAAGCAGCTTCTCGGCCACCAGCACCAGCGCCGCATCGCCGCCGCAGTGGCCGAACTGGTCGTTGAGCACCTTGAGGTCGTTCAGATCGACGAACAGCATCGCCGCCGGCGTGTCGTGGCGGTCATGGCGCGCGATCATGGTTTCCAGCTCGCGCAGCATGCCCCGCCGATTCGCCAACGGGACCAGCGCATCGCGATGCGCCAGCCGATCGAGCTCCTCGACCCTGGCTTCCAGGCGCAGCACGTCGGCGCGCAAGCGCGCGATTTCTTCAAGCAATTCTGCCGGGTCGCGCTGCTCTAGAGCGACGTCGTGCATGTCCTTAGCCCCCGATTTCCAGGACATGCTTAGCCCAATTTCGTGACAATGTGGATTCCCGGCTTTGGCCTGTCCCGGATTGCGCCAGATGCGATGCGCCACTAAGCCGCCAGTTCCAAGAGGCCGCGGGAAAACTTCGAATGTCGGATCCGCTGATCGGGATCATCATGGGCAGCACCTCCGACTGGGACACGATGCGCCATGCTGGAGAAACGCTCGAAGCCCTCGAAGTTCCCCATGAGGTGCGCGTCGTTTCGGCCCATCGCACCCCGAAACGTCTGTACGATTATGCCCATTCCGCCAAGGAACGAGGGCTCAAGGCGATCATCGCCGGCGCCGGTGGCGCTGCCCACTTGCCCGGCATGGCCGCGTCGATGACCGAGCTTCCGGTGCTGGGAGTGCCAATCGAAAGCCATGCGCTGAAGGGAATGGATAGCCTGCTGTCGATCGTCCAGATGCCTGCCGGAATCCCGGTCGGGACGCTGGCCATCGGCAAGGCCGGCGCGGTCAACGCGGCGCTGCTCGCCGCGGCGATGCTGGCCAATGGCGATGATGCGCTTGCCGCCCGGCTGGCGGAATGGCGCGCCAGGCAGACCGACGCGGTTCCCGAACAGCCGGAATGAGCATTCCTCCCGGTTCCATCATCGGCATATTGGGAGGCGGCCAGCTTGGCCGGATGATGGCGCTGGCCGCGGCCCAGCTCGGCTACCGATGCCACATCTTCGATCCCCATGAGCGCCCCTGTGCCGCCGAAGTCGCATCGCTTTTTACAAGGGCTTCATTCGATGACGAAGTGGCGCTGCGGGGGTTCGCTGATACCTGCGACGTCGCCACCTACGAGTTTGAGAATCTGCCCGTCCGACCGCTTGAGGCACTGGGAAGCAAGCTTCGCCCCGGTACGCGATCACTCGCCATCGCGCAGGATCGAGCGCACGAAAAGGAGTTCATCGAGAAATACGCGCGCGTCGCTCCATGGCGGGCGGTTTCAAACCTCGACGAAGTCGAGCGCGCGGTCGCCGCGCTGGGGACGCCTCTGGTCCTCAAGACACGGCGCTACGGCTATGATGGCAAGGGCCAGGCCTGGATCCACTCGGCCAATGACGTTCGACTGGCATGGGAGGCAATCGGGGCGGAACCTGCTGTAGCCGAAGCCGGAATCAGCTTCGACGCCGAGTTTTCGGTCATCCTCGCGCGGTCGGCCGACGGCGGCATCGCGCTTTGGGACAGTCCGAATAACATACACGAGGGCGGCATCCTCCGCCTGTCCACGCTTCCCGCCGGCGCCGGCATTGAAGCGCAGGCCGAAGCTGCCGAAGCCATGGCGATGGCGATTGCCGACGCGCTGCAACACGTCGGTGTGTTGACGGTCGAGTTCTTTGCCACTGAGCAAGGGCCGCTGGTCAACGAGATCGCGCCGCGCGTCCACAATAGCGGCCACTGGACGATCGAGGGAGCCGAAACCTCGCAATTCGAGCAACATGTCCGTGCAATCTGTGGGCTGCCGCTCGGACTGACGAAGCGCACCGGCCATTTCGTCCAGATGCGCAACATCATCGGACCCGAGGTTCAGAACTGGCTCGAGCCGCTATCATCCAGCCTTCACCTCCACCTCTATGGCAAGGGCGAGCCGCGCCCAGGCCGCAAGATGGGGCACATCACGCAGGTGAGCTACCGAACCTGAATCAGCGAGCGGTCACCACCTCTACTGGCATGCCCAGCTTGTCGAGCTGCGGCTTCACCTTGGCGGCGTCGCCGACCACCACCCACACGAAGCCCTGCGGCGAGATAGCCGCGCGGACGGCCGCGTCCAGGCTTGCCCGGGTTTGCGCCCGGTACTTGTCGGCCAGCAGCTCGTAATAATTGTCGGGCCGGCCGAGCAGCGCGTTGGTCTGCATTCCCGTCAGCACGGCCTCCGAGGTTTCAAAGCGTCCCGGCAGCTCCTGGACATTCTTCGCAGTGATCCGGGTCAGCTCCTCCTGGGTCGTGCCCTTGGCGCCGAGGAACTCGCCATAATTCTGCGCCAGCGCGCGGATCGAATCCGCCGTCCGGTCAGCCTGGACAGGGGCGGAGATGATGTAGGGGACCGCGTTCTCGTTGATCTGCACCGTCCCCCGCACGCCATAGGACCAGCCCTTGGTCTCGCGCAGGTCCATGTTGATACGGGCCAGGAAGTTGCCGCCGATGACATCGTTGGCACTGGTCAGCGCGGTGATGTCGCTCTTCGGGTCGACCGGAGTCAGCTGGCCGCCGCGGATGACCGATTGGGGCGATTGCGGCCGGTCGATCAGGACGATGCGGGGGCTGGTCACGCGCGCCAGCGGAGCAGCGAACTGCTTAATTCCCTTAGGGACCGCTGGAGCCTCCCAACGCCCGAACCGTTCGTCGAGCGCCGCCTGGACCTCCGACAATGGCCGATCCGAAACGATGAAGATCTCGAGATTGTCCGGCCGCAGCCAGCGATCCTTGAACCCGGTCAGGTCAGCGCGGGCAAAGCGCTTGATCGCCTCCGGATCGCCGCCACCCAGCGTGGCATAGGGGTGCGACGCCCCGTAGAGCAGGGATGGCAGCATCCGCGCGGCGATCCCATTGGGATCCTTCATCTCCTGGGCGATGCCCGTCAGGGTCTGGTTGCGGACCCGCTCGACCTCGGCATCGGCGAAGGCCGGGTTGCGCACGATGTCGGACAGCAGGTCGAGCGAGG